>JAGFJE010000263.1 GCA_024103175.1 Phaeodactylibacter sp.
ATACATTTCAACTACCCCATGCCGGATGAAAGGAATACGGTCTTTAAGATCGAATTAAAATGATCGAGGGGTGGCGTAATACCACCTACAGGCACCGGGAATGGAACGCGGATTATCGCGGTTTTGGCGGATTACGCGGATCAGGGCTTCACATGGGCCCGGATTTGTACGGGGCCGTAAAGGCCCCAAACAGGATCCGCCAAGATCGCCCGGCGCCATGCCGTATAGCTATCGGTATGAGCGACGGCGTTCGCAGGCTTATGGCCTGAAATCTGCGTTATTCGCCTAATCGGCGCAGATCCGCGTTCCATTTTCTATTACGCCCACCTCTCAATTAAAATAATCCACGATACCTAATGAGAAGGTTATTGCTACTCACTTTCCTGGCCTTATCCTTAACAAGGTCCTATGCCACCAAGCTGGTCGAAGTCAAGGTAGTAGATAAGGACTACATCATGGCCTACTTCAAAGACGGGGAGGTATTCTATCGCGATGACGCAACCGGCCGGAGCGCCTACACCGGCCATGACTACGGGCCGGGAGACGATACGCTTATGGTGTATGGTGAGGAGCTGAACACCGAGCTCGTGGCATTGGCGGGTTCCTGGACGATCTCTTCCGAAAGCGACGAGCGGTACGGAGGAACCGGCCTGCACCCGGTAGCCGTCCATCGAAAGTCAAAAACCAACAACACCGATCACGACTGGAACTACAAACTCGACCACTGGATCTTCCTGAAGCTTCCCCATTCCCTGAAGCAGGGCGCGAGCTATACGCTCCATATTTCCCCCGGCACAGGAACCGATATCATCCAAATGCCCTTTGCCTTCGATATTTTCAGCAGCCTGTCGGAGGCGGTGCATGTGAACATCATCGGATACCTGCCGGAAAGCCCGGTGAAGGCCGCCGGCCTGTACCTCTGGATGGGGGACGGCGGGCCGCGCGATTATCATTCCTTCGAAGGGAATAAAGTATGGATATACGATGTGGAAACAGGGGAAAAAGAAGAGGTGGGAAAAGTCGCTTTCTGGAAAAGTATGGACACCGATGCGGAAGCCGAAGGGCGAAACCTCACCGGGTCGGACGTGTGGAATGCCGACTTTTCGGGGTTTTCCAAACCCGGGAGATACCGCCTCGCCGTGGAAGGCGTCGGCTGCAGCCGGGAGTTTGAGATCCGCCCGGATATCTACTTCGAACCGTACAAAACCTCTCTCCGGGGATATTATTACATGCGCATCGGGGAAGATCAGATGGATATGGTGCCGATACCGCGGCGCCCGCTGTTCATTCCAGGGAAGGACCCCGAGGGCTTCACCATTTACCTGACGGGCCTGGACCCTTTCGATTCGTTGTGGCATGCTATTCCGGGCGACACCTGGGACGAGCCTCATTTCAAGCCGGCCCGGGAGTCGGAGTTCTGGAAACGGCGGCTGCCGGGGAATCCAACTAACCCCAATGCCAGGGGCGGCCATTCCGACGCCCTGGACTGGGACCGCCACCTCGCCCATGTGTCGAACATCTACGACCTGCTGCTTCCGCATTTGCTTACCGGCGGGAAGATCAATGACGACAACCTGAACATTCCCGAAAGCGGCAATGGCATTCCTGATATCATGGATGAGGCCCGGAACGAGGTGGACTTTTTCCTGAGCATCCGCGATGGAGAGGCTTACGCCCACGGCCTGACCAACCCTACAGAAGAGCGAACGATCATGTTCCAGGCCGGAACCACCACCATGGCGGCCTGGGCCAACGCCGCCAACTGCGCCATGATGGCCGAATGCTTCCGCCTGTCCGGGCACGAGGATCTAATGGAGTATTACCAAGCCGAAGCCATCAAAGCCTTCCGGTTCGCCGAAAAGCAGGAGAACCAGCAGCTCGGGGATCGGCAGGACATTGGCGATGCCGTTATGCGCGGCCGGGATTTCAGAATGATGGCGGCAGCCTTTCTGTACAATACCACCGGCAACCGGGAATGGGAAGACATTATGTCGGAAGAAAGTGTCGTAAAGGATGGAGAATCCGCCATCAAGCAGCAAAAACAATGGGAACAAACCTGGGGCACGGCGGCTTACCTGTTTTGCCCGCGCGAACGGCATTACCCCGATCTGTATCAGAATATGAGATTATCGGTGAGGAAGCAGGCCCTTGAACACAACGTACAACACATGGACAAACGCCCCTCGCGGCGATCCTCCAACGACAACTACTGGCAAACGCCCCACAACCTGCAACTGGTTCTCCTTGCCCACGCCATTTCGAATGATGAGGCGGAAAAAGAATTGTTCAAAAAAGCCATGATCCTCGAGGCGGACTGGGGGCTGGGCAGAAACCCCACCAATATCGTGGAGATGACCGGGCTGGGCGAACACCACATTGTCAATTGCTATACTTCGGGCCGCAACGACGGTACGCCCGGCCTCCATCCCGGCCATACGCCCTACAACAACCTCGACCCCTGGGGCGGCAGCCACAACGGGTCGAACCCGCAGTGGTTCGTGGAAAAATGCTACCCCGAATGGAAGGCCGGCGGCTGGCCCCACCAGGAAGGCTACTTCAACTGCCGCTACTCCTGGGCCAACGGCGAATTTACCCCCCGGCAGACCATGCGCGGGAAAATGGCCCTGTACAGTTACCTGCACGGAATATCAGAAGGCAGGAATAACTCAACAAAGGAATAAGACATGGAAAATATCCTCGTCATCGGAAGCTCCAACACCGACATGGTGGTCAAAACATCGCGCTTTCCCCAACCGGGAGAAACCATCATCGGCGGTGAGTTTTTCTCCT
>JAGFJE010000062.1 GCA_024103175.1 Phaeodactylibacter sp.
TTTAAAAATCTCTAAGTATTCCTACTTAGTTCTAGTGCTTACCTTCTGTACCACAGTGTCAATGAACTCTTCGAAGCTGGCCCAACTCTGCCCCCCACTCTCCTCCGAGCAAGGGCGACGGGCGCTCTTCTTATCTTCTAACCCAAACAGGTTATCTTTTTATCTTATTTCCCCAGCTCATCCGCAAAGGGAAGGCAAAGATACAACCTCTATTCTTCCTGGCAAAATTTTTGGCACTTTTTCTGCCGCTTTTCCTGCCACGTAAACACACTGTTCCAACTCCTCTCGCCTGCCTCGCGCCGCGCTTTCTTTCAAAGCGGATGCAAAGGTAGGGACATTTTCAAAACTGTGCAAATTTTTCGGAAAAAAATTTCTTTGTGTTGTTCTTTGCCGGAATCTTTCTTCCAAAGCGGCTGCAAATGTAAGCGGGCAAATGGTACTGTGCAACCTTTTTGGAAAAAAACTTTTCCAATTTTCCTAAATTCGCGACGCAAAAGTACAGAACAGCAGATCGGCGGGCCGGCAAGGCCGCCATTAACAGAGACCCGATCATGTTTATACTCCTTATATCTATAGTTATAGGCCTTTTTCTGGCGATGTTGTTCCTCAACCTGTATTTCCGGGTAAAGGTGCTGCGCACTTACCGGAAGCTGGTGGAAAACAGGGTGGAGTTTGGCGCGGCCCATCTGTTCAACCGGGAGAAGATGGAAGCGGAGGTAATGCCGTTGTACCCGCATATGCGCGAGGAGATCGAGACGTTTGTCAACCACATGCGGTATTCGATACGCATGGCCACCGTACTCATTGCGCTGATCACCCTGTTTGGGGCTATCCTGATGTATTTCCGGGAGTAAGGGCCCTGAGTTGGGGAAATTCTCTTACTTTTGCCCCGGCTCCAAAATAAAACGAAGGCTTATGCTCAAAATCGGGCTTCTGGGTGCCGGGCACCTGGGAAAGATCCATCTCAAATGCATTCAACTGGCGCCGGATGCCTATGAACTGGCAGGCTTCTACGACCCCGATGACACCGCGGCCCGGCAGGCCGAGGAGGAGTACGGGGCCCGCCGCTGGGCATCCCTGGATGAACTGCTGGAAGCGGTCGATGTAGTAGACATCGTCACGCCCACGACCACGCATTTCGAGGTAGCTTCCCGGGCGGTCCGTAAAGGCAAGCATATATTTATAGAAAAACCTCTTTCCAATACCCTGGAAGAAGCCGAGAACCTGCTCCAACTGTGCCGGGAATACGGCGTAAAGGCCCAGGTCGGGCACGTAGAACGGTTCAACCCCGCCCTGCTGGCCCTGAACAACATGCCCCTGGCGCCTATGTTCATCGAAGCCCACCGCCTGGCCGTTTTCAACCCCCGGGGCACCGATGTGTCCGTGATCCTGGACCTGATGATCCACGACCTCGACATCGTGCTCAGCCTCGTCCGGTCGCCGGTAAAGTTCGTCAGCGCCAGCGGCGTGCCGGTCGTGAGCGATACGGCCGATATCTGCAATGCCCGCATCGAGTTTGAGAACGGCTGTGTGGCCAACCTCACCGCCAGCCGTATTTCGCTGAAGCAGATGCGCAAGGTGCGCCTGTTCCAGAAAGACGCTTACATCAGCCTCGATTTCCTGGAAAAAGAGGCCCAGGTGGTCCGCCTCTTCGACCGCGAAAGCGACAGCCCGTCGGCCGACAACCTGCTGGAGCTCGAAACGCCTCACGGAAAAAAATTCATCCACCTTTCCATGCCCCAGGTCGAACCCGTAAACGCCATCAAAATGGAACTGGAGGCCTTTGCCGAAAGTATCCGGGAAAATAAACGCCCGGTGGTGAGCATTGAAGATGGATACGAAGCCCTGAAGCTGGCCCATCAGATCATTGCTGAGATGGAACGGAGGATTGAGTGAGGGAATGAAGGAATTTTACCCGGCCGAGGAACGAGGACGGGGAAGGAATGAGGGAATGAAGGAATTTTACCCGGCCGAGGAACGAGGACGGGGAAGGAATGAGGGAATGAGGGAATGAAGGAATGAATAAGCTGTGAAAATCAAAATGATCAACCCTATGAGGAAATGGAAAATGGCCGGTTTTGGCGCCCTGCTGCTCTTTATGCTGGCTTCCTGTGACGTTATCAACCCGGAAGAAGGCATTCCGGCCTACATTTACGTGCCGGATATCGAGTTGCAAACCAACAACATAACGGAGGGTACCAGCTCAGAAAAGATCACCGATGTGTGGCTCAACCTGGACGGCGGCTTTCTCGGCGCCTATACCCTGCCGGCCCTGATCCCCATCCTGGAAACGGGCAACCGGGAGATCACCCTGCAGGCCGGTATCAAAGACAACGGCATCAATTCCACGCCGGAAATATATCCGTTCTACGAATCGTTCGTTTATACGCCCGAGCTCGTTTCCGAAAAGATCGACACCATCCGGCCCGTTATCGGGTACCAGGATGGAGCGGAGTTTGCCTTTATTGAGAACTTCGAACGCAGCGCCCATTTGTTTCAGGATGTACAGCGGGGCAACGCCAGCCAGGTAACACTGGTGACAGAGGGCGTTTTTGAAGGCAGCCAATCCCTGAAGATACAGCTGGACTCTACCAGTTCGGTGGTCGAGCTGGCGACCAACGGCCGCTTCGGCGGCCTTACGGCGCAAAACCCGCTGGTCTATCTGGAAGTCAATTACCGTTCAGACGTCCCGGTGGTCTTCGGCGTAATCGGCCATGAAGTTAACGGGCTGCCCTCGCAGGGCGTCCGGGCGCTGAACCCGGGCTTCGTCCCGAACCAGGAGTGGAACAAGATCTATTTCAACCTCTCCCTCCTGATCAACCAGGTGAACCGGGCGGAATACCAGGTCATTCTACAGGCCTTTATCCCCCTGGAGAACGGGCAGTTCACACGGGCGGCGGCCAACGTGTGGCTGGACAATATCAAACTGGTGCACTTTTAGGAGTTGCAGGTTGTTTGTTGTTTGTTGCTTGTTGTTTGTTGCCAGCCGGAACGAACAACCGACAACAAACAACGGACAATTCGCAACCCCTCCGGCACCCCGGCAAATAACGACACAGCAACTATGCTACAGAACATGACCCGCCGGCGCCGCAGGCACACTCAGGCCTACAGGGCTGCGGATTTCATCACCGCGATGCTGTCCTGGGCATGCTTCTTCCTCTACCGCAAGAACCTGGAAGGGGCAACGCTGGACTGGAGCATCCTCAATGACGCCAACTTCTGGTACGGAGTGGTGATCATACCTACCGGCTGGGTGTTGTTCTATTCCATTTTCGACCAATACAACGACATCTACCGCCTCTCGCGCCTGGCTACCCTTACCCGCACCCTTTTCCTCAGTTTCTTTGGCGTGCTGTTCCTCTTTTTCACCCTGATCCTCGACGACGTCGTCACCAACTACACGACCTACTACAATTCCTTCATCACCCTTTTTCTGCTTCACTTCAGCCTGACGGCCACCGTGCGTATGATACTGCTCACGCGGGCCAGCCGGCGGCTCAAGGCAGGGCAGATCACCTACAACACCCTCATCATCGGCAGTAACCAGAATGCGCTGGAGTTGTACCAGGAGATATCCGGCAGGAAAAAAGGGCTGGGCTATAAATTCATCGGTTTTCTCGACGTCAACGGAAAGGAAAAAAGCGAACTGGTGGAGCACCTCCCCTCCCTTGGCAAGTTGGAGCACTTGGAACAGGTGGTACGGGAGTACAATATCGAGGAGGCCATCATTGCGATCGAGACTTCAGAGCATAACCGGCTGCGCGAGATCCTCAACGTCCTCTTCGATTTTGAAGAGGTGCTGGTCAAGATTATCCCGGATATGTACGACATTATGCTCGGTTCGGTCAAGATGAACCACGTCTTCGGCGCCGTGCTCATCGAGATCGAACAGGGGCTGATGCCCAAATGGCAGCGCCTGGTCAAGCGCCTGATCGACGTCGCCGTAGCGGCGCTCCTGCTGGTTGCCCTCTCTCCGCTGTACCTGTACATCGCCCTGCGCGTCCGCCTTTCTTCCCCCGGGCCGGTCTTGTTCCGGCAGGAACGCATCGGCAAGGACGGAAAACCCTTTGTCATTTACAAATTCCGCTCGATGTACACCGACGCCGAACAGGACGGCCCTCAGCTTTCTCACGATAACGACAACCGCTGCACGCCCTGGGGCGGCGTCATGCGCAAATGGCGCCTGGATGAACTGCCTCAATTCTGGAATGTACTCAAGGGAGATATGTCGCTGGTAGGGCCCCGCCCCGAACGGCGGTACTACATAGACCAGATCATGAAACTGGCGCCCCATTACAAGCACCTCCTGAAGGTACGCCCCGGCATCACCTCCTGGGGACAGGTCAAGTACGGCTACGCTTCCAACCTGGACCAGATGCTGCAACGCCTCAAATTTGACATCCTCTACATCGAAAATATGTCCCTGGCCCTGGATTTCAAGATCCTTTTTTATACGGTGCTGGTTTTGTTGCAGGGGAAGGGGAAATGAAGGGGTTGTATAGGTGTTTAAGTGCATTGGTGCATTGGCAGCGCTCCCCCTGAAACACAAATGCACAAATGCACAAATGGGGCATCCGTCTAAGGCTGGACAGAAAGCTCCGGGGCGTGTACGGTGTACGAGCCAATGGCGCAGCCCACGGGCTTGTACGGTGTACGGGCCTGTCCAACGTTAGACGGGTAGCCCACAAATGCACAAATACACGAATACACGAATACACGAATCCTCCACAACCCCCACCCCCAAAAATCCGTTTCTTTTAGAATGAACCAAAACAGCGGACAAAAAATGGCAGCAGAAGCAACAGATACAGAGCAGCAATTCGAGCGCGTCTCCGGCGACCCGCTCCAGGTGATGATCCACACGCTGAGTAACGGCATGAAGCTCTACATGAGCGTCAACCCCAATGAGCCGCGCATTTACACCAACATTGCCGTGCGTGCGGGTTCCAAACAGGACCCACCGGATACGACGGGACTGGCCCACTACATGGAGCACATGCTGTTTAAGGGCACCAGCCGTATTGGCGCGCTGGACTGGGAGCGGGAATCCGGGTATCTGGAGCAGATCTCCGAGCTGTTTGAGCGCCACCGCCAAACCCGCTCCCCGGAAGAGCGGGCGCAGATCTACCGGGAAATTGACCGCCTGTCAAATGAAGCGGCCACCCTGGTGGCGCCCAATGAGTACGACCGGCTGGCCGGCGCCATCGGCGCCCGCGATACCAATGCATACACCTGGGTGGAACAGACGGTATACGTTAACGACATCCCCTCCAATGAGCTGAGGCGCTGGATGAAGCTGGAGTCGGAACGCTTTCGCATGATGGCCCTGCGCTTGTTCCATACCGAGCTGGAGACTGTCTACGAGGAGTTCAATATCGGCCAGGACCAGGACATGCGCAAGGCCAATAATGCCATCCGGGCGGCCCTCTTTCCCCGGCATCCCTACGGCGCCCAGACTACCATCGGCTCGGCGGAGCACCTGAAAAACCCTTCACAAAAGAAGATACAGGAGTTCTTCCGCACCTACTACGTGCCAAATAATATGGCCATCCTCCTTTCCGGCGATTTCGACCCGGAAGCAGCGGCCCGTATGGCCGAGGAGTACTTCGGCGCCTACCGGCCCGGCCCTCTGCCGCCTTTCCGTTTCAGCGAGCAGCCTCCGGCCGGAAAGCCCGTCCGCCGGGAAGTATTCGGCCAGCAAGCGGCCTATGTCGACATCGCCTGGAGGTTCGATGGGGCCCGTACCGATCATCCGCTGATGCTGGCCATCATCAAGGAATTGTTCTACAATTACCAGGCGGGGCTGCTCGACATCAACCTCAACCAGCAGCAGCGGGTACTGAATTCCCACGCCTGGTTCTGGGCCTATGAAGATTACTCGGCCTTCGGCCTGTACGCCAAGCCCCGCAACGGGCAAACCCTGGAAGAAGCCGAGGCGCTGCTGCTGGCCGAAGTGGAGAAATTCAGGCAGGGAGAATTTGAAGGCTGGCTGCTGGAAGCGGTGGTCAGAAACCTGCGCCTGATTGACATCAAAGGCAGTGAATCCAACCATTCCCGGGTCGACATGATGGTACAGGCCTTTATACTGGGCATCGACTGGCAACGCATGGTGGGGCGGTACGACTTTTGGGAAAGCCTCAGCAAGGAAGACATCGTTGCCTTTGCCCGCGAACACCTCAATGAAAATTATGTGGTAGTTTACAAAAAGCAGGGAGACGACCCCGACGTCATCAAGGTGGAAAAACCGCCCATCACTGCGGTAGAGCTGCGGCGCGATGCCCTTTCCGATTTTGCCAGGGGCTTCCTGAGCCAGCCGCCCGCCCGCATGGAACCGCAGTTCACGGATTTTACCGAACTCATCCATAAACGGGAACTGCAGCCCGGCCTGTGGCTCGACTACGTCCGCAATACCGATAATGAGCTGTTTCGGCTGGATTATATCTTTGAGATGGGCAAGGCCCACAGCCGTATTCTACCCATAGCTTTGGCCTACCTTCCTTATCTTGGCACCAGCCGCTATCCGGCCGCCACCCTGCAGCGGGAGCTTTTCCGCCTCGGCCTGTCCTTTGACGTAAGCGGGGGCGTTGAATATTCATACCTCACCATCAGCGGGCTGGACGAATCCCTGGAGGAAGGATTGCAACTGGTGGAACACTTGCTGGCAGAAGTACAGGAAGATGCCAATGCGCTCCGCAATGTCATTGCCGACATTCTGTCCAAACGAGCCAATTCCCGGAAGGACCGGCGCCACGTACTGCGCAACGCCATGGGCAATTACGCCCGCTACGGACAGGATTCCCCGTTTACCTACCGCCTGCCGGAAACCGAGCTGCTCACCCTGGAACCCGAGCAGCTGGTTTCCTGGGTGCGGCGCCTGAACAGCTTTGAGCACCGCCTCCATTACTATGGCCCCCGCTCCACGGCCGAGGTGGAAAAGCTCATCCGCCGCCACCATGCCGTCCCGGAAGAATTGTCGGCCCTTCCGGCGCCCCGCGACTTCCACCAGCTTCCCACCGCAGAGAACGAGGTCCTTTTTCTGGACTTCCCCATCGTCCAGACGGATGTGATGATGGTTTCCCGGGGTACGCCCGAGTTCAACCTGGAGGAGCACCTCATGCGGGAATTCTACAACGAATATTTCGGCTACGGCATGTCGTCCATCGTCTTCCAGGAGATCCGCGAGGCCAAGGCCCTGGCCTATTCCACCTATGCCTATTACGGCTCTCCCAACCAGAAGAAAAAGGCCCATTACCTGGAAGCCTACGTCGGCACCCAGCCCGATAAGCTGCAGGACGCCATTCCTGCGCTGTCCTCCATCATTGAACAGATGCCCATGATACCTGAAAAAGCGGAGCAGGCACGCGAATCGCTGCTGCTGCGCCTGGAAAGCGAACGCATCATCCCATCCCGGGTTTACTGGGAAGCCAGAGCGGCACAACGCATTGGCTTCAGCCATGATCTGCGCCAGGACCTTTACCACCGCCTGCAGGGCAGTACCGCACAGCACCTCAGCGAGTTCCAGCAGCAGTACGTTCGCGGCCGGGCATTCAAGTACCTGGTGCTGGGCAACCGGAAGTCCATGGATTGGCCGTTTCTGGAAAGCATCGGCCCGGTGAGGGTGCTGACGGAGGAAGAGGTGTTTGGGGATAATGGTGTGTAAATGTGGAAATGTGGAAGTGTATGAAGGTGTAAAAGACCTGCCCATTCCCATTTACACTTTTACACTTACACACTTTTACACATTCACCTCCCTTCTCCCTGGTGCAACGAACCACCGCCAAACAATAAACCAAACAATCCTTGGCGAATTCCCGCAAAACAACTACCTTTGCAGCCGCTTTAAAAAGCTCTTTGATTATTAACCTTAAATATGTCTGATCCATATGAAGAATTACGAAGTAACCTTCATCGTAGACCCTGTGCTGTCGGGGGAAGAGATCAAAGCGACAGCTCAGACATATGTCGATCACCTCAAATCGGAGGGGTGCAAGATCGTACATGTGGATGAGATGGGGCTGCGCCAGATGGCCTACCCGATCAACAAACGGACCTCAGGGGTCTATTACTGTACTGAATTCGAAGCGCCGAACGGAGAATTCATTGACAAGATGGAGCTGGCCCTGCGCCGCGATGAGCGCATCATGCGCTTCCTGACCGTCAAGCTGGACAAGTACGGCGTGAAGTACAACGAGGACAAGCGCGCCGGCCGCATCGGCAAAGTCACCAAAAAGAAAAAGGCTGACGACAGCAAGAAGGATGACCGCCGGGACAACCGCCGGGATGACAGAAGGGACCGTGACCGGAGGCCTTCTGCCCAAAAGCAGCCTTCCAAGGCGCCGGCCAAAGCTGCCGCCCCCGCTGCCGCAAAAGAAGAAGAGGAATAAGGCCCTCGTTTTGTTGAACTATTAAATCCACAAGAAAATGGCTTCAAGAGACGATATAAAGTTTCTCAGCAACCCCAAGATCGGGCAAAAGCGCAAAAAATATTGCCGCTTCCGCAAATTCGGCATCAAGTACATCGATTATAAGGACCCCGATTTCCTGATGCAGTTCGTCAACGAGCAGGGCAAGATCCTGCCGCGCCGCATTACCGGCAACTCGCTGAAGTACCAGCGCAAGGTGGCCACCGCCGTAAAGCGTGCCCGCCACCTGGCCATGCTACCCTACGTGACGGACCTGCTGAAATAAAAGACAGGATGACGGGATGGCAGGATGTACAGGATAGGGGTATTTCCTGCGGAAATTTTTAGAATAAAAGTCTGACTTTCCTTAAAATTCAAAACGATGGATATTATTTTGCTCGACGATATAGAGAAGGTAGGCGACAAGCATGAGATCGTGAGCGTCAAGCCGGGTTATGCACGCAACTACCTCATTCCCCAGGGCCTGGCCCTGGTGGCCAACGACACCAACCGGGCCAAGCTCGACGAGATCAAGCAGAAAGAAGCGGAAGAGCTGGCCGCCCGCAAGGCCGAGTTCGAAGAGATCGCCCGGAAACTGGAAGGCCAGGTGCTCAAGATCGGCGCCAAAGCCGGCACCAGCGGTAAGATATTCGGCAGCGTCACCAACGTGCAGGTCTCAGCCGCGCTGAAGGAGCAGTTCGACATCGACGTCGACCGCCGCAAGATCAAACTGCCCGAAGAGATCAAAGTGCTGGGCGAATACAACATCGACCTGGACCTCCACCCCGAGGTGCCCATCAAGCTGAACTTCGAAGTAGTAGAAGAATAAACCAATCGCTGCCCCGACAGGGGCAGCGTTCTCCCAGATACTAATTGAACGATCTACATCGGCGCCGGTTGCTGCGAAAGTGGCAACCGGCTTTTTGATTTTTGATTTTTGATTTTTGATTTTTGATTTTTGATTTTTGATTTTTGATTTTTGATTTTTGATTTTTGATGTGCGGCCCTATGGCTCGCGCTCTACCGCATATACTCCCAGGCCGTCTGATACCTACCCTCCTTTTCACAGTAGTCCAGAAACGCCCCGTAAAAGCCATCGTTGCCAATGGTGGCGCTATCCCCCACCACGACCAGCTTTTTCCGGGCCCGCGTCATGGCCACGTTCATGCGGCGGTAGTCTTTGAGAAAGCCGATCTCGCCCTTGCCGTTGGAGCGCACCAGGGAGATGTAGACCACGTCGCGCTCCTGCCCCTGGAAGCCGTCGATGGTATTGACGGCCAGCGGCAGCCCTGCCAGGACGGCATCTTCCTCAATGGCCTTTTGCATGTGCAGCACCTGCTCCCGGTAGGGAGAGATGATGGCGATGGAGGGCAGGGGGCCGCCGTTGAGCGCCTCTTTCAGCAGGTACAGGTGTTCCCGCAGTATAAAGAACTCCTCGGGGTTGTAACGGCTCTGGTACTTCTCCTGTACCTTTTCCTCGAAACCGCAGCCGGCCGTGTCGATGAAGGACACCGGCGTGTTTTCAGCTATGTCGAGTTTATGATGGCGAACGCTGTCGGCCGCTCTGAGGGCATTATTGTAGAACCGGCTGTTTGAAAAGTTCATGATCTGCTCGTTCATGCGGTACTGCACGTTGAGCAATTTCACCTCCGGAAGGCGCAGCAGCAGCTTTTCGATCAGCGTCACATCCAGGCCCCGCTTTTGCGCTTCGCGGGATTGGACCGTGGGCGGCAACTGGAAGGGGTCGCCCGCCAGGATGACGCGCGAGGCGCGGGTGATAGGTATCCAGGCGGCGGGCTCCAGGGCCTGAGCGGCCTCGTCGATGACGACGGTGCGGAACTTTAGGCGCTCCAAAAGGTCGTGGCCGGCGCCCACCAGGGTGGCGGTAATGACGTGAGAGGCTGCCAGGATCTGATCGATCAGGCGGTCCTCCAGTTGGCGGGCCCAGGCGGAAAGCTCGTTGGCCTCCTGGTGGAGCTGTCGCCGCTCGGCGCGCTCCTCGGGGCCGAAGCTGCGCTTGTAGCGAAGGGCTTTGCGCCGCGCCTCCGCCGCCTGCACCTTCACTTTCTTGATGTTCTTGGCTTCCGGATGTTGCGACAGTTTCATCTCCAGAGTATGGCTAATGATGCTCTCGTCCACCCGGGAGATATTGCCGATGCGGGTCACCTCCAGGCCGGCATCCGACAGGCGCTCCGTGAGCAGGTCGGCGGCGGTATTGCTGGGGGCGGTGACGAGGATGGTATTTTCGGTTTGGGCCAGCAGCCGGACGGCATGCACCAGCGTTGTCGTCTTGCCGGTGCCGGGCGGGCCGTGCACCACGGCGACGTCCTGGGCGGCGAGGATGTGGTTGACGGCTTCATTTTGGGAGGCGTTGAGCCCGGGAATTTCTATCGGGTTGTTCACCGGGGCGAAGCGCGGGGGCTGCTGCCCCAGCAGGATGGCGCGCAGCTCCGCCAGCCGGCCTTTTTTGGCTTCCTGCACCAGCTTGAGCGCCCTTTCCATTTCCTGGTAAGTAGTCTCGTCAAAGAGCAGGTCGGCGCCGATGAGGCCCAGGCCCAGCCAGTCGGGCAGGTCCTTGGAGTTGAGCACGATCTTCATCCGGTTCTTGTCGACAAACTGGATGACGCCGCTGCGCTCGGGGTGCTGCACTGCCGGCTGGCGGGTGTACAGGTTGACGACCTTGCCCGGACGGAAATGGTGGGGCTCGCCTTCGGCGGCATTGCGCTCCACGATCACGTAGGCGCGCTCCCCGTAGGTGTAGCCGCTCTTGGCTACCTGCAAGGGGTACCAGGTGTAGCCTTTTTCCTTGCGCTCCTCCAGCGGCAGGCGCTGCACAATCTGCTTGAATTGCTCCAGGTCTTCCTTCTTTTCCAGTTGCAGGAGCTCCGAGAGCTCCGCCAGTTCTTTGAGTGCTTCTGACATGTGTTGGTTTACAATTCTTAAACTCCTTTCCTGGGAATCAGTTCAATACTAAATTCTCATATTTTGACCTTGATCAAATATTCAATATTTTAGTCTTGACATACCCTTCGAAGACAATATAAATAATAGTGGTATCTTTAAATAAATCAAATTGGGGGAACAAATACGCCTTTTGGGCTTTGTGCCATGTGCTTGTAATAGTTGCTTGTCAGAATAATCATGAGCGTTTGATTAATCAGGAACAACGAAAATATGCGGCCAGGCCTAACCCATTTATCACCGCCTCGGGAGATACCATTCCTACCGGCGTTCCTGTCCCGGTTACTGAAAAACAGAGGGGGCCTGCAAGCCTGGTTAATCCCAAAATCATCCCGATCCCTGCCCATCAAAAAACGGCGCCCGCTCATCCTCATATTCTCCCGGCAGGCGAACCCAGAGTTGTATCGGTGCGCCGGGAGCTAAAGCGGTTCACCCCCGGAGAAAATGGCCTTTCTTACCCGGATACCTTGCCTGCCCATCAAACAGTGACGCCTGCTTTTCAATCCAAACCGCTTGCCGCCGCTCCACTGCAAATGCGGGATAACGCGGCCACGAATATTCAATATTTATCCGTAGAAGAAGGTTTAAGCAACAATATTATCCATAGTATTTTGGAGGATAGCCGGGGAATTTTATGGTTTGGTTCCCGGGATGAGACACTAACCCAGTACGATGGGAAAAACCTCACCTTTTTTCACAACTGGGAAGACGTGCCGGACCACGGGTTTACTCATTTGTCGCTACTGGAAGATAAAAACGGCCATATCTGGTTTGGCACCCGGGCCGGATTAGGCCGGTATGACGGCAACAATTTTACTTACTTTTCCAATGAGGATAGTTACAAATACAACGGTGTAACCCGGCTTATGCTAGACAGCCGGGGAAATCTTTGGTTTGGGACCAGAAACCGGGGAGTAGGCCGGTTTGACGGCCATTCGTTTATCCATTTCAGCACCAAAGAAGGGTTGAGCCATAATAATGTGGTTGCCCTTTTGGAGGACAGCCGGGGAGATCTTTGGTTCGGAACAGCAGGAGGTGGTTTGAACCGGTTTGATGGCAGTGCTTTTACTCATATTACCACGGAAGACGGCTTGTGCCATAACAGCATCAATGCCATATTGGAAGACAGCCGGGGACATTTGTGGTTTGCCACAAACGGTGGTGGAGTATGTCGTTTGCACACCAATGGAAACCGGGCATTCTTCAGTCATTATACCGTAGAGGAAGGCTTGAGCAGTAATTCAATCCTGGGGCTGTATGAAGACAGCCAGGGGCGTTTCTGGTTCGGGACTTATGACCAGGGGCTTACCCGTTTTGACGGAAAAACATTTACCCATTTTAATAAAGAAAATGGCATGAACAGCACCAATGCGAGTGCTATAATGGAAGACAGCTATGGTAATATTTGGGTGGGGACGGATGAAGGAGTACATCGCTTCGGCATCCCTGAATTCAAGCATTATAGCGAGGCATTGAGTTATCAGGTCAACGATATTGCAGAGGATGGCGATGGAAATATCTGGTTTGCCGTTAGCGGAGGTTGGCCAAACGGAGCCATTCGCTTTGATGGAAGCGCCTTTAGCTTTTTTACGGGAAACGATGAAAACCTGGATTTTTTGAATGTGGGTATTCATGCGCTTACCGTAGATAGCCGGGACAATATCTGGCTGGGTAGCGGTAATCGCGGAGTAGCTTATTTTAACCCCGTTAAAGAACCCGGGCTTTTAACTCAATTCGACGTCGGTGAAGGCTGGAGCAATTTCCTTATATCCATTATGGAGGATAGCCGGGGGCATTTCTGGTTTGGGACCCTGGAGGGATTGAGGCATTTCGATGGGAAACACCTCACTAAGTATACCATGCCTGCGGGCCCCGGTATTGAGTTCAACCTGGCAGGCCCCATAGCTGAGGATGATGAGCAAAACATTTGGTTCGGGCACCTCCAATACCTGGGAGGTTTCGCTCCTACTGTGAACGGCCGGCATGAACGGGATTCCTTTACTTGTTATACCAAAAATGAAGGAATGCCCCATAGTTTAGTAGTAGATATGTTGAAAGGCGAAGAAGGGAAATTGTGGATCGGCACAGAAGGAGGAGTGAGTTCCTTCGACGGCGAACGCTTTTCCAATTTCACGGAGGAGGATGGCTTAGTCCACCGAAAAGTCTATTCACTTACCATGGATAGCGCCCAAAACATATGGGCCGGCACCCAAAATGGGCTTTCCTTGCTCATGCCAAATGCATCCGATGAGCCTATTGCTCCCGAGGCCAAAACTATCGATTATAAAATATTCAATTTTGAAAAGGCGGATGGTTTGAAGCAGGCTGATTTTCGCTATCACTGTTCTTTCTTAGACAGTAAAAACCGGATCTGGTGGGGAAAGACGAAAGGCGCCATGATGTTGGATCTCGGCCAACTCAAGCTTCCCCACAAAGCGCCTGTGATTCGGCTCCTTCACATTGAAGTAAAACAACAATTCATTGATTACCGAAGGCTTACCGATACGGCTTACGCTCATACCCTGGCTTTTGGGGAAGAGTTAAGCCGGTCTGTTGATGATGTAGCTCCATTTTACAATTATCCCCTCCACATGACACTGCCCCACGGCCTCAACCACCTCACTTTTCATTTTTCCGGCATTGACTGGGCTTCCCCACACCAGATCCGATACAGTTACCTATTGGAAGATCTTGATGAAGGCTGGAGCCTTCCTCAACGGGAGCCCAGGGTAGAATACCACAACCTGCCACATGATACGTACACCCTTAAAGTAAAAGCCATCGGGGCTGCACAGATCTGGAGCAAACCTTTCGAATATACATTTACCATACGCCCACCCTGGTGGCACACCTGGTGGGCGTATTCCCTGTACGCTATCGCATCACTGGCATTATTGGCGGCAGCTTACCTTTACCAACGCCGCCGCTACCAATTGCAGGCCCATCTGCAGCTAGAACAGGAAAGAGCGGGCCGGCTCAGGGAAATGGATCAGTTCAAAAGCCGTTTTTACACCAATATCACCCATGAATTTCGCACCCCTCTGACTGTCATCAAGGGCATGGCCGGCCAGATCAGCGGCAACCAGAAGATCAAGGCCGCCATTCAACGCAATAGCAGCCAACTCCTGAATATGGTTAACCAGTTATTAGACCTGTCCAAACTGGAAAGCAAAAGCCTGCCTGTCCATTGGATACAGGCCGACATTATCCCCTTTCTGCTATATCTGACGGAATCTTGCCACTCGATGGCCGGAAAGAAAAAACTGAACCTGGCCTTTTTCTCCAAAGAGGATCAATTGATCATGGATTTTGATGAGATCAAAATTCAACAGATCCTCATTAACTTATTGTCAAATGCCATCAAATTTACGCCCGAGTATGGAAGTGTTAAGGTAATCGCGGCCAAGCGGGTTATTGAGGGCAAACCCTGCCTGGAACTGGCCGTTAAGGACACTGGTAAAGGGGTCCCTGCCGATAAGCTTCCCTACATTTTTGATCGTTTTTATCAGGAGGATGACCCTGCGGCCCGCTGGGGTGAAGGCTCTGGCATAGGCTTGGCCTTGGTAAAGGAATTGGTGCAGCTATTAAAAGGGAAAATTGAGGTGGAAAGTACCGAAGGCAAGGGTTCGAGTTTTGTACTTTACCTGCCTATTCATCACCAGGCGGCCAAAAAAGAGGCGCGGGGCCCGGATGCACCGCCGATGGCTGACTCTGTGACAAACGGCCCGGATACCGGGCCGATGGATGATGCTGTGCCTGCTGATAATGAAAGGCCGCAGGTGCTGGTTATCGAAGATAATGCGGACGTCACCGAATACATTCTATCCTGCCTGGCGCCCGATTATGCCCCCCAAACCGCCCGCAATGGCCGAGAAGGCCTGGAAAAAGCGCTGGAGTATATTCCGGACGTCATCCTTTGTGATATCATGATGCCGGAGATGAATGGTTTTGAGGTCTGCCAGAGCCTGAAAGGAGATAAACGATCCTCTCATATACCCATTGTTTTACTGACTGCCAAAGCCACCCAGGAAGATAAGATCACCGGTTTATCCCATGGAGCGGATGCTTACCTGACAAAACCCTTTGACAAGAAAGAGTTGCGAATACGCCTGCACAACCTGATCGCTCAAAGCCGGCGCCTGCGGGAGCGGCTATCCGGCCCCGGCATGGCCAACGATCTAACCTCCGGATCGGAACAACGGGAAACAGCCTTTTTGCAAGAATTGGATCAGATCATTGCATCTAATCTTGACAATGATCTTTTTAATACCAACTATCTGTGCCGGGCTACAGCGATGAGCCGCACTCAGTTGTACAGAAAACTCAAGGCGCTGACCGGCCATTCCACTGCCCATTATATCCGCCTGGCTCGCCTTAGAAAAGCAAAATTACTCCTGGAAACCAGTGATCTTCCCATCGGAGAAATAGCTTTACAGGTGGGATATAAAGACTTTTCCCACTTCAGCCGATCCTTTCTGAAGGAATTTGGCCTGAATCCCTCTGAATTGCGGAAATAGTTTTTCCTGGCATGGCAACACTTTTACATAAACCACAAAATGCCGCCTGGAAGCGTTTCGTGGCTTATTGCAGAAATGCCGATTGATCGTAAACCGTTCCCCATAAATAAATCGCACCCGGCCCTTTCCTCTCCCACACTATCTACAACCATCTCCCCCTCTCATGTGTATATTTACTATGTTTCGAAGACCACCGCTATCCAGCCCGGCGGAAGAGAAGACGGACCTGAGGGAGCAGTTTGCCGCCCTCCGCAACCTGCCGCGTTTTTTCCGCCTCATCTGGCGGGCCAATAAGTACATGACCGTTGGCAACGCCCTGCTGCGCCTGCTCAAATCGGCAGTGCCCCTGATCACCCTCTACATAGGCAAAGAGATCATCGATGAGGTGATCGGCCTGATCAACGGAGACGTAACCAGCACCGGCTACCTCTGGCTGATGGTCGGCCTGGAGTTCGCCCTGGCCATCGTTTCCGACCTGCTCAACCGCGGCATCACCCTGCTCGATAGCCTGCTGGGCGACCTGTTCGCCAACAGCACCTCGGTGGAGCTCATCCAGCACGCCGCCCGCCTCGACCTCTACCAGTTCGAGGACGCCAACTTCTACGACAAGCTGGAGCGCGCCCGCCGACAGACAACCGGCCGCACCATCCTCATGTCGCAGGTGCTCTCTCAGGTGCAGGACATCATCACCGTGCTCTTCCTGGGCGCCGGCCTGATCGCCTTCAACCCCTGGCTGATCCTCATCCTCATCGTGGCGGTCATTCCCTCCTTCCTGGGCGAGACCCACTTCAACCAGCGCACCTATTCCCTGACCCGCAACTGGACGCCGGAGCGCCGCGAACTCGACTACCTGCGCTACATCGGCGCCAGCGACCAGACTGCCAAGGAGGTCAAGATCTTCAACCTGGCGGACTTCATCGCCAGGCGCTTTGCTTTCTTATCAGACGAGTATTACAAGGCCAACCGCAGCATCGCCGTCAAACGGGCTGCCTGGGGCAGCCTGCTCTCCGCCCTGGGCACCCTGTCGTACTACGGCGCCTATGTCTTCATCATTTACCAGGCCATCAGCGGTATCATCACGGTGGGTACGCTCACCTTCCTGGCCGGCTCCTTCGAGCGCATGCGGGGCATGCTGCAGGGCATCATGAACCGCTTCTCCCGCATTACGGAGGGGGCCTTATATTTGCAGGACCTGTTCGACTTCTTCGAGATAAAACCTTCTATCATTTCCCATAAGGACAGCCTGCCCTTCCCCAAAAAGGTCAAGAAAGGCTTCACCTTCGAGAATGTCAGCTTCAAATACCCGAACAGCGAACGCTGGGCCATCCGCAACCTGTCTTTCCACCTGCAGGCCGGCGAGAAACTGGCCCTGGTCGGTGAGAACGGCGCCGGCAAGACCACCCTGGTCAAACTGCTGGCCCGCCTGTACGAACCCTCCGGAGGGCGCATCCTCATCGACGGCGTGGACATCCGGGACTACAACCTGCAGAGCTTGCGCGACAATATCGGCATCATCTTTCAGGACTACATCCGCTTCCAGATGAAGGCCGGGGAGAACATCGCCATCGGCAACATCGAAGAGGTCGTCAACATGCCCCTGATCGAAAGCGCTGCCCACAAAAGCCTGGCGGATACGGTGGTGGAGGAACTGCCCGAGCGCTACGAGCAGGTGCTCGGCAAGCGCTTCGCCAAAGGGGTGGACCTCTCCGGCGGCCAGTGGCAGAAGATCGCCCTGGCGCGCGCCTATATGCGCGAGGCCCAGCTGCTCATCCTCGACGAGCCCACCGCCGCCCTCGATGCCCGCGCCGAACACGAGGTCTTCCTCCGCTTCTCCGACCTCATTCAAGGCAAAACTGCCGTTCTGATCTCCCACCGCTTCTCCACCGTCCGAATGGCCGACCGCATCCTCTTCCTGGAAAACGGGCAGTTGCTGGAGCTGGGCAGCCACGAGGAACTGGTCGCCATGGGCGGTAAATATGCCGAGCTGTTCCATCTGCAGGCGAAGGGGTATGTGGATTGATAGTACCGGATAACCGGGCCGGGCAGCTACTGTTTGATGAATGTACCGGTTAAACTTGTCCGTTCTCTGACGACATTTTCCCCTGTATTCCAGTCCAAACCGTAGTAATAATAGTTGCAATCTTCCTCCTTGCCGCTGCCGTACAGCAGGTTGGAACCGGCGGAATAGGTTAAAACGCCGTTCACATTCACATCCTCGTTCACCCAGGCCAGGTGAAATTGGTTCCCGGCGGTGTCCCAGTTGATCTTCTGGACGCCTTTCAGGTTGTCACAATCGTATCCCAGAAACCCGTTGAACCAGGTTGTTGCGGGCATGGCCGTCGGCCACCACTACCAGCGGCCACCCGTCTAACGTTGGACACTATTGATAGCCAAGATGTTGCGGAACGTCCCAAGCCATTCCGACTTCCGATTTCCGATTTCCGACTTTGTCCAGCGCTAGAATGGTAGCCCTACCAGCTTATCATTGCCTGTTCCCCAGCCTACCAGCGTCGGGGTGGTGCCGCTCCCCTCGGCGAAGTTGCCCGTAGGGCCATCGGCTACAAAATCGTAGGGGGCCTCCCAATCCAGGTACAGGCTGCCGCCGTCCCAGCCGAATTTGATCAGGCGATGGGTGGTGACGACGAAACAGGAATTGTTTTCATCGGTAGGAAAGGCATTGTGGTGTACGATCTCATCGGGGAAGGTAGCGTACTGCAAGGTGTCGAGCAGGGTGAAATCCTGGCTGATGACGCCCATAGTGGCGTAACCGGCTTCGAGGTTGTTTTCACTGTTGAACACAATATGGCCGTCGTAATTGAGGCTGAACGCCTGCACCCGGTTGATCCCGTAGTCTCCGAAATCAAAGGTATCCAGGACGATGATCTCTGAATAAGGGTCGGTGATATCGCTGTCCGTCAGCTTGAAAAGCCGGGTGAACCTGCCTTCCTCCGGATCGTATTTAGGATCGTAAGTATACCAAACTTTATCTTTTGACAACAGAAAATTCCAGCCGAAGGAAGTGATGGGGTCGAAGTCGATCCGGAGGCTGTTTGCGGCAAAGATTTCGGAACCATCATCGATCAGTTTGAATACATGCGTAGAATTGGAGTACAGCAGCACCCGTTCTCCATTCGGATATTTTTCGGACAGGTAGACCCAGGGAGAAGTTCCGCCGGTGATCCGCGTTTTGACGGTTATTGCCAGGCTGTCGCCCGGCATCGGGCCCCGAAGGCAGGTAGAAGCCTGAGCATAGTTGTTCCGATGATAAATGGGCCAGGGTGA
>JAGFJE010000282.1 GCA_024103175.1 Phaeodactylibacter sp.
GGATGCCGGCCATGAGCCCCAGGAATATCTGCCGCTCCAGAAGCGGCCGCAGGTTGAAAGCGGCGGTGGCCATGCCGACGATGGCGCAGGCGTAAACCGTAACCGGCGCCCGCATCGGCCCGGGGATACCCGGCCAGAGCAGGGCGATGACCCCGGCCAGGAAAAGGGCAAAGGGCCAGGCCCGCCAGGGCGACCGGGCTATAAGGCCGCCCTTCGCCCCGGGGTAGTTGAGGAAGCCCACCAGGTAACTTAGCTGCGCCAGCAGAAAACTGCCCAGGCCCAGGAGGAAAAAATTCTCGTCTTTCGGCCCGTTCTCGACCAGCATCAGCAACACATCGCCGCCGATGGAAAAAATCAGCCCCGCCAGGATGAAACGGGGAAAACGGCCCCCCAGCGGGCGCAGCTGAAGGTAAAACCAAAGCGACAGGATCGTCAGCAACAAAGGCTTGGTGGCGAAAATAAGCGTCTCCGAACGGCTGTACTCCCCGTAAATATTGAGCAGGGAGAGGAGGAAAAAGATGCGGATCAGGGCTCTTGTCATATGGACAGGTTCTTAGTTTGGTTGTTTCGGATTACGCGGCTGCCGGTATTTTTTTAAGTGCATGCCGAAGGTTAATATAGCATCTCTAAACATTTTTCTCACCTTTGCATTTCATTTCCGTGAACTTTTCAGGGCATATCTGCAGGCCCTGCCGGGATTAACAGACGACGAAAGCACAAAATATGAAAAAACGCTTACTGCTTCTTGGCTTCCTCTTTTCGGCATTTACGGTATTGGCTCAGCAGCCCCCCTACGGCAAGGGGCCGCAGCAGGGCCCTTCCATCAAGGGCAAAGTTTCGGGCAACGTCATCGACTCGGTGACGCAGGCCCCGATCGAATTCGCTACCCTCGTCCTCAAGGCGGCGGGCAGCGGCAAGGAAGCCGCCGGCGGCATCACCGATGAAAAGGGCCACTTCAAGCTGCAGGACGTGCGCAACGGCAAGTACGAACTGCACATTTCCTTCATCGGCTACGCCACCAAGGTGGTGCCCGGCGTGGAGCTGACCCTGGAAAAGCCGGACGTCGACCTGGGCGATATTTTTATGGCCTCGGAAAACATCACCCTGAGCGAGGTGGAGGTGACCGAAGAACGCGCCCTGATCGAGAACCGCATCGACAAGATCGTTTTCAATGCCGACCAGGATGTGACCACGGTGGGCGGCGACGCCGCCGATGTGCTGCGCAAGGCGCCCCTGCTGTCGGTCGATTTCGACGGCAACGTCTCCCTGCGCGGCTCCCAGAACGTACAGATCCTGATCAACGGCCGGCCGTCCACGCTCTTCGCCCAGAACCCGGGAGAGGCCCTGCGGTCGATCCCCGCCGACCAGATCAAAAGCGTGGAGGTCATTACCACGCCTTCCGCCAAATACGATGGGGAAGGTACGGCCGGCATCATCAACATCATCACCAAGAAAAAGGGCGTGGAAGGGTTTACCGGGTCGGTAAACACCAGTGTCGGCACCCGCATCAACCGGGGCAGCCTCAACCTGAGCGTGGCCAGCGGCCGCTTCGGCCTCAACGCCAGCGCCAGTTCCTGGCTCTCCTGGCCGCGGGATGGGTACTCCGAGTTCTACCGCGAAGATTTCCGCAACGATACCCTGCGCGTCCTCACCCAGGATGCAGACACCCGCGGCAACAGCTACGGCCCCCGCGGCTCTGTCGGCGCTTTCTACGACATCAATGCCTACAACAGCCTGTCGTCGTCCCTTACTTTCGGCGGTTTCGGCAGCAATAACGAAGGCGTGACGGACGCCACCTTCGAAGTCCCTCTGAGCAACCTGCTCCAGGTGTACACCCGCAACAACGACAGCCGCAGCCTGAGGGGCAGCTTCGACTGGACGACGGACTACCGCCGCACCTTCAAAAAGGAGGAGCAGGAGTTCGTCTTTGCCTTTCAGTGGAGCGGCGCCCAGGGCAACCAGCGCAATACCATCTTCCAGTCGGGCAACAGCCCCGCCCTGGCCCTGGACGAGAAGAACCGCAACGAGAGCTACAATTTCGAATACACCCTCCAGGCCGATTACGTGCATCCTTTCTCCGACGCCGTCAAGCTGGAGACGGGCGCCAAGAGCGTCATCCGCCGCATCGACAGCGATTACCGCTATGAGTTCTTTGACCAGGACCAGCAGGAATATGTCCTCAACACAGCCCTGTCCGATGAATTTTTCTACGACCAGGACGTATACGCAGGCTATCTTTCCTTCAACATCAAAATGGGGGAGAACTACGGCCTGGTGGCCGGCGCCCGCTACGAGTATACCGATATCGGCGGCGAATATGCCAGCGACATCAACCCCTTCAGCAACGACTACGGCAATTTTCTACCCAGCCTCATCCTGAGCCGCAAACTGAAGAACTTTTCCAGCCTGAAGGCGAGCTACGCGCGCCGCATTCAGCGCCCGAGCCTGTTCTTCGTCAACCCCTACATCGACCTGAACGACCCCCGCAATATCACCGAGGGCAACCCCACCCTGTCTCCCGAACTGACCGACCAGTACGAGGTGAGCTACAGCGCCTTCGTCAAAGGGTTTTCCATCAACGCCGCCCTGTTCTACCGCTTTACCGACGACGTGATCCAGAGCTTCCTCTTCGATGTGGATGAGAACGGCGCTTCCCGCAC
>JAGFJE010000287.1 GCA_024103175.1 Phaeodactylibacter sp.
TCCAGGACTTTCAGCAGCCCTTGGCGCAAAGCCCGGAAGCGCGCAAAAAGGGATACCTGCTGCACAAGATCCCTCCCCAGATGCAGGTCGGCAAAGAGGAGGAGTGCATCATCCGCCTGGCCTACGAACAGGCGGCTATCGTACAGGACATCGAGCTGAGCGAGGCCGTGGAGGTCAAGCAGGTCACCGTCTCCAGGATCATGCAGGCCGAGCTGATCGACCCCAACGCCAAGCCGGCCTTTGCCATCCGCACCTGGTCCGATGAAGAGCAGTTCCTGCAGGATGGGGAGTATACCGAGTGGAAATTCTGGGTGAAACCCCTGCGGGAAGGCGCCTTCGCCCTGCTGCTGAAAGTATCGGTCGTGGAAGTGATCGAAGGGAAGGAGCGCACGCGCAACCTCACCTGGGAGGAAAAGATACAGGTCATCACCGGGGCGCCGCAGCTGGAACCGGCCTTCCAGGAGTCGGGCATCGCTTTTGCCTACGCTTCCGGCGGGGAGCGCCAAGAAGTGCCATCGCCCCCGCAGGCCGGCGGCGCCACCCGGGGGTTTGAGCTGGACGACTTGAAAAAAGTGTACGATTTTCAAACCATAAGAGAAGAACCTCCCCCGGCGCCGCAGCCGCAGGCGCCCGCTCCTTCCGCGGGCCGCCGCCGCGCCCTGAACATCCGCCGCCTGTCGGTCGCCGCCACCGTGCTGATCGTCATCGGGGTGGCGCTCGCTCAACTCAACCTGTTCACCAGTGAAGGCAGCAGCCCCGCCGATGTTGGAACCTCCAACCCGGAGGCCATCGAAAAGGATTGGGAAGAAACCCGGGCCCGCAATGAGGAAAAGTCATTCGAAGACTTTATCGAAAAGTACCCCGACAGCGAGCAGGCGGAAGAGGCGCTCTGGGAGCTGGCGCGCAAAACGGGAGAGCGGGGGTATTACGAGCAGTACCTGGAGCGCTATCCGGAGGGGAAGTATGTGGAGGAGGCGCGGAAGGTGCTGGAGCGGGAATAGCACAGCCCGATGTTACAATATTCCAGACATTGGTTACAATATTCCAGGCCATTCTTTAATCCATTTCTCACCTTGCAGTTATGAATTAGAATAAAACTAATGTGCCCCGTCAAAGGGCGATTGGAACCTCTTTGTTTTACTGAACGGTGAGGTGGTGTTTCTTTCCTGCCAACCCGGAGAAGAATACCGCCGCTTCCCTGCTTTCCACTGCCGGGCGATAACGATCCTCATTCCGTATCTGCTTTCACATAGTCGACTAACGGAGCAAGCGATCCCCCGGCCTCCATCCTGGCATTAGCTTTTTATCTAATTCAAATTGAGGCGGCCCTCCTTCGGGAGCCGCCGCCTCATTTCATTGATTCCTTAACCCTAATTTTTAATGTATGAAACCCAGATTCACCTTAGTGCTTTTGTGGAGCCTTTTGCCGTTCTTGCTCTCTGCCCAAACCGGGCCCGGCGCCGGCGAGCTCATTGACGCCAACTTGCTGATCCGCGCGGATCACCTTCAGGTGACGGAATTTTCCGGAGGCATACCGGCCAATACCGGCGCCGATTATTACAGCATCCACTACACGACGCCCGATATCGAAGGCGTTCTGGACACGGCTTCCGGCCTGCTCGTCATCCCGCAGCGCGGCGATATCGATAGGGCCATGGTGGTATACCAGCGAGGAACCGCCCGGTCCAAACAGGATGCCGCCTCTAACCTAACCGCCGTTGACGCCATATTCGCCTCTTCCGCATTGGCCGGCCAGGGCATGATCACGCTGTCGCCCGACTACCTGGGCATGGGCGAAGCCCGTGGCTTTCACCCCTACCTGGACAAGGAGACGGAGGCTTCGGCGGCCATAGACATGCTCTACGCCGTAGAAGCGTTCCTGGAGCAGAATGACATTGGCTGGAACGGACAGCTATTCCTCACGGGTTTTTCCCAGGGCGGCCACGCAGCTATGGCCCTGCACCAGGAACTGCAGGCCAATCATCAGGATGACTGGCCGGTGACGCGCTCGGCGCCCATATCCGGCCCGTATGACCTGTCCGTCGCCGAAGAGTTTTTCCTGGATACCGATCTGCAATATCCCCCCTTAGTCCTGATCGCCTACATTGCCGTTGGCCAACAGGAGGCTGAAGGGGGGCTTTACAACTCATTGGAAGACATTTTTGCGGCGCCCTATGCCCCCATCGTGGCTCGATTCTTATCGCCGGAATGGGAAACGGGCGCCATCAATACGGACACCATCCAGAACCAGTTGGCCGCGGCCATGCTGCCTCTGGAAGGCGGCCTGTTCCCGGCCCGTATGATCCGGGAAGAGTACCGGCAGGCCATGCTGGCGGATGAGGATCACCCCCTACGGGCGGCTCTGCGGGACAACAGCCCGCTGGACTGGACGCCAGAGGCGCCTGTACGCCTGCCTTATTGTGAGGATGACCCCATTGTATTCAGTGAATTTATCCTGAATGCGGAAACCATCTTCCTCAACCTTGGGGCCGATGTCGCAGCGGTCAACGGAGGCCCCGGGATCGGACACGGTGACTGCTTGCCGCCCTCTCTTTTCGCCGCCCAGGGCTTCTTCGACGAAGTGCGGACGGACAAAGGGCAGTTCCTGCCAGGTGGGTTGATCCACGATGACTCCCTGCGGGCGTACGCCGTCTATGTGCCGCCGGGATACGATGGCTCGGAGGCCTGGCCGGTGGTCATCAACATGCACGGGCTGGGGTCTAATATCGAACAGCAGATCTTTGCTTCCAGAATGACGCCCGTGGCGGATACGGCTCAGTTTTTGATCGTGTTCCCGCAGGCGTTAACTACCCCCCTCGGCACAGCCTGGAACGACCGGCTGGATCCCAATTTTGCGGACGATGTCGGCTTCCTCAGCCGGCTCATCGACCAAATGGCCACCGGCTATAATATCGACCCGGCCAGGGTATACGCCACAGGCCTGTCCAACGGCGGCGCCATGAGCCACCTGCTGGCGTGCCAGTTGCCGGGCCGGATTGCTGCGGTGGCCTCAGTGGCGGGCCCGATCCTGGAGCCGGTCTTCGCGGATAATTGCGATTTCAACCGCCCGGTCCCCATTCTGCACATTCACGGTACCGCCGATCCAATCGCGCCATTGGAAGGGGGAGGGATGCCTTTACCGGGTTTTACCACTCCTGCGATCGAAGATTATGTTCAGTTTTGGCTGGATCAGAATAACTGTGAAGGGGATCCGATGATCGAAATGGTGCCCGATATCAACATGATGGACAGCTCCACCGTGGAGATCCGGAGGTATAATAACTGTGACCCGGGATCAGAGGCCTGGTACTACCGGATCGACAACGGCTCCCACGTCTGGCCGGGCGGCCCGGCGGTTCCTCCGGGGTTCGAGTTTCTGGGCACCAATGTCAACCAGGATATTCACGCCAGTGTGGAGATCTGGAACTTTTTCAACCGCCACCGGGTGATCACGGATGTACGAGAGGCCAGCCCTGCCGAGCTCCAGTTCCGTGTATATCCCAACCCGGCTTCCACCCGGCTCACTATTGATTTTGTGCTGCCGGAAGCGGCGCGGGTGCAACTTACCCTGTATAACTCCTTAGGCCAGCCCCTACAGGTACTGGCCGATGAAAACCTGCCGGCGGGGGAGCAGCGGATGAACTGGGAGCGCCACCCCTCCGTCTCTGCCGGGCTGTACTATTACTGCCTGCAGGTAGGCGAACGAATGGTGAGTGGAACGGTGGTGCTGTGGTGAGGTAGGATGAAATGGAACGCGGATTTACGCCGATTAGGCGAATTCCACGGATCGAAGTATAAATAACCGCGGATATTTGCGGAATTCCCGGCTAAGATCTGCGGATATCCGCCAGGTCTGTGTCCATCCGCGTTCCATTTCAAAATTCGGGATGGCCCTGATATCCCTTTTAGAAAAAACTCACTCCAGGCGATAATTAAAATCTCGCTGCAGATGATATCGAGATCGGATATGGAAAGCGTATTCCATTGTGGTAGTTTGGTTTTTTGTATTAGAAGAATATTGGTGGGCAAACCGATTCGTCCTGCCAGGCAAGCTTCAAACTTGCTAATTGTAACGTTTTGCGTAGCTGCCCTGAAGACGTGAACCCGGATCCCCAAATTTATTTGGGTCGAAGACGTTACATCGAAGACGTTATGAAGACGTGTCGAAGACGTTACAGTCTGAACCCGGATCTCCAAATTTATTTGGGTCGAAGACGTTACCCCAGTCAATTTGAGGGAACGCGGGTTTATCGATCCGTTATAATCAGCAAGGAAAGCCCCGCGATCACGGATGCTCACGCCACGAGATCCACCGCCATGCCCCCACCCCCTGGTACACCATACACGCCATCTCCGCGTAGACCACCACTTTCTGGGCCGAAGCCTGCAGCAGCAGCGCCCCCGGCGACGTCCACGAGCGCGGCCCGAACAGCATGATCACCACCTGCACGAAGAGGATAAGGCAGAAGACGCCGAAGGCCAGGGCATAGTGCTTCGGATAACCCGGCTCCCGAAGAATGGCCAGGGTATGGAAGAAGGACATACCCAGAAAGGCGATAAAGCCCGCCCGTACGTACAGGGTATGCATCCGGTAGTTGACATCCAGCGGGTAAAGGGCGATGCCGACATAGCTCACCGCCGCCAGCAGGCCAAGGATACTGGCCGCTGCTGCCAGCAGCCTGGCTTCCGCCTTCCGGAAAATGGTGGGCAGCACCAGAAAATACACCCCCAGGCTGACGCCCACTGTGATCAGCCCGGCCTGAAAGAGCCGGCTGCTCAGGCCGTTGGGCGCGCCGCTCCAGCTGCGGATGCGCCCCAGGTCGCTGAAGTAATTGTACCAGAAGGAATACCCTTCCGTCGCCCGGTCGTGGATGGTGCCGCCCGGATACTCGGCCATAGCCCAACTGCTGAGTACGAAAAAGAGCAGCGCGCTGAGCAGGGCGAAGAGAATGGCGGAGCGTTGTAACAGTTTGGTACGCATTGGGTATTGGGTAACTTAATGGCTAGCTGGCTTTCGAGGTTCCGGGCGCCGCCCGGGGCAGAAATAGGCGCTGTTCGGTGTTCGGTATTCGGTGTTCGCAACAGCGCTGGGCGGCTTCAGGTTACCTGTTTCCAACTGTGTCCAACTTTAGGCGGGCAGCCTTCAGGGCGCTGTCCGGAATTTTTACCCGGACTTCGGCGTAAGCTCAGTCGAACGCTGAGGAACGAGGATGGACGGTGTTTTTACCCGGCTGACCCCGATAATATCGGGAGAGGACGGGCGCTATTCGCCAGGCCGCTGAAAACAGAGGTTTTTTTCTTTTAAAGACACACATTTCTAAACACTCTCGCCTTCAGGAGAAAAATCATTCCTTCATTCCCTCACGTACTCCCTCCGACTCCCTTTCCGACAACACCCTCACCTCTCCCGTCTGCCCGTCCATCTCTATCCAGTCGCCGTTTTGCAGTTCGATGTGGGCCGGCAGCTGGGTGATGGCCGGAATGCGGGACTCCCGCAGGATGATGGAGGCGTGCGAGAGCAGCCCGCCGACGTAGGAAATGACGCCCTTCACTCGCGAGAAATAAGGCGCCCAGCCGGGGTCGAGCGCGTCGGCTACCAGGATGACGGGCTCCGCTGCCGGAGGCTGAAGGTTGTCCAGGCCGGCGGAGCGCACCCGCCAGACATAGCCTTCCACCTTGCCGGGATAGATGCCGATGCCCGCGGCCTGTCCATTCTGCCGGCCCGTCACATTGGCCAGCAGGCGGAGGGGCAGGCGGCGGCCGTTGCCGTTGCACAGGAAGGTATCCATGTCCCATCCTGAGGCGGAGGTGCGCTGAGGCTCCGGCAAAGCGTTCCTACTCTCCTTTCCTGCAAAATACGCTTTAAGGTTCTCCGGGCGGTATTCCCAAAAAGGAAAGTCCGTTTGCTCCAGCAGTTCTTTGCGGAAATCCCAGAACAGCTTCATGGTTTCGTCGCGCAGCCACTCCCGGGTGTGCATCAGGCGGACGGCGGGGGCGAGCAGCCGGGCCCAAAGGGCGCCGCCTGTGCGGCCTTTCGGTGGTATTGGCTCGGCGATGGACTGGCTGCCGAGCAGTTGTTTCCAGTCGGCCTCGGAGTATTCAAAAAAGCGCTTCTGCCCAATGTCGGACTCGTAGAACCCCCGGTGGCCGAACCGCTCCAGAAAGGCCGCTCTATCGATCTTGCTGTATTGCAGATCGCTGAAAGCCCTGAGGTAATCGGTGCTGGCGCTTTTCTCTTCCAGGGCGGCCGACAGCCTGGACAGCAGCCCCAGCCGGTCGAGCAGGGCGAGGGGCCCGGACATGGCGCCGGTCAGCACCTGCATATTCGAGACCAGCTCTACATACAGGCTTTCGAAGTCGGCCAGCCATTCTTTAAAGGCCGTGCTTTTCCGGTTTTCCCAAAGCAGTTGCCGGTGTTGCCTCCGCCAGGCGAAGCGGCCGCGGGTATTGTCCAGCCAGGTTTCCACCCGCTTTTTGGCATTCATCTGCTGGTAGAGCACTTTGAGGAATACCGGCAATTTGGCCAGCATGCGGTAGGGGCGCAGGCCCACCTGATAGACGTCGTCGGCGCCCACCGAGCGGCATACCAGCTGGGTGGGCAGCCCCCAATGCACCATGACGTCGAGCAGGGCGGAGAGGTTGATCCAGGGCATGGCCGCCGCTTCCCGGATAAATGCCCGGCGGGGGAGTGTCGGATCGAGCCCACGATAGTAATCGAACAAGCGGTAGCCGGCCTTGCTGATGATGGCCGTCATCAGGGGGGAAGGCCGGGGCGGCAGGATCTCCTTGTGGTTGGCGGAGGTCAGCACCTCTTCGGCTTCCTCCGGCGTGGTGATGGGGCGGGCCTGCAGTAGGAGCAGGCGGCCGTTGGAGATGCAGAATTCGATGTCCAGCCCGTATTCGGCCTCCATTCGGCGGAGCAGTGCCTGCGCGTAATAGGAAAGCCAAACCAGGGCCCGGTTGAGGCTTTTTCCCTTGCCGGGAAAGCCCTCCCAGAAGGAATAGAAGGCAGACGCCCAGGCATCGGCGCGGTTGAACCGGGGCAGCAGGATGGTTTCCGGCCGGGCATGGCCGCTTACCAGCCCTTCGCCTTGCCCTTCAATAAGCTCCAGCTTCCACACTCCTTCCCGGAAGGCGAACAGCACTCCGCTGTATTCCGGGTCGATCATCTCCTGAACGATGGCCTCGCCGCCTTCCGGTTCGGGATAGCTGTTGAAGACCTCTTCCAGAGCCTCCTCCAGTTGCCCTTCTTCTACCGAAAGTACGGTGGCGAACTGCCCGGCGTGGCTGTGCTCATCGCCATCCTCCAGCGCATAGGAAGAACGAACCGCCACCGGAAAGCGCAGCTTGCCGACGTCGAAGGCGCCCCGCTGGAAATCCTCGTACCGCACCGCCAAAAAGGGTGGGGTAGGGAGGCGCCATTGCCGTATCTGTTCCAGTTGTTGTAATTTGCTCATGATTTATTCCGGGCTACAAAGGCCGATGATCTTTTCATAAAATTCTTCCGGCTGGTCAAGCATGGGGAAATGGTCCCAGCCGGGGACGATATCGAAGGTAGAATGGGGAAAATCCTGCCGCCAGTACTTCAGGAAACGGGAGGCCACCACCCGTTCCTTTTCTCCCCAGATGAAGTAGAAGCGCTCCTGCTGCAATTGCCGCTGTACGGAGCGGTACCACTGTGGCGTGATCAAATCAAAAAACAAGGAAAAGGCGGCGCAGGTTTGGTAATCGCGGAAGAACTGCCGCCGGAGATCGGCGGGAATGCGCTCCGGATAGAGAAAAAGACGCCGTTCCCACACCGGCTGCAGCGCCGGCC
>JAGFJE010000310.1 GCA_024103175.1 Phaeodactylibacter sp.
GTTTGGCTTATGGGCTTCACTTTCCTGCATGGCGTTTTCTGGATCGTTTTGATCAGCTGGCGGTTTTTGGCGGGGGGGAATGTTATAGGTGCACTGAGGGGGGAGTGATTTCAGGCCGCCTGGTGAAACAGTGTTTTATGGAGGGTGAGACCGGCTTTGTGTAATCTTTCTTTGAGCTTCTCCCTGAGGCTCCTTCTTTCCCAGGGTACGAACGAAAAAGCTTCAGGAGCCTTTCTCAAATATGGGCGGCATCTAAAAAATGTACAAAAGAGTCCGCCATTATGGGGATAAATCTACAAGTGAGCTGAATGGCGGAAAAAGGGCCGCATCAAATCGTGAAGTTATCTCCCCCCATCCCGCAACAACTCCATCAGTTCCTCCGCCGACAATTTAGCGCTCACGTCGGCGCCGGCCAGCAGCGAATCCGCCAGGTCCCGCTTTTGGGCATGCAACTCCAGGATCTTCTCCTCGATGGTCTGCGCCGCTACCAGGCGGTAGGCCGTCACCGGGCGTTCCTGCCCGATGCGGTGGGCCCGGCCGGTGGCCTGGTCTTCCACAGCGGGGTTCCACCAGGGATCGGTGTGGATGACGTAGTCGGCGGCGGTGAGGTTCAGGCCGGTGCCGCCGGCTTTCAGGCTGATGAGGAAAATATCGCCCTCGCCGGCCTGGAATGCGTCGATCGCCGCCTGCCGCTTTTTGCCGGGCGTGCTGCCGTCGAGGTACTGGTAGCTGATCTTTTTCGACTTCAGGTGTTTTTCCAGGATCTTCAGGTGGTCGACAAACTGGCTGAAGACCAGAGCTTTGTGGCCGTTATCCAGCAGCTCGTCCACGATCTCGGAGAACAATTCCAGCTTGGCGCTGCGGGTGAAGGAGGCGCCGCCGTCGGCCAGGGAGGGGTGGCAGGCGGCGCGCCGCAGGCGCATGATTTCCGCCAGGATGCGCAGGTGCTGCTGCCCGGCCTGTTCGTCGCCGGCCGTTGCGGCCAGTTTTTCCAGGGCGTTGCGGCGCAGGGCTTCGTAAAAGGCGCGCTCTTCCGGCGGCAGGTCGACGGTGAGGGTGATCTCCGTTTTTTCGGGAAGGTCTTTGAGCACTTCGTCCTTGCGGCGGCGGAGAATGAAGGGCTGCACCAGGCGGCGCAGCTGTTCACGGCGGTTCTCGTCCCGGTATTTTTCAATGGGCAGGGCGAAGCGCTCGTTGAACTGATCCATACTGCCCAGCAGGCCGGGGTTGAGGAACTGGAAGAGATTCCACAGCTCGCCCAGGTGGTTCTCGATCGGGGTGCCCGTCATCGTTATTTTGAAATCACCCCGCAGGCCCATCGCCGTTTCCGAGCGTTTGGTCGCCCGGTTTTTGATCGCCTGGGCCTCGTCGAGGATGACGGTCGCCCATTCTTTTTCGGTGAACAGTTTCTCTTCCCTGGCCATCAGGTCATAGGTCACGATGATGAGGCAGCCCTGTTTCGCCTCCTGGATGGCGGCCTCCCGCTCGCTTTCGCTGAAGAGGACGGGCGTCAGTGCAGGCGCAAACCGGGTGGTTTCGGCCACCCAGTTGCGGCAGACGCTGGCGGGCGCCACCACGAGGGCGGGGCCCAGGCGGGCGCGGGCGGCAAGCACGGCGAGGGCCTGCACCGTCTTGCCCAGGCCCATATCGTCGGCCAGGCAGGCGCCGACGCCCCAGGCGGCGCAGCGTTGCAGCCACTGAAAGCCTTCCCGTTGGTAGGGGCGCAGGGTGGCGTTGAAATTTTTCGAGAGCCGGTATTTTTGGGCGAAAGCCTGCTCCAGCCGCTCCCTGCTTTCCCGGAATTTCGGGCTGGCTTCCAGGTTTTCTATGGCACTAGTGAAGGGCTCTATAGCGGGGGCCGCCAGGGGGTGGAGTTGCAATTTGCCGCCCTTTTTTGTAGCGCCTACCAGCCCGTTGATGCCTTTCAGCTTCTGGCGGAATTCGGAAGTCAAGGCCAGGAACTTACCGGGGCTGATCTCTACAAACTGGCTTTGCCCTTCGCTCAGGGCCAGTAGCTCCTGCAGGGAGAGTACCGTCTCTTCGTCAACTCTCAATTCCCCGTCCAGCTCGAACCAATGGCTTCCGTCCCTGACCGAGAGGCGGAACCGGTCGAAGCCGGCCACGGAATCGACGCGCAACTTTTCGCCCTTGGGCCACTCCAGGATGATCTCCTCTGTTTCCAGCAAAGGCCGCAGTTCCAGCAACAACTGCAGGCAGGTTTCGGCGTCTTCCAATTGCCAGGCGCCCCCGTGCGGGCGGTGGTTCTTTAGAACCGGCACTTGATCTCGCAAGGCTTCCCGGTTCTTTTTCTCCGCTTCGAGGTTTCGGTTGGCGGCGGTGCGCCGGCCGTTCACCAGGCCGATGAGGAAGGTTTCGCCCTTACCCGGCTTCACATAAGGGGGCGTTTCCCGGAAGGGTTTCACATACAGCTCCACGTGGAAGCCGTCGCCGACGGGCAACAGGTGGACGCAGATGCGGCTGTCGGCCTCTACCGTCGGCAGGTTTTCATCTTCAAAGGCCGACTGCACGGGCACCAGCCGGGCCAGCCCGCTCAGCGCTTCCCGAAGTTGTGCTTCGGCACTTTGCGGGACGTTGAGTTTTTTTCCGTTGAAAGCCCGGGCGATCTGGGCCATCTGTTCGGTAACCTCGATGAACAGGTAGCGGGTGGGCGATTCTTTCTCCACTGTCGCTCCCGCAGTATGCACATTGTGGGTAAAATGCATTTGATAGCCCTTCGGCGTGCGTTTGGCGATAAGCGTGGGCCTGGCTTCCACGAGCTGTACGGCGGTGGCGGGAGACTTGCGGAGGAAGAGCAGGGGGTGGCCGGCGAGCTGCTTCCAGCATTTCTCCCGCCCGTTGAGATTGAACTCGCTGCCCCAGGCATGCCCGACGGCCCTGATAAAGGATACATCCTGGGGCGTCAGGCCATCCACTTCGCCATTTATCAGGCGGTCGAAAGCCACTACCCGCCCCTTTGTCCAGCTGCCGCTCTTGCCAATTGTCTGATGGCGGGCCTGCGCCCAGCCCTTTTCGAAATCGACCAGCCAGGCAATGCGGTTCTCCGGTTCAGCGCCGGCCGGCGCCTTGCCTCCCATTTCCAGCAGTACTTTCATTGCGTTTTCCCACTCCTCGATACGGGGCAGCAGGCGGACAAGCGGTTCGCCGTCCGGCAGGGGAAACCCTTCGGTGGGTAAGCCCAATTCGCCCAGCAGGGCGTTCATTTCGGCGGCCATCCAGGTGTAGCCGTCAGCGGCAAGTTGGGCGCGATAACGCTCTACTTCCCTGGCGTCCACCAGCGATTCGCCGACCCAGAACCGGCAGATATTCCGGAAAAAACGGCATAGCGGGAACAGCGGCTCTACCTCCAGCATCTGCTCGGCAAGGGGTTTATTGTTTTCGAGGAAAAATACAACGGCTTCCAGGTAACTGTATAGTACCTGAAATCCGTTGGGGCTGCTGACAGCCTGCTTAACATAGCTATGTGCCTTTTTGTAAAGCTTTGGTTCCTGTGGATGCAGATAGGCCAGAACATGGAATACGCCTCCCAGGCCGGACAGTATCTCCTTTTTATTGCCGAATGTTTTTTGGGCCTGTTGCCGGCTTGTGTCGAAAGCATCCAGCGCTGCAGCATAACGGCCCTCCAGTAGATGCCTGATGCCGGGAAAAGCAGGCTGGCTCACCTCGTCGATGTAGCCGGCCAGTTTGTCCACCTGCCGCCAGTCACCCCGCAGGATGTTCAACTGAGCCAGCAGGCGCGCCAGCAGCGGGCGCCCCGCTTCCGGCAGGCGCCCTATATTATCCTGCGCATATTGGAAAAAACCCTTGTCGAGCGAAGACAGATGAAAGGTGTCCATAGTAAGGCGCTGGCTAAGGAGGAACGACCGGATGCCGGCGGGGAAGGACTCCAGTTTTTCAGCGTCGAAATCCTTGCCGAGCCAGTATTCGATGAGATCATCCTGGGAATAGCCCTTCCTGCCCTGTTGGATCAGTGCGAAGAAGTATTGTTGAAATAAGGCCGTATTGTCCGTATAGCGGCCGATCCGCATATCCCGGAGCAGCCGGCCGGGCGTAAAGGAATGATGCCAGTATATGTTAGAGGGAAAGGCACGACGGATGGAGTCGATCGTTTTGGCAAAATCGGGATCCGTAGAAAAATAGCGGTTACACAGGGCGTCGGCAAGTTCGATGGAGCATCCGTATTGTTGGTAGGTAATGGTGAAGAAACCCTCGTTGACGAGTTTTTCCAAGGCGGGTTTTATCTCCGGAACGTATAAGTTTTTGCTCCTGTTACTGAATTTTGCTTCGTTAAAAAGCTCCATCAGCTTGGTCTGCGATGCCGGCTCCAACAGCACGGCGGCAATCTTGAGCAGGCGTTGTTCGGTTTCGCCCAGTTCCGTGTAGGCTTTCATCAGTTCCTCTACGCTCCGGCTTTGAGGCGCAGGCTGGGAGGCTGACGGCGCCTCCTTCTTCATTGTACTCCTCTCTTCCCGCATCTTGAAAAGCACGGCGGCGATGTGTTTGCAGGGGCCGCCCCAGTCGTAAGGGCAATCACAAGCGTAATGGGAGATGTCTCCGTTGGGGAGAAGAGTTATTTCAACTTCATATTCGTCGCCCCTCCCTTCCACGAGGGCGAACCATTCATCCTGGCCTATACCGGGCGCCTTTTCCAGGAAGGCCACCCTGCCGCCGCGAAAATAAGACTTTCCCCGGCTGAGGATCGTGGAAGAAAAGGAGCGTTCAAAATTGTGGAGGTTCATAATGCTTGTGTTTCCGGCCAGAAAACAAGCAAATATAAACAGAAAACGCTCACCACACCAACGTCCCCACCGTCCGCCCCTGCAGCGAAGCCGTGATCCACTTCCCTCCGGCGCCGATGTTGAACGACTGTATGCCGTTGCTCTCATTCAGCACGATCAGCACGGTTTTGCCGTCCGGCCGGTGGAAGGCCACGTTCGGCAAGCCCCCCAGGATGTTGCTGCCCAGCCGCACCGAGCCCGGCGGCACGAACTTGGCCGCCTGGGCGATGATGTAGTAACCGACATTCTTTGTGGCCTTCGAACCGTCGATCGTCACGGCGCCCAGGCACAGGGTGCAGCCGCCGGGCGTGTGAGGTTCGTAATTGGGGTCGCTGGCGAGGTTCCATTCGAGGGCAACGCGGCTCCAGTTGCGCATGGTGCCGATGATTACATTTTTCAGGTGCCATTGAAGGTCGCCCTCGAAAGTGCCGTTCGCGCCCGTCCATTGTTCGGTAAAATAGATCGCCTTGTCCGGATGGGCGTCATGGACCTGCGACAAGGCGCCGACATCGCCGGCGTAGAGGTGGAAGGCCGAGCCGTGTACGTAGGCCTTCGCCGCCGGGTCGTTCAGGATCTCGATGGGGAAGCCCGGATTGTCGCAATTGTGATCCCAGATGATGATCTTCGTAGCGATACCTGCCGCCTGGAATGCCGGGCCGAGATGGTTCTTGATAAAATCGGCCTGCTGGGCCGCCGACATGACCATGCTGGGGTTGTTACCGCCGTGCTGCGGTTCGTTCTGCGGAGTGATGGCGTCAATGGTGATGCCCTGGGCCTGCATGGCCTGGATATACTTGACGAAATACTGTGCGTAAACGCCGTAATATTCGGGTTTAAGGTTGCCGCCAATGCTGCTGCCATTGGTTTTCATCCAAACCGGTGGGCTCCAGGGCGAGCCCATGATCCGTAGGGCCGGGTTGATGGCCAGGATCTCCTTCAGGACAGGAATGAGGAACAACGTATCCCGCGACAGGCTGAAATGTTGCAGCCCGGGGTCCGTTTGCCCGGGAGGCAGGTCGTTATAACTGAACACCACCGGGTCCAGGTCGGAAGCGCCGATGCTGGCCCTAAGGTAACTTACACCGATGGAATTGTCATCCTTGCCAAAAAACTCCTGAAGCAAAGCTGCCCGATCGGGCGCCGCCATCTGGTGCAACAACATGGCGCTGCCACCGGTGAGCGTATATCCAAAGCCGTACACCTCCTGAAACTGCTGGGCGGTGTCGATGTGGATGGACGGAAAGCGGTCATCCTCGCTGCCGGCAAAGCCAATCGTTTTCTTGTACAACAGGTTGACGCCGTCGCCGGAAGTCGTCCAAACCTCCACCGGCAGGACGGGAGGCGGCTCGTAGGGTTCAACGTCTGGCTGAGCCTCGCAACTCATGAGGCTGAAAAGGAGGAGTAAAAGCAGGATTCTGTTCATGATCGATCTTTAAAAAACTAACGTGACAATAGAATGCGGCAGGCTCTCCGTCTCTACCGCCTGCCCGCCGACGTACAACCGATAGGCGATCTTTTCTTCCGTAGGGTTCATCACGACTACGGCGATGCTTCCGTCCGTGTTTAGGAAAGCCGTGGTGAGCAGCTGCGCCCGGCTCGACGAACTGACGATACGCCGGGCGCCCGGGCGGATAAACTTCGAAAAATGGCCGATGTAGTAGTAGGAATTCATGTAATGGAGCGTGCCCTCCTCTGTTTTGGCGTGCACCGGTGCAAAGCAGAAGTTCCCAACGTGGTTGGGCCCGCCTGTCTCGTCAAGCAGTATGTTCCAGTCGGCCCAGGCCACGGCGCCGTTGTTGAAGTCGTGTATCATGTTTTCGCCGTATTGCTCCCCCCAGGCCCATTCATCGAAGGTATCCCAGGAAAACGGGAAGTTGCAGGCCTCGGTGAGCAGCAGCTTTTTTTCGGGGAAAGCCTCCGCCACGCGCTTTACGTTCTCGTACTGCCGCCCGCCGGTCCAAACCTCATACCAGTGGAACCCGATGCCCCAGATATATTTTGCCGTTTCCGGATCGCTCAGGTAGGTGGACGCCCGCTGGTAGATCAGGTCGCGGTTGTGGTCCCAGGCGATGAGCTTTTTGTTCGCCAGGCCATTCTTTTCCAGGGCCGGGCCGAGGTGGCCTTTAATAAAATCCGCCTCTTCCCGGGCCGTGTAAATGCAGGACTCCCAGGTTTGCTTGGCCATGGGTTCGTTCTGCACGGAAAGGCCCCAAACGGGGATACCCGCCTTTTCGTAAGCCTGTATGAACTTCACGAAGTAATTCGCCCAGGATTCGTAATACTCCGGCATCAGTTTGCCGCCCTGCAGCATGGAGTTGTTGTCCTTCATCCAGGCAGGGGGGCTCCAGGGGCTGACGAAAAGGTCCAGCCGCCCGCCGGCCGCCGCCATCGCCTTCCTGATGAAAGGCATTTTGAACCGCTCGTCGGGTGCAACGCTGAACGTGCGCAGTTCCCGGTCTCCCTCTCCAACATAGGTATACACGCCGCTGGAAAAATCGCAACTGTTGATGTTCGTGCGGGCCAGGGTATATCCGATGCCCTTCTCGGGGTCATAATATGCCCGCAGCAGTTCCTCCTGCCGTTTCACAGGCAATTTGGCAAAGGTCTCCGCCGAGGCATCGGTCAACGCCCCTCCGATGCCGATGAATTCCTGAAAGGTTTGTGCAGGGTCGACAAAAACACAAGGCTGGTCTTCAAAAGGCTGCCCAAAGGGCGTAAAGGCCAGCGTGCCCGTCAAGGTGAGGCGGAATTCAGTATTCGCAGCTGTGGTGAAAACGGTTGCCTTATTTCCTTCTTCGACAGCACTTTGCCCCGAAGGATGGGCAGTATTCTGGCTGTAAGCAAACGAACTGAAAAGGAGCAGGATAGTGAAAATTCTGATCTTCATTTTTTTTGATTTCGGCGTTACTAAAAAATAGAACTGAATTGAACCGAAGCCTCCACCTCAGCCATTGACGTACGCTCATCGGTTCAACTGCAAAAATTGTTGTCTTGCTTCGTATACCCTCATCGTAGGCCGCATCGGCCAAATCAAAAATCAAACATCAAACATCAAACATCAAACATCAATACCCCGGATTCTGGGTCAATTTAGAGTTTTTATCCAGTTCCGCCTGAGGGATAGGCCATAAAAGCCGCTCCGGCGTCAGATTATAGCCGAGGGGCTGCCCGTTGGCGCCTTTGGCATTGTTCATCACTTCAATAGCCCTGCCGGTACGCTTCAGGTCGTACCAGCGGTGGCCTTCGAAAGCCAGCTCAAGGCGGCGCTCCTTCTCGATGGCAAGGCGCATTTCTGCCTGCGTGGAGGCCGTGGTGGGAGGCAGGTTAACCCGCGCCCGGACCTGGTCGGCCAGCGCGGCGGCCCCGTCGGGATCGCCGAGCTCATTCAGGGCCTCGGCCTTCAACAACAGGATGTCCGCCAGGCGGATGAAAATATAGTTCTGGTCGCTGCCTTCCTGGAAGTTGCGCCATTTGTTGATGAACGGATATTGTGTTTGCGGCCAGTGCGGGTCCGACCACCTGCCGGTGACATCCAGGAAAATGACGGAAGCGTTTTTCCGGATCTGGTCATTCTCGGCATCGAAGGCGGCAATGAGATCATTCGAAGGCAGGTTGAACTTTTTCCAGTCGATCCCCCGGAAGATCTTGGTGCCCCAGTTGCCGTCGGCGGAACCTCCGCTGTAATTGATCTCAAAAATGGCTTCAGCGGAGTTCTCATTGGCGTTATCCCACAGCTGTTCGTATTCGTCCAACAGCGAATACCCTCCGGCGATAACGGCGTCGCAGTAATCGCGGACCCTCGCCCAGTCGTGCGGTTCCTGGGTGGCGTAGACTTTGGCCAGCATGGCGTTCACCGCTCCTGTCGTCACATAGCCTTTGTGGGGGGCAGTGGCGCGTACCCGGGGCAGGGCCGTTTCAAGATCGGTAATGATCTGGGCATATACCTCCTCCCCAGGCGAGCGGGCGGGGAAAATGATGGAATAGATCTCCTCCAGCCTGTCGGCGCTGATCGCTTTCACTTCCTGCAATTGCAATGGCACATCGCCCCACAGCTGCACCAACTGGAAATACATGAACGCCCGGATGAAGGCCGCTTCGCCAATGATCTCCTCCCGGCGGGCGGCAGTCAGCGCCGGGTCGGTTACCGCGTCGATATTATTGAGTATGGTATTGGCCTTGCCGATGGTGGAATAGAGGTAGGCCCAGTCGCGGCTGACGTTCCGGTTGGTGGCGTCCAGCCGGTAGTCGTCGATCTGAAAGTTGTCGGGATTATCTCCTCCGGCATAGGCGTCGTCCGACTGGGCATCGCCATTGACATAGTAGTCGAGCTGATAGTACTCGTTCTTGAAGTCGGAGTAAGCGCCGGCAAGGGCGGCCTCCACTTCGCTTGCCGTTTTGAAATACACGGAATCGGCATCGGTATTGTCAACGGCAATGCTCTGGGAAACGGGTTCCAGCTCCAGGTAGTTTTCACAGGAAAACAGGGCCAGTGCAGAAAGGAAAGAAAGGGCTGCTATGTACTTTTTCATTTTTCTCATTTTTAGAATTCCACATTCACCCCGGCGGTAAGAATGCGCGCCTGCGGATAGGTGCCGTAGTCGATACCGAGCTCGGTGGCGCTTCTTCCGAAGGCGTTCACCTCGGGATCGAACCCGCTGTATTTTGTGAATGTCAGCAGGTTCTGTCCGGTCACATATACCGTAAACTGGCGGATGTTCAACCGTTCCGGATGGAAGGTATACGACAACGTCACTGCCTTCAGGCGCAGGTAGGAGCCGTCTTCCACGAAACGGGTAGAGTTGCGAACATTGTCCACTTTGCCGCCGCCGATGGCCCTCGGAATGTCGGTGTACCGGTTCTCCGGCGTCCAGCGGCGCAATACGGCGACAGACTGGTTCTTGCTGTCGAACATGCCTTCCAGGTCTATCCGGGTGGCGTTGAAGATGTCGTTACCCTGGCTGCCCTGGAAGAAGAGGTCGAGGGCGAAATTTTTCCAGGAAAGGCTATTGGTCAGCCCGTAGATAAAGTCCGGGTTGGCGTCGCCGATGACGGTGCGGTCGCCCGGGTCGAAGATGCCGTTCCCGTTCACATCCTTATACGTCAGGTCGCCCGATTCGGGATCCACCCCTTCCGCAACGTAACCGTAGAAAACGCCGAGCGGCAGGCCTTCGCGCACGATGGCCACATCCTGGTTGTTGCTGTAAACCCTGCCGAAGTAGTATACATCGGTGTACTGCAGTTCGAGCACCTTATTCTTGTTGAAGGAAATATTGAAATCCGTATTCCAGCGCAACTCTCCGGTCGTGTTCACGGTGGAGATGATGAACTCCAGCCCCCTGTTCTCGATCGTCCCGGCATTGGTCTGAATAGAGGTGATGGGCAGGGAGTTGGACAGCTGCACGTTCAGCAGCACGTCGTCTGTTTTCTTATAGTAAGCGTCGGCGGTAAAGTTGACCCGCCCCTGCCACAGGGAGAGGTCCAGGCCGATGTTGGACTGGGCGGTGGTTTCCCACCTCAGGTCGGGGTTGCCGTAGGTAACCTGTACGGCAGCCGGCCCCGACAGGGGGTTGGTGGCTGCCCGGCGGTAGTACGACACCAGGCCGTAGCGGGCATAATTGGAGATGCCCTCCTGGTTGCCGTTCCTGCCCCAGCCCAGGCGCAGCTTCATGTCATAGATGGCGCCGATGTTTTGCATGAACGGCTCCGCCGAGATGCGCCATCCGAGCGAGAAGGAAGGCATGGTTCCCCAGTGGTGGGCCAGCTTGGAGGAGCCGTCCCGCCGGGCAGAGGCCGTCAGCAGGTATTTGCTTTTGTAGTCATAGGTGATACGCCCGAAGAAGGACGTCAGCGCCCATTCCTGCACGTCGGTGCTGGCAGAGATGCTGTTCGCCGCGTTCAGGGTCCGTACCGCTACATCGGCGGGAAAGTCATTGCCATAGATGTAGGAATTACCCCAGTGCGACTTCTGTATGCTGCTGCCGGCAAGGAATGACACCTTGCTATCCCCGAATGCAGTGAAATAACTGGCGGTATTTTCCCACAGCCAGATGGTATTGTTTGAGCGGTCGGCCTGCCCCAGGCCGTTCTGGTTTCGGCCGTAATTGGTGCGGAAGGGGTCGAGGTAGTATTCCCACTGGTGAGCATTGATATCGGCGCCGAGGTTGGTCCTAAGCGCAAACCCTTTGAAGAGGGTGGCCTCGGCGTTGAAGTTACCAAAGAGGCGGGTGTCGACAGCCTCCTGGTCCGGCCCGAACATATAGGCCACCGGGTTTTCCCAGGATGGCTGGAAGGGGTTGGGGTCGAACTGCCCGCTGCCGTCATTTTTGTAAATACCGAGAAAGGGCGGTGTGTTCAGGGCGCTCATGATGACGCCGCCCCGCCCGCTGCTCGCGTTGTCGGGCGTATCTTTGGTGCTCGAACGCAGAACGTTCATACTGGCGCCCACCTTAAGCCAGTCCGTAGCCTGGTTGTCCAGGTTGAGGCGCACCGAGTAGCGGCCGAAACGGGCAGGCTTAACGATGCCCTCCTGGCTGAGGTAGTTGGCGGATAACAGATAGCGGGTTTTCTCATTACCTCCCGAAAAAGACAGCTGATAACTCTGGTTGCTGCCATAGCCGAACACCTCATCACTCCAGTCGGTATACCCGGTGGCCGCCGGGTCGAGCGCTCCGGGGATGATCTCATTCATCAAGTCGCGGTACTGCTTGGTGCTGAGCGTCTCGACCGTTCTGCGGAGGTCCGACACGCCGGCGTAGGCGCTGAAAGTTATGACGGAAGTATTCTCCTCCCCCCGTTTGGTGGTAATGATGACCACTCCGTTGGCCGCCCGCGCACCGTAGATGGCGGCCGACGAGGCGTCTTTCAGGACCGTCATGGTGGCGATGTCGGCGGGGTTCAGCCCCCGTATGTCGGTAGTAGGCACGCCGTCAACGACATAAAGCGGCTCGTTGCCGGCCAGCACGGAGGTGGCGCCCCGCACCCGCACCGCTATATCGGCCCCCGGCTTGCCGGAAGGCTGCACGACCTGCACGCCCGCCGCTTTCCCCTGCAGGGCCTCGGCGGCGGAAACCATAGGCCGGTTTTTGATCGCCTTTTCATCGATAACCACCACAGAAGTGGTCAGGTCTTCTTTCTTCTGAGTGCCATAACCGATAACCACCACATCGTTCAGGATGTAACTGGCGGTTTGCAGCGCCACATCGATCCTGGGCCTGCCGTCGACAGGGATCTCCTGAGGCTCGTAACCGGTGTAGGAAAACACCAGGACGCCTTCCTCCACCATTAGGGTGTAATTGCCGTCCGCATCTGTGATGGTTCCTTCGGCCGTTCCCTTCAAGGATACCGTTGCCCCGATCAGCGGCTCACCCGAAACGTCGGACACTTTGCCGGACACCTGGGCAAATGCGGCCAGCACTGTGAAATAGCTGATCATGAAAAATATTAACCTGGCCATTGTTTTTTGTTTGTTTTTTGTCTGAATGAGGCATCTGAATGCTGTTCGCTGTTCGCAATTCGGTGTTCGGTGTTCGGTTGCGAACCGCGAACACCGAACACCGAACCACAGCTGCCTACCGGACCAGCACCATCGTCCAGGCCGCTGAACCGTTGTGGTCGCCGGAGATGTCCACGGAGATGGTCAGCGTTTCTGTCGTGCCGTCGTTGAGATAGCTCATCACTTCGTACTGGTTGGAGGCCAGGCCTCCGTTGGGCGGGTTGGCGCCATCGATATTCTCGCCGCCGTAATAGCCCTTGTAGAAACCGACGAAGGCCGCGCCCGAAGCGCCGTTCGTCACCGTAATGACGGGCCTGCCGGAAGGCGAAGAGGAAGCCGGCGTAAAGGACCAGGAATGGACGCCCGAACCAAAAGCGGCGCCGTTGCCGCTGGCGGCCACTTCCGCGTCGGGCCAGCAGCCGTTGGGGCTGCCCATGTAGCCGTCGTTGCGGGCATCGCCGTTGGTTTTGTACTCATAGGATCCGTCGGCATTGAAGATGAACTCGTCATTGGTGATGCACGACCAGTCATCTGTGCCGGTGGAGGAGCCATCCAGGAAGTTGGCAGGCACGCCCCACCAGGCGTTGCTGCCGAGCGCCGGGCCCACGAAGATGGAGTTTTCGGCATTGCGTATCCGCCAGGCGCCGCCAATGAGGTCGGCTTCCGTCATGGCGCCGGCAGTGACCGTCAGCTCCTGCTGGGCCGTACTGCTTCCGGCGTTGTTGGTGGCGGTCAGCACTACCGTGTATATGCCGGCGCCGGCATAAGTATGGGTGGGGTTCTCCTCAGTGGAAGTATTACCGTCGCCGAAATCCCAGCTGTAACTGGTAGCAAGGCTGGATGTATTGGTAAAAGTGACGGTAAGCCCGTTGATATCGGCGGTAAAGCCTACCTGGGGCCTTGCGCCCGGGATCGGAGGCTCGTTCGCCGGATTGTCGTAATGGACCAGCGTGACCTTCCAGTAGGCGTCCGGCTGCCCCGTAGTATTGTTGGCAAACTTCCACTTCGACTCCAGGATCAGGGTATCCACGTCGCCGTCCGATAATTTGATGACATCGAGGGTAACCGACTGCTGGGGCGTGCTCACTTCGGTGTCGGTGCCGATCTTGGGCAGGCCGATAAAGGCGCCCAGGCCGGTCAGGGTAAGTTTTCCACTCGCCAGGGTGAAGGCATGCGTCCCGTCGCCAAAAGCGGAAAGGTCCGTGCCGCCGGGGCCGGTCAGGTTGGCCGCCTCGGTGGTTTGGCAGAGGTTGGCCGGCTCGAAAACGCCGCCTTCGGCCCAGAAATCGCCGTTAGAGTTATAGGTATAGCTGCCGTCGCGGCCGAAGATGAATTCATCGTTCATGATGCACGGCCGCAGCGCGATCTCGTCGTTGTCCCGTCCCTGGGCCCACCATACCTGCGACCGGTCGATGGGTCCTACTTCCAGCGGCCAGCGGCCCGGGCTTACCACCCGCAGTAGTTTCCAGGTTTTGGAATCATCGCCCACCAGCTTGGTCAGCTCGGCATCCGGGTCCGTGATGGTTATGGTTTGGGTGGCAACGTCCGTATCCTGCCCGTTGGGGTGGGTCGCCGTCAGCTTGACGGTGTAGGCGCCTTCGCCGGGATAGACATGCACGGGGTTCTCCTCGTCGGAGCCCGCTGAATTGTCCCCAAAATCCCAGGACAGCTTGGAGTAATTCTGGGAGGCGTTGGTAAAGGTCACTTTCCTGAAATCGTTCTGGTCAATGGTATAGGAAAAACCCGATATCACTTCCACCACTTCGTCCTTTTTACAGGAAGCGACGGAAACGAGATAGGCTGCCAGAAGTAACAGCCACGAATTCCGTATCAAATTTTTCATGTCTTTTGTTTTTTACAGTTGTGAACGAATGTGTTGTTTCGGCGTAGATTTTATTCTGAAAGGCAAACCGGTTTGAGCCTTACAAAAGAAGGCCCTGGAGAGGAAAAGACATAAAAATGGCACCTGACAAACACTCGCCAGAGTGGAATTTTTTGGTGTGTTAACTGGTATTCGATATCATCCGCCCGGCCAGCGTTCGACTGAGCGTTCGACTGAGCTCACGCCGAAGTCTCACCTGAAGTCAGGATGGATCGCTGCAAGCCGGTAAAGGCCACGCGAATCAGGAGCCCCCCTGAGCAACCGAAAACCGTACTGCGAAAACCGAACCGCGAGCACCCATCAGAGCATGCGGATGTACTCGTTGAGAGAGGCGTTCTTATCCAGCTCCATTTTTTTCTTCAGCCGGTATTTGCTTTGCTCCACACCGTTCACGGTAATATTGAGGATCGACGCGATCTCGGCATTGGAGAAGCCCATCCGGATGAAGTAACAAAGCCGGTAGTCGTGGTCGGAGATATGAGGATGCCTGCGCTGGAGTTCATGGACGAATTCCTGATGCATCTGATCGAAAGCCTGTTGAAACTGTTCCCAGTAATCTTCCTGGTTCAGTTCGCTGTCTATGGCCCGGATGAGCCGGCGCAATTCGGGGTGCTTTCCTTCCTGTCCGGGAGCCTCTATCTTCAGTATCCTGGCTTTCAGGCTTTCCAGGAACTGGTTTTTATGCGCACTTTGCAGGACGGAAGCGCTCAGGCGGGCCTGTTTGGCTTCCACCTCCTTTTCCAGGTTCTCATTTTTCAGCCTCAATATTTCCTGCTCCGCCCGGAAGGACCGCTCCAGGAAGACGGCCCTCTGATGCTCGAGCAGATATCTGATGATCAGGAATGCAGCCCCGAGCAATACAAGCACCACCAGCAGATAGAACCACCAGGTTTCCCAAAACGGAGGGGAGGACTCGATGGCCAGGGTTTGAACCTCGCCCCATACCCCATCGCTGTTGGACGCTTTGATCATTAAGCGGTAGGAGCCTCCCTTCAGGCTGGAATAAACGGCCCGCCGCTGGCTGGCGCCTACAATGTTCCAATCTTTGTCAAAACCCTCCAGCCGATAGGCATACTTATTTTTTGCGGGTTTGGTGTAATCCGTCCCTGTAAATTCAAAAATGATCCCCCGGTCAGCATAAGAAAGGCGGACGACAGTACCCGGATCGTTGAGGTTGCCGTTCAGCACCCTACGCCCGTTCCATCGGCCAATGGGTACGGATTGTCCGGAAAGCATAAGGCCTGTAAAAACGGCTTTCGGAGGGTGCGGGTTGGGCCTGACGGCGGATGGGTCGATAATGGAAAAGCCGTTGGTGCCGCCGAAAACCAACAGCCCGTTGTTGAGGCGCAGGGAAGCGCGGGGGTTATACTGGTTATTGCGCAGGTTGTCGTCGGCGCCGAAATCCATGAATTCCCGGGTTTGGGGCGCCAGGCGCACAATGCCCTTCTGGGTGCTGATCCACAAATAGCCCTGTTCGTCTTCTTCTATGCTGTTGACCATATTGGAGGGCAGGCCGTCCCGGGTATCGAAGTGTAAAATTTCCTCCCTGTCCGGCAGTATGCAATTCAACCCGTCGAATTCCGTCCCGATCCAGAGCCGGCCTTCTCTGTCCTGAAACAGGCATTGCAGGTTGTCACCGCTCAGGCGGCCCAGGCGGCCTGGAGTTTCCTGGCTATAATACCGGAAACGGCCGGTGGCCAGGCTGAGCCGGTTAAGCCCCTGGTCCTCGCTCGCTACCCAGAGGTATCCGCGCTCTTCGTCGAGCAGGATATCCACGACCTGCACGCTGGAAATGCTGTTGGAGTCGCCGGGATCGGGCAGATACCGAATGAAAGCATCGGCGCCGGGCGGCAGGTAATTCAGGCCTCCTCCGAGGGTGCCGATCCACAGGCCTCCTTTACTGTCGAGTTCGATATCCCAGACATTATTATGCGAAAGCGATTTGGGGTTTTCCGGCTGGTATCGAAAATTGAGGATGGCGCCATTTTGGGTGTTGAAAAAGGACAGGCCGTCGGCATAAGTGCCCACCCATAAGCCTCCCTGGCTATCCGATTCCAGGCAGGTCACCACCGGTTTGGGAAACTTTTTCCCCGAAGCGGTGGCCACCTGCAACTCGCCAATGTTTTTTCCTCCGGCATCTGCGTAGAACAACCCGCCTCCGTCAGTACCTATCCAAAGCCGGCCGGCTTCGTCTTCCTTTAGCGCCAATACAGAACGGAGCCCTTTCCTGCCGTAACCATTCTGGTTTTCGTAGATCAGGAAGGGCGGGGAATACGCCTTGTGAATGTTCACGCCTCCGTTGAAGGTGCCCACCCACAGGTTGCCGATGTTGTCGAACATCAGGTGATACAGGGCGTTGGTATTTAGCGCCTGGGGAAAACCTGCCGAAGCAACCACCTGCCGAAAATTTCCGGTAGACGGATCCAGGATATTAAGGCCGCCCCCGTCGGTGGCGATCCAGAGCGTGCCCAGGGAGTCGGCCTCCAGGTCCGTGATGATGTTGTGAGAAAGGCTTTGTTGGGAATCTCCGGCGCCACTGAAGTAATGCTCGAACCGCCCCTCAGCCAGAACGTATTTATACAAGCCGCTGCCGGCAGTCCCGATCCACACATTTCCCTGTTTGTCCAGACAGAGCGATTTTTCGAAGCTGTTCAGGTTCAGCGGATCGCTGCTGTTGATCACCGTATTTTTTTGGGCGACAGGATCATAGGCATTGACCCCCCGCCCATCGGTAGCAATCCAGACTATGCCCCGTTTATCTTCCAGGAAATCAAAGACAAAGTTGTTGCTCAACGCCTGGGATGATGGGCCGCACTGGGCACACAGACGCCCGGCCTTTCTGCGGTTTTCATCAAAAATGAAAGCTCCGCTGCCGGCAGTGCCCACCCACAGCCATCCGCGGCTGTCTTCAAAAAAACTCCGGACAGTTGCCTTTTCCCAGTCGATATCGGGGTCCGGGCCGGCAGGGAAGCGCTCGAAAATGCCCTTTGTCCCGTCCCATACGCTGATGCCCGCCTCCCGGTGGCCCACCCAGATCTTCCCGGTTTTGTCTTGCAGCAGGGCGAGCACTATCGGGCCGTTCAGGGAAGTGGTGTCGCCCTTAGCCGGCAGGAACAACCGGCACTCGTGCCCATCGTAGCGATTGAGGCCGTAACGCGTTCCGACCCAAATCAGCCCGTCCTGGCTCTGCAAGGTGGTATAAACCGTGTTATGGGACAGGCCATTTTCCGTGGCCAGGTGGTCGAATGCCATCGGGCCAGAGCGGCCCTGGCCATTTCCGGCCCGCGGAAAGGCAAAAAATGAAAAGAATTGGGAAAAAATCCCTATAGTAAAGAAGATCCGGAACGATACCATTCAGCAATTTCCTTTCTTTACCCATAGGCCCCATACCACCCCGCTCCCAGAAGGGCGGTCCTCTGGTTGAGGATCAGCGTGACCGGCGCCGTCCTTACCAGTGCGGCCAGGCGGCCCACTACGAAGAACTGCTCATTGAAAATATCCCGGTACTCCTCATTCCAGATCTTCGGGACGATGCCGCCGCCGATGTAAATGCCGCCGGTGGCCTTAAACTTCATGACGAGGTTGGCCGCCTCCCAGGCCAGGTAGCGGAAAAAGAGCTGCAGTGCCCGCTGGCTGATCGGGGTGCCGGCCGCCGCGGCCCGGCTGATGGCGGGCGCCTCGATGTGTTCCAGGGTTGCCGGCACTTCCATTTCCTCCACATCCCGCAGAAAGCGGAAGATGTTGGTGATGCCCATTCCCGAAACCACCCTTTCCCAGCTGACATGGCCGTATTGCTCGGCCAGGTAGTTGAACAGGCGCCAGTCCAGTTCGTCGCGGGGAGCAAAATGGGCGTGCCCCCCTTCGGTGGCAAACGGACGGAACGCCTCCCCGTCCCAGAACAGGCCGCCCTCTCCCAGTCCGGTGCCGGGGGAAATTACGGCGGCATTCCCTGGTTCTACCACCTCGCCCGGGTGAATGACTTCGAGGTCTTCCTCCTTCAAAGCCGCCAGGCCGTAGCAGTTGGCCTCCAGGTCGTTGATCAGAAAAACGGTCTCCATGTTCAATGCCTGGCGAAGGGCATGGCTGTCAATGTCCCAGGGCAGGTTGGTGCCCTCCGCTTTGCCCTGCTTTACCGGCCCGGCGAAAGAAATGGACATCCGCTTCGGCAGTTTGCCGGCCGGACAAAAATCGCGGGCCATGTCTATCAGGGAATCCCATTTTGAAGAAGCATAGCGGTGCTCGTCTTTCAGCACCGGCCGGCCGTCCTCCATGGCGAAAAGCGCCATATCGGCCTTGGTGCCTCCGACATCGGTGGCCAGCAGGGTGTCGCCTTCTGCCAGCGGGTCTTTCCGGTGGAAAGCGATGGGGATAGGGGTGTTCTCCATATTTGATCTTTCTTTCGTTTTATAATCAGCTCCTTAAAAACGGCCGTTCCAATTCAATACTCTGGCCTGCCCTAAAAATATGGATAGGAAACGGAGTAAAAAAATTGTTCAGGGTTAAACCACAGAATGTCATGAAGCAGAAAACGAAGAAAGGGGCCATCCCGGCGCTCACAGCCCCTTATGTGCCCTCGATCACTTAATTTTTCCCTCACTTATTGCACCTTTGTCGAAAATCAAATCAAGCGCTATGCCACGACAGATCAACAGTAAAACCTTCCAAACCGTCGTCCTCAACTCTCCCCAGCCCGTCGTCGTTGACGTATGGGCCGACTGGTGCGGGCCCTGTAAAATGCTGGCGCCCTCGTTTGGGGCGGCCGAAAGGGAACTGGAAGGCAAAGCCCGCTTCGTCAAACTGGACGCTGATAAGAACCAGAAACTGGTCCGTAAATACAAAGTCATGGGCCTGCCTACCCTTCTCTTCTTCAAAGACGGCCAACTGGTGGACCGCACCACCGGCGTGGTGTCAAAATCAACCATCCTGAAACGGGTGAAACCGCTGCTGAGTGAGGAGGACCAGAAAGAGATTAAGACGGGGTTTAACTGGAGGTTTTGGGAATAGGGGAAAGGCGTTGTTCGCTGTTCGTTGTTCGGTGCTGATGAAGGTTATTGGCCACTTTTCGATACAGGAAGTTTGGTTTGCATCCAAAGTCATGTTTTTCAATAGAAAAGGAATACGCGTTGTGGGGGGAGGTACAAAATAAGCACAAAAATTCCGACACGATAAGCGTTAGCTTTCAAATAGGCAAATATATAAGTGGAGTGAAGAAACCAGACATAGAGGAAATTTCCATCTTCGCGGAATTAGCCTCAGGCAGCATTGAGATGCAGGTCCATTTCTTCCAATAATTGAAGGAGTTGTTCGGTGAGTTGCGCTTTCATCCGGCCGTACTGCTCGATGGCCAGTTGATCTACATTTTCCTCTATTGCCATATGAAAGTGGATGGCTTTGTTCAACCTTTCGATTTTCTCAAGGGTATGAAAGATTTCGATATATCTGGTGTCTTTTATTTCCATTTCTAAAAATTTACATGGTCGGTTCGTCAGGGGTAATATGGCCGTTTTCATCGAAGGTTAACATAGGTTTATTATTCAGAAGCAAATCTAGTACATTACATACAATTCATAATGGACAAACCAAAATAGCAGATCACGAATCTCGATCGGATAGATGATATTCGTATCGAGAACACAGGTGAATTTGACACTATGAATCATACAGCCCCGAGTCTTCGTCCTCTTTCATGATCTCAATGAGCAGCGCTTCCCGCTGATAAAAAACCTTACCCACTCTCCTGATGTGATCCACCAGATCCGGATTATCGATATGATCAAAAATTGACAGGTCAATCTTGTAGGGCAGCAGCAGGTCATCCAGTTCGGTTTCTATTCTAAACAATGTTTTGAGGTTTAGAGCGGGCCCCAGCAATGTCAGGTCGAT
>JAGFJE010000514.1 GCA_024103175.1 Phaeodactylibacter sp.
CTAAGTATTTCGATTACCGTTCCGCCCTGAAAGATCACCGCTACCAGGAGGTGGAAGGGGAGGTGGAAAACTACAACCCTCATGCCATCGGCGTGCAGTTTGAGGAATCCTTTACCGTCCGGGGCGTCGAATTTCACTATTCTTCCATTTCAATTTTCGGATTTCGTAAGACCCAGCGCCGGGGCGGCCCCCTCGATAATGGCGTTTACGTGCGCATCCAGTACTACAAGGGCACGATCCTGAGGTTGTGGATCAGGGAGCAGGGCTGATTTTTTGCCGCCCCTTCTGGCGCAACGCAAAAATATGATGTAGCTTGGATGTTGATTTCCGGATTTCGCCAACCAACTCAGCTGCCTATGAAAGTATTCATCGCCGGCGCCACCGGACTTTTGGGAAAAAGAGTAATTAAACTGCTTCTGGAACGAGGCCATGGAGTGGTAGGCCTGTCCCGCTCCGAAGCCAACCGGGCCCTGCTGTCCTCAATGGGCGCCGAAGCCCGCCCGGGCAACCTGTTCGATAAAAATGAAATGACAGCGGCCACGGAAGGCTGCGACGCCATCCTCCACCTGGCCACCAAAATCCCCCCGAAAACAAGGACTACCCCCAAAGACTGGCGGGAGAACGGCCGCATCCGCATGGAAGGCGCCGATAACCTGACTGAGGCTGCCATTCACAACAAAGCGCGCCTTTACCTGCAGCAAAGCATCCTGTTTATCTACGGGGACCAGCAGGGCAGGGTGATCGACGGCCAAACCCGGCTGGCGAAGCGGCAGCCCTTTCCCCTGCGCTCTGCCGTCGCCATGGAAAATATCGTGAATGCGAAGGCCCGGGAGGAGGGGCTGCCCGCCATCACCCTGCGCTTCGCCGGATTCTACGGCCCCGATTCCGCTCAGACGCAGGGGATGATACAGGCTGTCAGAAAGGGGAAAATGCCCGTCATCGGCAGGGGTGATTATTATTACAACCTCATCCACCTCGACGATGCGGCAAGTGCCGTAGCTTTCGCCGTGGACAACCACGAACGCCTGATGCACCAGGCGCATAATGTCTCCGATTTCCATCCCGCCACCTTTGCCGAGGTGATTCACTACCTGGCGGAGCTTACCGGCGCCGGAAAGCCGCGCCATTTCCCGGCATGGCTGGGCCGGCTATTTCTGGGCGGAGCGCTCGTAGAGATATTGACCAACTCTTATCAGAACCGAACGAATACGCTGGCCGGCTGGCAGCCTGCCTACCCTTCCTACCGGGAGGGGTTTGAGCAGGTAGCCAGCCGAATCAACCAAACCTGAACATCCTATGAAACAACAATTCGTATTGGCCATCCTGTTTCTGGCGCTTGCGCCATTGTCCGCCCAGAAAATAAACGGAGAAGTAGAGAATGGCAAGGAGGCGCTTACCATTGGAGCCATTAAAGAAATACAATCGAAGGCACTTTCTGAAAAAAGGATCTTGAACATCTATCTGCCGGACGGATACCATCCGGATTCCGCAGCCACCTACCCGGGTATCTATCTTCTGGACGGCTCGGCACACGAAGACCTCCTGCACATCATCGGCCTGGTTCAGTTTATGAATATGTACGAGCTGATGCCCGGATCAATAGTAGTGGGCATTGCCAACGTCGACCGGTACCGGGATTTTACCCACCCGACGACGGACCCGGAAGACCTGGAGGCCCTGCCCACCGGCGGCGGCTCCGAAAAGTTCATCGACTTCATTGAGAAAGAACTACAGCCCTTCATCGAAAAAAACTACAAAACCAACGGGACGCGTACGGTCATCGGCCAGTCCATGGGCGGGCTACTCGCCACAGAGGTACTTTTGAAAAGGCCCTATTTGTTCGACGATTACATCATTGTCAGCCCTTCGTTATGGTGGGACAGGCAGTCGTTGATGAACAGTGCGGATTCTACACTCAGGGCCAACCCGGATCTGCATAAAAAGGTGTTTGTATCCCTGGGAGAGGAACATCCCGTGATGCATGAGGTTGCCGACAAACTGGTTAACGCTATCAGGAACTCGGGTAATGAAAACATTACGCTGTTTTACGAGCCAATACTAGATGAGGATCACGCCACCATTCTGCATGCTGCGGTTTACAAGGCCTTTAAGGTGATGAATGATAGATATCGGTTGCTGCGCGAATTTCAGCGGCAAACCGAGCAATGGAGGCAGGCGTACAACAGTGGGGAGGCCCAAAACCTCGCCCCCTTGTATTCCGAGGACGCCAGGTACATATCTTCTCATGTCTCCGGCCTGGAGGCCAACGGCCGGGAAGCCGTGATCGCCAATTTCCAGAAAGGCAAGAATATGGGCGGGCATATCGATTCCATTGAAATCCTGACGATGGACATCTCCGATGGGCTGGTTACCTTGCTGTGCAAATACCAGGCGACGAACAGCGGCGAAACGGTGGTGGGGAGAAACCTGCTCGTACTGAAGAAAGTGAATGGCGCCTGGCTTATTACGCTACACATGACCGTTGTGTAAGAACATAACCCTTACGTATGAAAGAACCCGAAAAGGCCCTTACGCTGCTGCCCCTCCTGTTTTTCGTTTTTCTGTTGGGAACGGGCTGCCATTCCAGCCGCCTGCCCGGCGGAGAGAGCGTACGGCAACTACAGGGCCGGTTTGTCCAGGAAGGGGCCTTCCTCATCAGCGAGCTTAATTTCACCGGTTGGAATACAGTACTGGCCGTGCCTGAATTCCTGCCGCCCTGCCCCTACTGGATCAACGGGGATACGGTGGTCATCGAGCTGGACAAGGCTTTTCTTTATTACCGCATTCTTGGCCCTCACACCCTGCTGGCCCTGGGCGGCTGGGCAGGCACAGACACCATACGCATCGCTGCGGAAGATACCGCAACGCCCCCTCCCGGCCCGCACCTCCTGAATGACGCAGACAAAGAGTGGCTGCGCGAGCAACGCACCTTCCACTACCAAACCCTCGCCCGCCCGGTCAACCCCACCTCCCCGGAACTGCTCCGGAACTGCCTGGACGGCCACGGCCGCAGCTGCCTCACCTACGGGGAAGGGCTCATTAAAGAGGGGCAGATAGAAGAGGGCATGAATTACGTGAAACGCGCCTGCGATACTGGTTTTTACTACGGCTGCTTCCGCGCCGGGGAAACACTGGAAGGGCTGAAGGAGGTGGAAGAGGCCATAGCTTACTACCGGAAAGGCTGCGAAAAGGGGCACCTTGCCAGTTGCCTGAGTGTTGATTTCCTGGAGGAGGAGAAAGAGTGAGTTGTTGGCAAAGTCAGGCCGGAAAAATTTATACCTTAGGCCAAAATGAAGAACAATAATATGCGAGGACTAACTTTTATCGTTTTTTTATTTGCCTTTGTGAGAGTACAAGCCCAGGACATCACCGGCCTGTGGGAGATCACCAAAGTCGAAGTCGGTGATCAGGCCATGACGCCTGTGGCCAAATGGACCCGAATCGATGCCGACGGCACTTATCAGTCTGGTAACGGCTGGCTTCAAAACTCAGCGGGAACCTGGATATATGACAAAGAAAGCGGAGAATTCCTGCCCACCGAAACCCTGGGGCTGACGGACCCCTTCGGCGCCTTCAAAGTGAGCTTTACCGATAAAGGAATGGCCTGGACGCGTGAGGAAGAAGGAATGGAAGTCATTGTTCATTTTGACAGGATCGAAGAACTGCCCATGTCCACCGGCGATAAGCTCGTGGGCCTGTGGGGGCTGGAAAAGGCAATGGAAGGTGAAAAAGAAGTCACTGATTC
>JAGFJE010000387.1 GCA_024103175.1 Phaeodactylibacter sp.
ACGGTTTGTCGGTGGTGCTCATTATCTTATTAATTCTAATTCAATAATATCAGTTGGTTCAGGAGTATTCGAAGACGCAAACCCAGGCGCGGACCGGGAAACCCAAATTTGGACGCGAACCTGGAACCCCAAATTTATTTGGGTCGAAGACGTGAACTGGACGCGAACCTGGAACCCCAAATTTATTTGGGTCGAAGACGTGAACTGGACGCGAACCTGGAACCCCAAATTTATTTGGGTCGAAGACGTGAACCGGAGGAGCGTTGACTTACGTCTCGGACGCCAAAAGATTTTGGCGAGCCGGGGTAGCGTTTACTCCTCTTCCGCTTCCAACTCATCGCTCCCCTCCGGCACCTCCTCCTCGATAGGCGCCTGTTCGCCGATCATGAAGTCGGACTCTTTGAACTCCTTGGGCTTGGGCAGGTCGCGCAGGCTTTTCAGGCCGAAGTAGTCCATAAATTTCTCGCTTGTGCCGTAGAGCAGTGGCCGCCCCGGCCCTTCGTCTCGGCCTACAATAGCAACAAGTTCCTTTTCCAATAGTTTTTGGATGGAATAATCGCAGCTCACCCCGCGGATTCGTTCCATCTCCGTTTTGGTGACCGGTTGTTTGTAGGCGATGATGGACAGCGTCTCCAGCGCCGCCCGGGAGAGGCGCCTGCGGGTGGTTTGCCGCAGGTAGGCGCCGACCGTGTTGTGAAAGGCGGGCTTAGTCAGGAACTGGTAGCCCTCGGCGATCTCGTTGATGGCGAAAGCGTAGTCGTCCTGCTCGTAGCGTTCCTTCAGCTGATCGATGGCCGCCAGTAGTTCTTCCTCTGTGAAAGTAGTTTCCATTACCTCCTCCAGGCAGCTTTTGATCTCCTTCAGGGTGACCGGCTGGTCGGTGGAGAAGATCAGGCTTTCGATGTGTTGTGCGAGTCGCTCCATGGGCGCAAAGATAAGATTGTTTTGAGGTTCACTCCCCTTTTGGAGCCCTGATTTGAATGAACATTAGCGCATTGCAGGGGCGTGTGCTTCCGAGCCGCCGGCCAACCTGCGACGGGGAATGGAACGTATTGGCCACTCTGGCGGTCTCGAAGCCCTTCCTGGCGGGCCGGGGTATGGTTCCGCCTTTACTGCTTACAACTTTCGGATAAAGGGCTATTCCGGCCAGGTGCGCCTCGGCCTGGAGCTCGGCGCGCAACCTTTGCCCGGCTTCTGGTTGTTCGGAAATTGTTTTCCCAGCTCAAGGGGTTGGAGGGCAGCGCCGAGGACGCCTCCTTTTTCCGGGGAGAAGGGACTACCTTCACCCAGTTGTCCTTTGGCGGACAGTACATGCCGTTTGGCCAGTGGGGCTTTACCGCTTCTGTTTTTTTTCCCGTTAATCACTTTATTACCGAGTTTAAAAATGTCTATGCCGCCCCCGCTTTTTCGGTAGGCGTGGTTTACCAATCCGAATAAAAATGAACTTCCATGAAAAATATATTGAGCAGGTTCCTGAATATATATTCATCACCTGGTTTCGCGGGTAGGGCAAACACCGGGAAGAGCATGCCTGGGCAAGGGTTTTCTCAAGGCATTGCCTTATCTTTCCCTTTCCTCCTGCTCCTCTCCGGGTGCATCGGCGACGACGTTGTCTTCGATACCGTGCCCGAGGCCGTGCGCATCCTGAACCCGGTGGATTCCCTGACGCTGGGCGATACCTATCAGTTCGAGGCCCGCTTCACGAACAACATCGGGGAGGTGGAACAACGGAACGCCATCTGGACGTCTTCTGATACGGAGGTGCTGGCCATCGATGGGGCCGGCCTGGCCACCGCCCTGGCCGAAGGCAGGGCTACCCTTACTGTCGAAATAGTGCTGGACGGAAAAGATCCGGTAAGCGACGCCACCGAAGTGGTGGTCAGCGAAGAAGATGTTGTCGGCGGCCCTTCCGGCGAACGCAGCGGAACCATCCGCACCACCAGTTCCTACCTGCTGGAAGGGAGCTTCACGCTCCGGGAAAACGGCGGCGATATTGTCCTGGAATTTGAGGGCGACTACCGCGCCTCCACCAGCCTGCCCGGCCTGTACGTCTACCTGACGAACAACCCGGCAACGGTAAACAATGCCTTCGAGATCGGCAGGGTGGAAACCTTCAGCGGCGCACACAGCTACCGCATCAGCGGCGTAGGGCTGAATGAGTACGACTACTTGCTGTACTGGTGTAAACCGTTCAGTGTGAAGGTGGGGGATGGGGAGATGGAGTAGGCGGCGGAGCTTCCGGCAGAATTGCTGGATGGTTTGATTGTTGGATGGCTATATTGTTACATTGTTGCCATCAGGGGTCCGCCACACGGACCCTGCATGACGGTTAGCCATATAACCGTGCAACTATCCATCCAACTTACGTCAAATACCAATAAAACGATCATGAGAAAGAACAACATCATCCTGATATTTCTGTTCCTCCTGGCTCACGTTTCCTACGCCGGCGGCGGCTGGCCGCAGCCCAAAGGACAAGGCTATTTCAAGCTCAGCGAATGGTGGGTCATTTCCAACCGGCATTATACCGATGTGGGGCGGCTCGACCCCAACGTCACCAACGGCATCTTCAACACCAGCCTGTACGCCGAGTACGGTTTCACCAACCGGCTGACCGGGGTACTCTACTTCCCCTTCTTCAGCCGCGCTTATTTCAACAACACCGTCTCCGGCACTACCGGCGAGGTGATCACCCCCGGCGAGGCCATCAATACCATCGGCGATACGGACATCGGCCTCAAGTACGGCATCCTTACCGACGGGCCGGTAGCGCTCTCCGCCACCCTCACCCTGGGCCTGCCCCTTGGCGAGAACAGCGGCGGCTCCGCCGGCAACCTGCAGACGGGCGACGGCGAGTTCAACCAACTCCTGCAGCTCGACGCCGGCAGGGGCTTCCGCATCGGCAGCATCGATGCCTACGCCAGCGCCTACTTCGGCTTCAACAACCGCACCAACGACTTCTCGGATGAGCTGCGCTTCGGCGTCGAAGGCGGCGCCACCTTCCTCGGCGGCCGCCTCACCGCCATCCTGCGCCTCTACGGTGTGCAGAGCCTCAACAACGGCGCCCTGCCCAGCGAGCTGTCCAACAGCACGAGCATCTTCGCCAACAATACGGAGCACCTGAGCTACTCGCCCGAGCTGGCGTATAATGTTACAGACAACTGGGGCGTATCGGTGAGCACGGGAAGGGCGTTCTCTGGAAGGCTGATCTTTGCCAACCCGTCGTATAGTGTGGGGGTGTTTTTTAAATTAATGTGAAGTCCGGCCTTCGCTATTCCCGATGTTGCCATTCAAATGCAGCGCCTGATCAAAAATCAAACATCAAAAATCGCACATCAAAAATCGCACATCAAACATCAAACATCGCACATCAAACATCAAAAATCTCCAGCTCACCCCCTCACCTGCCCATCCCCCTTCACCACCCACTTGTAGCTCGTCAGTTCGCGCAGGGCCATAGGGCCGCGGGCGTGCAGCTTCTGTGTGCTGATGCCGATCTCGGCACCGAGGCCAAACTGGGCGCCATCGGTAAAGGTAGTGGAGGTATTGGCGTAGACGACGGCGGCGTCGACGTTCTTCAGGAAGGCGTCCACTACTTCCGGATCTTCGGCTACGATGGCCTCGCTGTGTTTGGAGCTGTAGCGGGCGATGTGCTTCAGCGCCTCGTCCAGCCCATCTACCGTTTTAACAGACATTTTCATGGACAGGAATTCCGTTCCGAACGAATCTTCGGTGGCTCGGTGCAGCAGCACATCGGGGTAGTGGCATTTGAGTGCTTTATAAGCTTCCTCATCGGCGAACACCTCGCAGCGGTGCGTTTGCCCCAGTTGCTGCATGATCCTGAACAGGTCCGGCAGGCGGTTGCGGTGGAGAAGCAGGCAGTCGAGCGCGTTGCAGACGCTGACGCGGCGCGCCTTGGCGTTGGTAACGATGGCCGTTCCTTTCTTCAGGTCGCCGCTCTCATCGAAGTAAGTGTGTACGATGCCCGCCCCGGTCTCGATGACCGGAATCTTGGCGTGCTGGCGTACAAAGTCGATCAGCCCCTGGCTGCCGCGGGGGATGGCCACGTCGATGTAGCCCACCGCTTCCAGGATGGGGGGCAGGGCCTCGCGCTCGCTGGGGGCGAGGTAGCAGGCCTCCTGCAGCCCGTATGGCTCCAGCACCCGGTGGATGAGGCTGAGGATGGCCAGGTTGGAGTAGTGGGCGTCGCGGCTGCCTTTTAGTACCGAGGCGTTGCCCGACTTGAGGCAGAGGGCGAACACGTCGAAGGTGACGTTGGGCCTGGATTCGAAGATGATGCCGATGACGCCGAGAGGGACGGTGAGGCGGCTCAGTTGCAGGCCGTTGGGCAGCGTGCGTTCCTCCAGCATCTGGTTGAGGGGGGAGGGCAGGGCCGCCACCTTGCGCAGGTCGCCGGCGATGCCCTGCAGGCGTTCCTCGTTGAGCAGCAGGCGGTCGTACTTGGGGTTGGCAGGGTCCATGCGCTCGAGATCCTTCTTATTTCCGGCGAGGAGAAAATCTACATTGTCCATCGTCAGGGCCGCCAGTTGGTTGAGGATGTGGGCGATGTCGGCATCGCTCAGGCGGATGAGGCGGCGGCCGGCGCTTTGGACGGCCTTCAGGTTATTTTCGATCTCGGCCTGTAAGCTGTGCGTGGTGGTTGCCATGGTAGTTTGGTTAATGGTTGTCTGTTGATAGTTGTTTGTTGAGTGGCAGGGCGGGTAAAGAAGGTACAAAATAGGGAAAGGAGGGGGGAAAAGCAACCCGGGTTACGAGGTACACGCCTCAACAGCTACGAAAAATGTAATCTGGCGAGGTGAAGGCTTGTCATTGGCAGGAGAAACAGGTATTTTTAGGAAACCCAACGCGCCATGAATAGAATTTACGCCCTGATCCTCTGCCTGTCCTCCTGCCAGGGGGCGGCCGCCCAGGTGATCCTCAGCGGTTCGTGGACTGATTTCGAAAAACCTTTTATTGCTGTCGGCCGCCGGTCGAGCCATGCGTTGCCGCCTGATCCGGAGCGCATCTTCCCGTCAGGACAAAAGTTCCGGACGGTGCTGGAGACGGAGGCAGAGGCCCTTATAATGCTTGATTTCTCCGCCAGTGCCGGACAGATATCCGAGCGTTTATTCCTTTTATCCAGCCCGGGCGACAGCATCCACATCGAATTCGCTCCGGTGGAAGGCGGGCCTGGCCTGGCGTGCCGCTTCAGCGGTTCGAATGCCGAAGGGCATGCGTTGTACCATGCCTACAGCCGCCATGCCCCCATTTATTACCTGGAAACGTTTTATGAGATTCTACGCTCCGGCGAGGATGCGGATAGTGTTTATCGCCAGGTGATCGACAGGCTCGGCGCGTATACCCGCCTTTACGAGGCCCTTTTCCGACAGGGCGTGATCGACAGCGCGTACTTCACCCTTGTCACCAACCGCATCAAGGATACTTTCCTCAGTTCCCTCATTTCCTTTCTTTTTCGCCGGGACAGCAAACTGGAAAGGAGAGAAAAAGAACGCCTGGCGAGCGCCCTCATCCAGTATCACCCGCCCTTCGGGCCGGCTCCGCTTGTGGCGGATATGCGCGCCTCGTATATTCTGGCTTGCCTGCAGTATCAGCTGGTTGTGGAAGAGGAGTACCAGGATCTCTCGGAAATTCCTGAAGCTTTGGCCGATGCTGCCGGTAAGGGGTATCGCCTAAGAAAAGCATTCACCCCCATTTTGAGCGTGGAAGACGAAGCCCTTCAGGAATACTTATTCGCCTGGCGCCTGCACTTCTGGTACACTACCATGCTGGGCGTGGGGGAGTATTACGACGAATCCTTGGCTTATTTCCGGGCCCGCTTTCCGCAGAGCCGGTATATTTCCGCCATTGAAAAGGCCCGGCAGGAGAATCCCGAAAGGCTGGCCGCGGAAACGGGTCAAGTTCCCGAACCGCCGCCGCCTGCCCGCTACTTCGAAGCATGGCGCTCCATTATCATCGACGATGTCGGCGCCATGGAGGGCCTTTCCTTTAAAAATGAAGAAATCGACCTGACAGAAGGCGCCTACTACGTCGACATCTGGGCCACCTGGTGCGCGCCCTGCCTGGAAGCAATGCGGCACAATTACCGGGCGGACAGCCTGCTGCATGCCCATGGTTTCCGCCGCCTTTACATCTCCCTGGATGGCCTGGATAATTACGGTAAGTGGTACAGCACCATCTACAGCCTTCACCTCGGCGGCCTGCATGTGCTGGCGGGAGAAAAACTGCGAAAGTGGTTGTTCGAAAACTTCGGGACAGGCAGCAGCATTAAGCTCCCCCGTTATTTTTTTATCCGGGACGGGAAGGTGCTGAACCGCTTCGCCCCCGGCCCGGAGGGCCTCCCTCGTGCCGCAATCATCTCTGATCGCTAGGCTGGTACGGTGTAACATTTATCCCCTCACCGCATTATATCTTTAAACGCGCTCATGAAAACCAACACACTTACCCGAAGAATCCCGGCAATCGCCGCCTTCTTCCTGCTCAGCCTGGCCCTGCCGGCCCAATCCTTCGACAGCTACCTGGCGCACATTCAAACGGCGGAACGCCACATCCTGAACAGCGCCTATGCCGAAGCTTTATCTGCCTACGATACTGCCTTCACCACCTGGGAGCGTCCTTTCCCCCAGGATATCAGGAATGCCCTGCAGTGCGCCGTCCTCGCAGGCAATACTCCGGAGGCTTATCGCCACACCAGAAGCCTAATCCTGCTGGGCTGCGATCTGAATTTCTTCCTTCAGCAGGAAAGCCTCAAGCCCTTCCGTACTTCGACAGACTGGCAAAGGATTGTCGAAGAATACCCTGCCCTGCGCTCCCGTTTCATAGAGGACTGCGACTGGCGCCTGCGCAGCCGGATAGAAAGCCTGGTGGCCCGCGACCAGTTCTGGCGGGGGCAGGACCCCCACTACACCACCCTGCGGGATTCCACTTTCGCGGAAGATGCCCGCATCATGGCCGAAGTGCTGGAGATCTTTCAGCAGGGCTACCCCACCGCCTACGAGATCGGCGTCTTTATCGAAGAGGACACCCTGCTGAGCCGGCTCGATCCGCTGCACCTCATCCTGCTCCACAATTACACCCGAAACGATAATTACAAGGCCGGCCCGGACCTGACGGAGGCTCTGCTTGCCTTTACCCGGCAGGGCCGCCTTCACCCCGATGCCTTTGCCTACCTGAACAGCCGGTCCGGCGAATATCAGATGCAGCCCGGCTTTGCACGGGATGGGGTAGTATGGAAAGCCGGTGGGAAATTGTATTTCGAAAAGATCAAACCCGAACGGCAGGAGGCGATCGATCAGCTGCGTGCCTCTATCGGGCTTTGTACCGTTGAGGAAATGCGGAAAAAGGC
>JAGFJE010000518.1 GCA_024103175.1 Phaeodactylibacter sp.
GCTCCTATCTGCGGCCCACCATCACCCCCTAAATCCCCCTCAAGGGGGACAGGCATGAGAGAGCTGCCCTGGTGAGCAGGCTTGGCAAGGCCTATTTGGCAAAGGGGGACAAATTACAACTGCGCCCCCCAAGCCCTCAGGCAAAGGCCAGCGCATCCACCCGCGCCAAGTGAGAAGACAGGCAGGCCCAGCTGTCGCCGTCATCTTCAGACAGGTAGAGGTTGCCGGTAGTGGTGCCGAAGGCCAGTACTGTGCCCCTTTTTGCCAGGGAATGGCGGAAGACGATGTCGAAGCAGTGTTCCTGAGGCAGGCCATTGCGCAGGGCCTGCCAGGAGCGGCCGCCGTCTTCGGTGCGGCAAACGCAGAGGGCCAGGCCGGGCGCCACCCGCATTTCGTCGCTGACGGCGGGGATCACCCAGGCTCTTTCCGGATTCGCGTCGTCGATGGCCAGGGCGAAGCCGTAGTCGGGAAAGCCATCGGCCCCGGTTACATTATCCCAAACCTTACCGCCGTTGGTAGTGCGGAAGATGCCGCAGTGGTTCTGTTGCCACATCACGTCGGGGTTGGCGCTGCAGGCCAGCAGGAGGTGCGGGTCGTGCCCCACTTCCACGTCGGGGTTGGGCAGGTAGGCGGCGACAAGGCCGTTGTTGCGGGGCGCCCAGCTCTTTCCGCCGTCCGTGGTCTCGAACACGCCGGCGCAGCTCACGGCGATGTAGACGTGATCCTCATCGCGGGGGTCTACCACAATGGAATGGATGAAGGGGTAGTCCCTCCCCGCACCGAACCACTGGTTCTCATCGAGGCGGCTGGGGTGGTTCCATAGGCTCTCCACCAGCTCGAAATGCTGGCCGTTGTTTTCGCTGTAGAACAGGCCGCCCGGCTCGGCGCCCAGCCACAGGCCGCCGGGGCGGCTGGGGCCCGCCTGCTGCATACACCACACTTTCTTGAGGGTGGCGGGCTTGCCAGGCCGATATTCGGCGCCGGCCGGGTATTTGGGCATGGGTACCGTCTGCCAGCTTCTGCCTTCGTCTTCCGAGTAGTGCAGTTTCTGCCCCCAGTGGCGGTGCGCCAGCCCCACCCACCAGGTATTGGTGCGGGGGTCGGCATATACCATGGAGACGGGCATGCCGGTGAAGTGCACCTTTTCTACTTTCCAGGAAGTGGAGGGGCGGTTGTATATTACGAGGCCTTTGGAGGTGCCGGTGAGGAGTTTCATGGTTGGATGGCTGTATTGCTATATGGTTATTGCTATATGGTTGTATTGCTATATGGTTATATTGCCGGATGGCTGGATGGTAATCCTGAGGAAGGCCTGCCCCGGGCGGCCCTGCGGGAGTGTTCGCAATTCGGTGTTCGCTGTTCGCAAGTCCCTGAAAATCAAGGGGTATTTTTCAGAAGAGGCCACCATTCTAGCGTTGGACAAAGTCGGAAGTCGGAACGCGGAAGTCGGAATGGCTTTGGACGTTCCGACTTTTTACCCGGCTGAGGCACGAGGACGGGCCGACTTCCGCTTTCCGACTTCCGACTTCCGACTTTGTCCAGCGTTAGACAGGCAGCCTCAGAAGACACAGAAAAATGAACTATTCCGGCCCTGCGGGCACAACCATATAAATGACAATACAGCAATTTAACCATGTCCCCCATTTTGCGCTACCCTCCGGATAAAGCCTGAAAAACATACACCTCATCCTTCTCCCCCACCTTGTCCTGCAGGGTTTCCTTATCATCGATGAGCTCTCCGCTGAGGAAGATGTTGACGTGTTGGCGCAAGCGGCCCTGTTCATCCACGACATAGTCCTTGATGCCGGGGTACCGGGCTTCGACTTCCTCCAGCACCTCGGCCACAGTGCCTCCGGCTACTTCCTGTTCTTTCAGAGTAGGAAAGAAACGTTGGAGGGCGGTGGTGAATCTGACGGTTGCCATAGTTTGATGGTTTCTATTGTTATATGGTTATATGGTTAGATGGTTGTCCTGCGGCTGCCCTCCTCAGGGCGCCTCCCCGAAGCCCAGCCATATAGCAATATAGCAATTCGGCAATATAGCAATATGACAATTCAGCAATATAACAATACAACAAGTCCATTGGATCAGCCCTTCACTCTTTCCAGATACTTCTCTTTCACAAAATCATACGCGGGCTTCACCCACTGCCGGAAGAAGAAATAGAAACTGCCGTTCACCCAAACGCCCAGCAGGAGGAAGAACGCGCCCCAGTAGTATTCGGCCAGTTCGCCCGTCCACAGTTCACTGGAGATGATAAAGTAGCTTCCCAGCAGGACAAGGGCGGCTGCCCCCAGGGTTCGGCGCCCCTTATAATTCCAGGCCAGCAGGGCCAGGGTGATGGCCGCCAGGCCAATGGAAATGAAGGAGGCCCAGTTGGGTGCATGCTGGTATATCTTGGCCCCGCTGCACAAAGTGATGGCACTGGAGAATGTCAGTACGCAAAAGGGGCATTTGGGCAATATGACGATGAGCAACCAGCTGAAGACGGAAAGGGATCTGATATTCCGCTTCGGCTTTTTCTTCGACGGGCAGTGACAGGAATTGGGTGAATGGGACATTTTTTAGGTACTGAATGAATGAATGAATGAATACTACGGACTCGGCGCGGCCAGCTATTCACGTCCCGCTATAAAAAGTATTTATTAGATCTTTGTATTTTTACCAAAATAATATCCTTTGCTAAGTTAGAATATTTTTTCTAAAAAATTGTTCAAAACGATAGACCCAAAATGAAAGAATTGCTTCCCTATCTCCAGGAATGGGCCGACAAAGGCCAGGCGTTTGCCATTGCCACCGTGATACAGACCTGGGGGTCCTCCCCCCGCCCGGTGGGGTCCACCATGTTGGTGTCGAAAGACATGGAAATGGCCGGCTCGGTGAGCGGCGGCTGCGTGGAAGGCGCTGTCATCCGGGAAGCAATGCCGCTGATCGAGAACGGAACCGCCAAGCGGCTGGCCTTCGGCGTAGCCGACGAAGACGCCTGGGCGGTGGGCCTCAGCTGCGGCGGTAAGATACAGGTGTTCACCGAGCGCTTTCTCGCCTTCGACGAGCGGCCGGAGGAACGGGCCGCCTGGGCGCTGCTGCGGGAAAAACTGGAGGACAACCAGCCCTGCATCCTTGTCTCCCGCCTGGAAGACGGGCAGGGGTGGCACAGCATAGTCCTCCCCAACGGCGCCACCACCGGCCAACCTATCGACGGAGGACTGAAGGACGAAGCCCTGCGCGCCTACCGCGAGCGCAAGAGCCAGAGTATAGAATGGGAAGGCAGATCCTATTTCCTGCAGGTATTCCCCAGCCGCAGCCAGATGCTCATCATCGGCGCGGCCCACATTACTGCCGACCTGATCCAACTGGGGCATTTGTATGATTTCGAGACCATCGTGATCGACCCGCGGGGAGTGTTCGCCCACAAGTCGCAATTCCCAACTCCTCCCGATCAACTGTTCGACAAATATCCGGCGGAAGTGCTCAACAACTTCACCCTCGACGCCTACACCTACGCCGTTGTCCTTTCCCACGACCCCAAGATCGACGACAACGCCCTCCATATATTATTGCCGTCCGGCATCGCCTACATCGGCGCCCTGGGCAGCAAAAAGACGCACGCCAAAAGAGTAGCCCGGCTGAAAGCCGCCGGCTTCTCCGATGAGGATATCGCCCGCATCCACGCCCCCATCGGGCTGGATATCAACGCCAAGACGCCGAAGGAGATCGCCCTGGCGATCATGGGGGAGATCATTAAAGTGAAGAATGCGTATTTGTGAGCCCCCGCCAGGGTGAAGTTTATTCCATCAGTAGCTACGCTCGTTTCCCACCGCGCCCTGGCTTCTCAGTTATTGCCTCCCCGGCAAAAACCAGAAAGCCCAGGGAATGCCCCAACTGGGTAGCCCCACGCCAGGGTGCGGTTTCCCACCGCGCCCTGGCTTCTCGACTATTGGCTATAAAGGCCCAAACCACCATGCCATGCCTCGCCCCCACTCCGCTCCGCCTGCTGCCGCGCAATCTCCGGGAAAGAGGACTTGGGACGTTCCGCAGCTCTTTGGCTATCAATAATGTCCAGTGTTCGACTGAGCGTTCGACTGAGCTCACGCCGAAGTCTCACGCCGAAGCCTTTGGACGGATAGCCGTACTCTGTAATCAAAAAATAGGAGTAGCTATATTTATGATCCTTATCTTGCAGGCCATATGAAATTTGAAGATTACAATTTTGACCCAAAAGTGAAGAAGGGGTTAGCCCTTATGGGCTTCAAGCGGCCCACCGACATCCAGTACAAGGCCATTCCCAATATCCTCAACGGCGAGGACCTCCTGGCGGTGGCCCAGACCGGTACGGGCAAAACCGCTGCTTTTGCCATTCCGATAATCAGCCTGATCAACAGCAAAAAAGCCAGGCAAAGAAGGCCGGCCGGCGTGTTTTGCCTGGTATTGGCCCCCACCCATGAGCTCGCCCTACAGCTCAAGGAGGCCTTCGATGCCATTGCCAGGTTTACGCCTGTAAAAACGGCGGCCCTGATCGGCGGCGTAGAGCAGAGCCCTCAGATCGAAGAACTCCATGAAGGGGTGGACATCGTGATCGCCACTCCGGGGAGGATGTTCGACCTCATCAGCCAGGGCCATTTGCGGCCCCAGTCCATTGAGATCCTCGTCCTGGATGAAGCCGACCACATGCTCGACCTGGGATTCATACAGGACATCAGAGACCTGGTGCGCAAGCTTCCCAAAAGAAGGCAAACGCTCTTTTTCTCCGCCACGATCACCGACAAGATCAAAAAGGCCGCCTACTCCCTGGTCAAACAGAATGCCATCCGCATCCAGCTATCGCCCAGGGACCCGGTGGCAAAAAATATTGATCATGCCGTCTTATTTGTAGACATGGACCACAAACGATTCTTTCTGGAGAGAGTGGCCAATGAAAACCCGGATACGAAAATACTGGCGTTTGTCCGAACCAAAGTCAGGGCGGAAAGGGTTGTCAAAGCAATGGAAAGGGTGGGCATCCCGGCGATGGCCCTGCATGGAGATAAAGACCAGGGCCAAAGGTCGGAAGTCCTCCAGCAATTTAAGGCAGGGGAAGTAAATCTGCTCGTCGCTACCGATGTGGCGGCCCGCGGCATCGACATTCCCGATGTTGAGATCGTGGTCAATTACGACCTGCCCGAAGAACCCGAAAACTACGTGCATCGCGTCGGCAGAACCGGAAGGGCTAAGAAAAAAGGAAACGCCTACTCCTTCTGCTCCGAAGAAGAAAGAAAAACCCTGGCAGAGATCCAGGGTTTTCTCGACAAGGAGATCAAAGTGCTGGAGGTAGATAAATTTGAATACGCAGATACCGTTAATATAGAACGGGACCGCACCAATGACTACCGGGCTTTGATGGAAGAAATCGAGGCTTTTGAGAACCGGAAAAAGAAAAGGAAAAAGAAATAGCCGAACTTGTTTTCAGATCAATTCAATATTCCTAAGTAAAAACAAAAAACATGAAAGTTCAAACCATCTTATTAATGGCCTTACTGCTCGCCGTATCGAGCCAGGCTTTTACTCAGGAGATGAGTAAAGAAGAAACAAAATACTGGAAACAGCTGGCCAAGAAACACAAAAAGGATCCTCAATTGCTGAAACTCCTGGTAGAAGAACGGGATCAGTTTCAGGCCAAGGCACAGGAAGCTGAGAGCCGGTTGAACCGCCTGCAAAGTGGACAGGAGCAGGCAAGCAACCGGGCGGCTCAGTTGGAAAGGGAGGTGGACCGGCTGAATAGCGAGATGGCGAACGCCCAGGAGACCATTCGGCGCCTCTCCCTGGAAAATGACCAGCTCCGGGGGGCCACGCCCGATACTCCCGCCGCTCCTTCCGGGGTTGTCTTCCGGGTTCAGGCCGGTGCTTTCAGCAGTGGCGCCATACCGCAGCAGATCCAGAATTTGCCGGATGCGATGATTGAAAATGACGGCAATACCCAAAAAGTCCTGGTCGGTAATTACCGGACAATTGACGAGGCGCGGGCAAAGGCCAACCAATTGAAGCGGTCCGGGATCGAAGGCGCCTTTGTCGTTGCCTACAAAAACGGCAGGCGGATCACGATAGAAGAAGCCTTGCGCAATTAATTCAAGGCCCGGGGGGAATGCAACAAAGCAGGA
>JAGFJE010000417.1 GCA_024103175.1 Phaeodactylibacter sp.
GCTATTTTGCATGTTGTAAGGCTAAAAATTAAGTGCCGGGCCGAAAGTGCGAAAAACATTCTTCTCTGCTGCCGGCCCAAAGAAACATACCTTGCACATGCGCCATATATACATCATCCTCGCCACAGTACTGCTGTGCCAGTTTTCCATTCCGGGTTCAGGTATTGCCCAGGGCTCTCCCTATCAGCTGAATTGGAAGAAGGAAGCCGCCATTCTGGGTGCCGGGGCCATTCCCATGGGCATCGGCCACCACCTCCGCTCCAATATTGCCCCGCTGACGGAACAGGAGGTCCTTTCGCTCCAAACCAAAAGCCTGGCCGGCATTGACCGCATTGCCGTTGAGCAGAATTCTCCCAATGCTTACCGGGCCAGCAATTATTTTCTCAATGCTTCTTTTGCATTGCCATTGCTTTTTCTTGCCGAAAAACAGGCTCGGAACGACTTCCCGACGATCGCCCTGCTCTACAGCGAAACCATGCTGTTCAATTCCGGCCTTACTTTGCTGGCGAAATCCTCCTTCCAGAGGCCCCGCCCCTTTGTGTTCAACCTCGAAGCAGAACTGGAGAGCAAGCAGAGCCTCCACGCCCGGTCTTCCTTTTTCTCCGGCCACACCTCCAACGTAGCCGCCAATACCTTCTTTGCCGCCAAGGTGTTCTCCGATTACTACCCGGACAGCAAATGGAAGCCGGTGGTGTGGAGCATCGCCGCCGCCGCGCCCGCCATTACCGGCTACCTGCGCGTCCGGGCCGGCAAGCACTATCCCAGCGATGTGATCTGCGGTTATGCGGTGGGAGCCCTGGCAGGATATTTCATCCCGCACCTGCACAAGAAGAAACGCAACCTTCAGGTGTATGGCGGGCCGGGAGGAATGGCCGTGCAGTTGGATTTCTGAGTTCCCCTCCCTTACATTACCTACTCCCTCAACAACCACACCACCCGGTCATAAGAAACGAGGTAATGGGCCAGGCTGACAATGGCCATGATCCAGGCCATCTTGTTGTATTTCATATCGAACAGCGCCCAGATGGCAAAACCGAACAGGACCAGCTCGAAGAGCAGCCGCACAATGCCGGGCACGGCCACCGGCGCCGGCCCCGGGTCGTTGGGAACCCGGAAGATGCCCCAGGCAGCGGCGGCAACAAGTGGCAGCCCAATGCCCAGCAGCCAGCGCTGCCAGCTGTCGGCCCGCTGCCAGCCCCAGGCGCCCAGGGCGAGAAGTATTGCAATCTCAAGCAAGAAACGAACGGCGAGGTTGAGCGGATGGGCATTCATAAGTAATGTAGTTTAAGATTTCCTACAAACCTACAAAGCTATTGGCAAGCTTGCGGCAAATGTCTTAAATTGCCGCCCAAAAGGATTAATATGGCCCGTGAATACGACCTCTCCGACCCGACCGACCTGGAAGTGCTGAAGTCTGACTTCGAATTTTACTCCGCCGATGAGTGGCAGGAGTTCATCGACTGGTCCTTGCTGCCGGAGAACAAAAAGAAATTTTCCTATGACGAGCGGGGCTGCCTCATGGCAGCGCGCAAAAAGGCGCTCTACAACAGCCACCCCTCCGCCAAACAGATGGTGTGGGCGCTGAAGATCGTGGATAAGATCGAGGAGATTAAGGGGGAGGTGTGATTCGGGGATTCGGTACCTGTTTAGCGTTCAGTCAGGTGACATCTTTCGCCTTTATACCTACCCATAGCTGATATAACTTTAGTTCAGTGGCGAAAGGTGTCTTCTGGCGGGTTGAGATGACACCTTTTCACCCCTGTTTCGGAAGGAACAGCCCCTTGTCGACAGGAACAGGGGGTAAAAGATGTCACCTCAACGCTGAACACATACGTAATCCACGAATCCCGAATCCACCCTTCTACGTTTCCAGCGCTGTATATTCCCCTACATTTGTCGACAACAAGATCTCATCCAGGCCCTCACCCGGCAGGGCAATGATCTGTTCAGTGGCCGGATCCCATTCTATTCGCCGGCCGAGTTTCCAGGCCAGGCCGCCCATGTGGGCGGTCATCGCTTCCTCGAACCCTTCATCGATGCCGCAGCTGACGGGCGTGCCGTTGCGGATAGCCCCCAGCCATTCTTTGATGTGCAGCAGGCCGGAATCAACGCGCTTGCCGTCTCGGTAAGTCCACAGCAAGCCCTTGTCGGCAAAGTACTTGGCGGTGGCGGAAGTAATGGCGTCCATCTCTTCCGCCATCGGGTTGTAGGAATAAATAGGCACATCCGGCTGGACGAGGTTCGACTCGATCATGTCCTTAAAGCGGGTGGAGCGGGGATCGGCGTAGATCGTCAGCGTATTGCCCAGCTCCATAGTGCCGTCGTGGCCCATCAGGATGGTGCTGCGGTTGTACTGGTTGCCGAGGGTGGCGCTGTACATGAAAGTCATCCCTTTTTCGATGCCCTTCGGGCGGCTGGAGCCGGTGGAAAAGTCCGGATATTCCATAGTCACCTGGAATACGTCGGGCACCTCGCGGCCGTCGTTGTGGGTATAAATGCCGCCGGAAGCGGTGACGTACTTCGGCATGCCCATTTCCAGCACGCAGTTGATGCGGTCGTAGTCGTGGGTCATCAGGTCGCCGGACAAGCCGGAGCCGTATGCCCACCATTTGCGCCAGCGGAAGAAGTGCTCCTTATTGAAGGGGATCTGCGGAGCGTTGCCCAGGAACTGGTTCCAGTCGATGGTCTGGGGGCTGGCCTTTTCGTGGATGTCGTATTGCCAGGCGCCGTTGTCATCGTTGCGGTTGGTATTGGTCTGCACCAGAGAAATGTGGCCCAGCACTTTCTTTTTGATGACATCGCGGGCGGTGATGAAGCTCTGGGTTTGCCGGTGCTGGTGCCCTACCTGGAAGACCGCCTTCGAATTGCGGGCGGCTTCCCGCAGCTCGTAGGTTTCCCGGATGTTGTGGGTCATGGGCTTTTCCACATACACATGCTTTCCGGCCTGCAGGGCGGCGATGGACATGGGCGCGTGCCAGTGGTCGGGCGTAGCGATGACCACCGCGTCGATGTCCGGGCTGCTCAGCATCTCTTCGTAGGTACGGTAGCGCTTGCAGCCGGGGAAAGCAGCCGCGGCTTCTTCGGCATAGACGTCGAACACGTCACAGACACCCGTAAGTTTAACATTCAGGTTTTCCTGTTCCTGGAAGGCCTCTATTGCCCCTTCGTTATCTTCCTCTTTCATGCGCTGCACCCAGGATGGAAGGGCGTAGCCCAGCAGGCGCACCAGGTGCTGGCCCCTGCCGCCAAAACCGATGATCCCCACGCGGATCGGGTCGCCGGACATATCGGCCGTCGATTCCGGGCGCATGGCCTCGATCTTGAGTTCTTCCAGTATATTGCGCTTTGCCAGCCTTCTCTTTCGGCTTTCGGCGTAGGCGCCGATCAGTATGCCTCCCACAAAGGGAAGGCCGATCAGGCCTTTCAGGGCTTTCCTTCTGCCGCTATCCGGAGATTGTTTTTCGTTGCTCATTTTCAGACTTTTTTCATTCTTTGAATTAATACCTCAGCTTCGGGATGAATTCATCCGGTTGCGCGCTGGCCCACTTCCGGGGAGCTTTTACTGCTCAGATAATACTTCAGGCCGACCAGGTGGCTGGTCGGGAAGTAGGCCAATACGCCCAGCGCTGCCATTTCGATGAGGTTTTTGTTGACCAGGAAATAGTTGCCTTCCGAAGGGCCGGCGTTATCCAGCCAGGGGAGGGGCGGATGAGACAGGTAGAACATCGCCAGCAGGGCGATGCCGGCAAAGGAAGCCGCCTTCTCGAAGATACCCATCACCAGGGCCAGCCCGATGCCGATGAGGGCGGCAATGGTGATGATATCAGCCGCCGTGGCCAGCGCGCTGCCGCCCAGCCATTTGAAGAAGAATGACAACGGCCCCTCTGCGCTGAGCAAATAAGCCTTGGAGGTCCAGCCCGGGTTGAACACCTTGATCAACCCTTCGTACAGGAAGTGCCAGCCAATGAGTATCCTGAGCGCCGCCAGGAAGAAAAGCTGGTTTTTTGAATATTGCATAGTTGTATTGCTGTGGTTGGTTTACAAATATTTAGAGGAACTTCGAAAATTTGCAGTCCTGCTCCTTGGAAAGGTACGAAATCGTTTGCACCCCACAAAGCAGCAAACCACAGCACAGTATCTGAAATTTTTGTGTACCGGGAGTTGCCATTTGTCAATGGATGGGCGGGAAAATCGGCGGAGAGCGTTGATTTTTGTCAATATGGGGGCTTTCTGACGGCAGCAGGAAGGGCTACTTCAGCGCCGGGGCCTTCCGCCACATGCCTTTCCAGGGGCATCCTTTCTGGCCCAGGCGCCGGAAGATGTTTCCGATGGTATAAGCCTGTGCATCCCGATCCAGGCCGGATAATTCATCCCATTCCAGAGGGGTGGCCACGGGCGCGCCTTCGATAGCCCGGACGGAATAGGGCGCAATGCTGTGCTGGCCGTAGGCGTTGCGGAGATAGTCCAGAAAAAGCCTCCCTTTGCGCTTGTCTTTTCGGGTTTCGGTGGTAAATTCATCGGGGTGGGCTTCGGCCAGGGCTTCACTTACGGCCCGGGCGTACTCCCGCACCTCGTCGAAGAGAGCTTTGGGCCGCAGGGGCACGACGACATGCAGGCCCTTCGAGCCGGTCGTCATCACGAAGGCCGGAAGGCCCCGTTCCTCCTCCAGCCGCTTCCGCAAGGCGCGCGCCGCCTTTACTACCAAATCGAACCTGCCTTTGGGAGGGTCCAGGTCGAAGATCATCTTATCGGGCTGGTTGAGCTTATCCCGACGGCCCAGCCAGATGTGGATCGCGATGCAGGCCTGGTTGCCCAGGTAGGCGAGGGTAGCTTGGTTTTCCGCCACTACCATATCGATAGGGCCTTCTTCTTTGCGCTCTACCTCTACCCTGTCCACCCAATCCGGGAAGTAGTCCGGAATCTCTTTCTGAAAAAAAGCCTTACCATCTATTCCGTCCGGGAAGCGGTGCATGGCCAGCGGGCGCCCCTTCAGGTGGGGAAGCATATATTCCGATACCCTGGAATAATAATCGATCAGGCCCTCTTTGGTGATCCCCGCTCCAGGGAAAAGCACCTTGTTCAGATTGGAAGGTTCGAATGAATATTTCCCGAATTTCATAATTCTTTTTCGATTTCCTCGATGGTTTTTCCGGACTGCACCGATTTCGGTTCCGTACTGGTAGGATTGCGGCGGGCATCAGCCTTGTCGTCCTTCATTTTCTTGAGAAGCCACCGTTCCTGGCCATCGTCCTTTCCCATTCTGATCAACACGTAACCACCCTGCAACTTTTCTCCTTCCAGCCACACCTCTACCTTGCCGTCTTCCAGGGAGGCTTCCATATCTTTTCCCTCCTTTTCTTCCCGCAGGTTGCGAAATTCACCGCGGTCCCAGATCAGGACGGTTCCGGCGCCGTATTCTCCTTCCGGGATGGCCCCTTCGAAGTTGCCGTAGCTCAGCGGATGATCCTCGGTGCGCATCGCCAGCCGCTTTTCGGTGGGGTCGGTAGAAGGCCCTTTGGGTACTGCCCAGGAGGCGAGCACATCGCCCACCTGCAGGCGGAAGTCGTAGTGCAGGCTGCTGGCGTCATGCTTCTGGATAACGAACTGGTTTTTCTTCCGGCCGTCGATCTTTTCATCGCCGGTGGGCTCGGAGGTTTGCTGAAAATTGCGCTTCTTTTTGTATTCTTCTAAAGGCTTCACGGACATTTACTCTTATTTGGTTTCTATTGGTAGAACGCGGCGATACCGGCGGTGTTCTTTTAACGGGCAGCATATACAGAGAACAATTGCCCCTTCCCCGCCTTTCTAATAGTAAGAGCATATTAGGAGCATAAAATCTACATCCATGTTTACCTTACTTTTCCTGGTGCTGATCGGAATCGGAGCGTTCATCCTGTACAGGAACCTCGGGCAGAAGAACAAAGTCCGGGTGGCATCCGGCGCCGCCATCATTACCGCTACGATATTGTTTTTCCTGTTCCTCGACTTCTGGGGAGAGAAGCTCTGGTTCGACGCCCTGGGATATAACGACCGTTTCTGGACCCTCTTCCTGGCGCAGACCATATTCGTGATCGCCGGGGGCCTGCTGGCATTCGGCATCATTTCCGGATTGCTCTATGCACTGCCCAAAACCAAGAGGCTATTGCGCTATACGGCCTACGGCCTGTCCGTTTTGATCGGTGGTATGTGGGGTTACGCCAACTGGAACGTTTTCCTGCAGTTCTGGCACAAGGTAAATACGAGCCTGGCCGACCCCATTCTGGGCAAAGACACCGGCTTCTATTTTTTCACCCTACCCTTCCTGGATGAGGTCTACAGCGTCCTGCTGACGCTTTCCATCGTCGGACTGATCACCGCCTACCTTGCCCGCTATATCCTGGTGAGGGATGGCAACAACCTCGCCCTGGACCGCGCTGATGACATCGATGAGTACAAAAGCAACCAGTTGCTCTTTTTCAACGGCGGCATCCTGCTCCTTATACTGGCGGCCGGTAAATACCTGGACCGTTTCCACCTGATGTATTCCGAGCTGGGCGCCGTTTCCGGCCCCGGCTGGACGGACGTTACCATCATCTTGCCCACCCTGATGATCGTTTTGATCCTTACCGCCCTGATGGGCATGCTCCTGTTCATCCCGGCGGGCAGAAAGATCCTTTCCGGCCTGCTCCACCGCCTGGGCATCGACCGGTACGGGCGGGCAGATTATACCATAGGAGCTGCCGCCGCCCTTATCGCCGCCATCTGGTTCATTGGCTTAAGCCTGATCCCCGGCACTTTCCAGAGCTTCCGGGTGGAACCCAATGAGATCTCTTACGAAGAACCCTACATCAGCAACAACATCGAATTCACCCGCCACGGCTTCAACCTGCATACGGTGGAAGACAAAGAGTTTCCCGTTGAAGAAACCTTCACCCGGGAAATGGTGGAAAACAACCAGACCATCTTCAAGAATATACGCCTGTGGGACTGGCGGGCGCTGGACGCGGTACTCAAGCAATTCCAGGAGATCAGGCTGTATTACGAGTTCAACAACGTGGACATCGACCGCTACACCTTCGGCGGCAAGTACCGCCAGGTGATGGTCTCCGCCCGGGAGATGGTGCCGTCCAACCTGCCTCCGGAGAGCCAGACTTTCGTCAACAAGGTGTTCAAATACACCCACGGCTACGGGCTGGCCCTGACCAACGTGGCGGAATTCACGCCCGAAGGCCTGCCCAACCTGCTGGTCAAGAATATCCCCCCCGAAAGCCAGTACGAGGAACTGGCCGTTACCAAACCGCAGATCTACTACGGAGAGCTTACCGACAGCTACGTGATCACCAACAGCATCGAGCCCGAATTCGACTATCCTCAGGGTGACGAGAACCAGTACATCAGCTATGCCGGTTCCGGCGGCGTACAGCTGAGCAATTTCTGGCGCAAGCTGGTGTACGCCTATAAAATGGGCGACATCAAATTGCTGCTCTCCTCCTACCCCACTTCCGAGAGCCGCCTGATGTTCGACCGGCAGATAAAGGACAGGGTACAAAAGCTGGCGCCTTTCCTGGAGCTGGACAACGACCCCTACATCGTCAATGCCAACGGCGAGTTGTTCTGGATGATCGACGCCTACACCACTTCATCGTACTTCCCCTATTCCGAGCCTTTCTCCACCCGGGAGGAAATCCAGTACAAGGAAAGCGAACAGCAGCGCAGCCTGCGGGTACAGCACCGGCGCATCTTTGAAGGCGTCAACTACATGCGCAACTCGGTGAAGGTAGTGGTCAACGCTTTTGACGGCAGCGTCGACTTCTACATCTTCGATGAGGAAGACCCCCTGATCAAAGTCTGGGACGACATATTCCCCGGCATGATGAAAAGAAGGGCGGACATGCCTGCCGCCCTGCTGTCGCACATTCGCTACCCGGTCGACTATCTCATGATCCAGGGCCTGGTGTACGCCAAGTACCACATGGGCGACCCCGAGGTGTTCTACAACCAGGAAGACCTCTGGATACGGGCCACCGAGAAATACTACGGCGAGGTGCAGCCCGTCGAGCCCTACTACATCATGTGGCAGCAGCCGGATGCCACAGAGGCGGAATTCTCCCTCATCCTGCCCTTCACGCCCAAGAACCGGCAGGTGTCCATCGGCTGGATCGCCGGCCTGTGCGACCCGGCCAATTACGGGCGCTTCCTGGCCTACAGCTTCCCCAAGGAAAAGCGGATACTCGGCCCGCAGCAGGTGGAGACCAAGATCGACCAGAACAGCTTCCTCTCCGGCCAGCTATCCCTGTGGGACCAGCGCGGCTCCAGGGTCATCCGGGGCAATGTGCTGGCCATCCCCGTCGAGAATACCATCATTTACGTAGAGCCCATCTACCTGCAGGCGGAGACGGCCGCCTACCCCGAGCTGCGGTTGGTTTGCGTCATGCACGACGACAAGCTCAGCTACGCCCAGAACTTTGATGAAGCCCTGGAGGGCATCTTCGGAGAGGCGCCGCCTCCGGAGGAGCGCATCGAAGGGCAGGCCGCCGCCACTAGCCGGCCTATGGAAGAATTGATCCGGCAAGCCCGGCAAGCCTTTGACGATTATCTCAATGCTACCGGGCAGAAGCAGTTTGAGGAAGCGTCCCGGGCGTTGGAGCGGCTGGAGCGTGCGTTGCAACAGCTTTCCGATCAGGAGAGCCGTTCAGAATAGAAATAAGCGCCTGGACAGAAAATACTTACGCTGAAATGCGTTCCGGGCCTTGGAGCGGATAATCTGATTTTCATTATTGCCCCTTTAATCCGATAATCTTACTTTTGCGGCATGGAAATTTTCAAGGAATTCACTTTCGACTCGGCGCACTACCTGCCCCACGTGCCCGAAGGCCACAAGTGCCGCCGCATGCACGGCCACACCTACCGCCTGCGCCTTTACGTCAAAGGAGAGCTGGACCCCCACCTGGGGTGGGTGATGGACTTCGCCGACCTCAAAGCCGCCTGGAAAACCATCGAGGCCCGGCTCGACCACCATTGCCTGAATGAGATCGAAGGGCTGGAAAACCCCACCGCCGAACACATCGCCGCCTGGATCTGGGACCGGCTCAAGCCGCAGCTGCCTCTCCTGCACAAGATCGAGCTGTGGGAATCGCCGACGGCGGGGGTGGTGTATAGCCCGCCTTCCTAATCCTTCAGCCAACAGAATCATGATGCGTTTTTTCCTCCTCAGCCTTTTGTACCTGTCCACGCCATATCTTCTCCCGGCGCAGGAGTGTACGCCTGCCCCGGGGCCGGCTATATTCCTGGAAGACTTCGGCAGCGGCCCGAATCCCGGCCCGCCCTTACCCGACGGAACGACAGCCTACGCCTACGGCAGCATCAATACCGGCCACTACGTCGTCTCCAACACCACCGGCCTCGACCACAACTTCTGGCACGATGGCCTCGACCACACTGAGGGCGACACCTCCGGCTACATGCTTATCTTCAATGCGTCCCCGGGAGCGAGTATCTTTTACCAGAAAATGTTTGAGGAGCTGTGCCCGAATACCAACTATGTTTTTTCCTGCTACATCGCCAATGTCGTGGTGCCTACCGCCTGTATCGGCGACGCTGAAAAGCCCAACGTGCGATTTACGGTGGCCGACAACGGCGACACCCTGGCCAGCATGGTAACCAACCAGATCTTCTACAGCAGTTTTCTGACCTGGAGGGAATATACCATTCGGTTTCGCACCCGCCCCGGACAGACGGCCGCCCTCGTTCAACTGGCCAACAACGGCATCAGCGGTTGTGGCAACGACCTGGCGATCGACGACATCAGCCTCCGCCTGTGCAACGTGCAAAAGGAACAATCTTTTGACCTTTGTAACCTGCCGGATGGCGCCCTGTCCATTGGGGACAATACCTATACCGAACCCGGCGCCTATCTGGACACCCTCCCGGTCCCCGGTTCCTGCAACGATACGCTGGCCACCACCATCCTAACCGGCGCGAGGCGGGTATTTCCCACTCTCCGGTATTCCTTCTGCCAGGGCGATACGCTGCAGGCCGCCGGCCGCCTCTTCACGGCCAGCGCCAGTTTCGTGGATACCCTTGCCGGCCCGGAGCCCGGCTGTCCCCTGTTCCAGCCTTATGAGGTCATCGCTCAACCGCCGCGGGCGGTACGGCAGGCCGTCACGCTCTGCCACGGCGACAGCCTGCGCGTGGGCAATAACTGGTACGCCCGCGCCGGCGCCTACGTAGATTCGCTGACGACGCCGGCGGGTTGCGACAGCGTGGTCATCACCACCATCACCACCGGCAGGATCGAAGTGGAGCTCAGCCCGGAGGCGGTGGAAGTGGAACCGGGGCAAAGCGTACAGCTGATGAGTTCGGTGAGCTCGTCCGGAACCTACACCTTATCCTGGCAGCCCCGGGAGGCCTTTTCCTGCGCCGCCTGCCCCTCCCCGGTGCTGCAACCGCTGTTCTCCGGGGCCTATCGGCTCATCGCCACCGACATCGCCTCCGGTTGCGCCGACAGCGCGGCGGTGCAGGCCAGGGTGCTGGACTGCAACCAGGTTTTCGTGCCCAATGCTTTCAGCCCCAATTCCGATGAAGTGAACGACCGCCTCACCGTCTTCGCCCCCAACTGCTTCACGCGCCTCCTCTCCTGGCGCATCTTCGACCGCTGGGGCTCGCTGGTGTACGAAGCAGCGGAACAACCCCTGGATGACAGCTTCACCGGCTGGGACGGGCAGGTGAACGGACAGCCCGCCGCACCGGGCGTCTACGCCTATCAACTCATCCTGGAACGCACCAATGGCAGGCAGAAGCTGGTCCGGGGGGAGGCCCTGCTTCTGCGCTAGTGAGAGCGGCACGAATTAACGGGTGATGGCTACCATTCTAGCGCAGGACAAAGTCGGAAGGCGGAAATCAGAAGGCGGAATGACTTTGGGCGTTCCGCAATCTCTTGGCTATCAGTAGTGTCCAGCCTTAGACGGCCACCATTCTAAGGTTGGACAACTTCGTACATCGTACATGGCCTAAGGACTGCCCTTGGTACATTCATCGTACACGCCCCCGGGGCATGCTGTCCAACCATAGACGGGTAGCCCCTTAGACGGATAGCCACGGGTGATATTAAGAGCACTGGAACCCTGTAAATTAAAAGCGCCACCTGGAGTGGCTGCCAGGGTGCGCTTTCCCAGCGTTCAAAGAGGCCCGGCCCTTAGCGAACGGTGAACAAACCACCTGGAACAGCATAACGATCCGGGCCCTGCCCATGTACAACCTGCCGGCAACCGAAGACAGCCGCCATCCCAAAGGGCGCGGCAACGGCTACCTGCTCACCGTCGCCGGCAAGTGCATCTACTTCTCCGGAGACACGGAGGACATCCCCGAGATGCGGCAGCTCGAAGGCATCGACGCCGCCTTCGTCTGCATGAACCTGCCCTATACCATGAGCATCGAACAGGCCGCCGACGCGGTGCTGGAATTTCAGCCCAAAGTGGTATACCCTTTTCACTACCGCGGGAAGGACGGGCTGAGCGACGTGGAGGCGTTTAAAGCTATGGTTGAAAAAGAGAATGGGGAGATCGAAGTGCGGTTGTTGAACTGGTATCCGGAGCGGTGAATCAGGTGTAAAGGTGTAAAGGTGCGAAAGTGTAAGAGCTTGTTTGGAGGCCGCTTTTGGAGATAAAAAGTGTCAATTTTTTGATGAGACAAGGCGCTTTTTGAAGTGCATACCCGGAGGTACGGACGAAAAAAGCAACGCCGTATCAGCAAAAAAGGGGCATTTTTTAGCCCAAAGGGTGGCCTCCAAACAAGCTCTAAATGAGAGCCAGATGAGCCCGGCACTTTTACACGCTTACACAATTACACTTTTACACATCCTCCTTCAATCAAAAACCACCGTCTTATTCCGGAACGGCAGGATCTTGTGCTGGATCTCCAGCCAGACGGCGCGGGCCAGGACCACCTTTTCCAGGTCTTTGCCGATGCGGATGAGGTCTTTGACGCTGTCCTTATGGGAGATGCGGCGGACATCCTGTTCGATGATGGGCCCTTCGTCCAGGTCGGCGGTGACGTAGTGGCTGGTGGCGCCGATCACCTTCACGCCGCGGTTGTAGGCGGAGTGGTAAGGCCGGGCGCCCTTAAAGGCGGGCAGGAAGGAATGGTGGATGTTGATGATCCGGTTGGGGAAGGCCGTCACGAAATCGTCGGACAGGATCTGCATGTAGCGGGCCAGGACGATGAAGTCTACGTCGATGGCATGGAGGAGTTCTATCTGTTTTCGCTCTTGTTCGGCCTTGTTCTCTTTTGTAATGGGAAAAACCTCGAAGGGGATCTCGAAGCGTTCGGCGATGTACCGCAGGTTCTCGTGGTTGCTGATGATCACGGGGATGTCCACCGGCCATTCGCCGGAATTGCAGCGCTGCAGGATGTCGTACAGGCAATGCGACATTTTGGAGACGAAGATAACCATCCGGGGCCGGCGCCCGGAGAAATGCAGTTGCCATTCCATCTGGAACTTCTGCCCGATGAGGGTGCCGAAGTAGTCGTCGATCTTCTCTTCGGGGATGGCGAAGCTCTCCAGTTCCCATTCCACCCGCATGAAGAAGCGCATGGCTTCGCGGTCGACGTACTGGTCCAGGCTGATGATGTTGCCGTTGTTCTTGTACAGAAAGTCCGTCACCGCCGCCACCAGCCCCGTCTGGTCCGGACAGTGCATGAGCAGAATGGCGGTGTTGCCGTTTTGGGCGGTCATGAATATCCAGTTTTGGTAAAAAGAGGTGCAAATATAGGAGAATTATATTTGTATTGTTGGATGGCTGAACTGTTGATGGCTTGATGGTTACATTGTTGGAAGTATTCCCGAAGCGATGGGTATAGGGCGCTGTTCGGTGTTCGGGGTTCGCTGTTCGGTGTTCGCTGTTCGGTGTTCGGTGTTCGGTGTTCGGTGTTCGGTGTTCGCTGTTCGGGGTTCGGTGTTCGGGGTTCGGTGTTCGGTGTTCGGTGTTCGGTGTTCGCCAGGCCGCTGAAAATAAAGGGTGTTTTCTTTTAAAGACACACATTTCAAAACAGGCGCTTTATTCAGGCGCTGTTCGGAATCTTTACCGGAATAGTTCATTTTTCTGTGTCTTCTGAGGCCACCCGTCTAACGTTGGACACTATTGATAGCCAAGATGTTGCGGAACGCCCCAAGTCATTCCGACTTCCGCGTTCCGACTTCCGACTTTGTCCAACGCTAGAATGGTGGCCTCTTCTGAAAAACACCC
>JAGFJE010000420.1 GCA_024103175.1 Phaeodactylibacter sp.
GCTTGAGTATTTGGTGATATTTTGAATGCGTGCACGCAAATTAAGGCAAATTGCCATAAAATAGAACCAATTTTTCGATAATCCCGGATGGAATGTCGATTGAGGCCCGCTTTCCTTTACACATTTCTACGCTTACACATTTCCACAATCCCTGTTCAAAGCTCCAGTAATTGTTGCAGCCTCCTGGTTTTCTCATAAAAATCTCCTTTAGGGTCTTTTGCTATTTCATCAAGTTGCTCTGCCGCCGCCGTTTTATCATTTATCGCCAGCAAAGAAAGGGACAGATACCAGCGGGCATGGCCGGCGTAGAGGTAAGCTTCGTTCTCAGCGCTTGTCTTCAGAAATGGAATAGCGCTCCGGTAATTGCCCTGGGCATAATAGGCGCAACCGATATTGTAGCGGGCATCGGGGTAGAATTGATCTCCTGGCTGGAAGGTGCGCAAGCTGTCAATAGCGGCCCTGTAATTCTTTTGAAGGAGCAGGGCTGTAGCCGCCTTGAAGCGCTGCCCTGCGGCGTCCCGGCTGCGCACCGCCTCTCCGGCGAATACCGGAGGTTCCTGTAAAAACTGCGCCGCCACCGCCTGTGGCGCAGGCCCGTCCTGGTGTGGTTTTCCGGATGGCGCAGGCTTATCCGGCAGGGTAAGCCGTTGTTCGGGTTGGTTTTCTTGCAGCCCTTTCCGGGGGCCTTGGGGGCCGCCTTGCTGTGCAGGCAGGCTGTCCTGTGGCTGCAGGCCTTCCTCAAGGGCCGGCTCATCGCCTGGCATAGTTTGTTCGGCGCCCACTTTTTCCGGTGGCCCGGGAGTAGGCCGGGCCATACGGAACAGCAACCAGGCCAGAGCGGTCAAGGCCACTGCGATGCCGGTGATGGCCCACCAGGGCAAGCGGCCTTTTTTGCCCGGAGCAGGCGGCTTTTCCTCCTGCTCTTTCCACTCCGCATTCCACTTGGAGGCCTCGGCCCGAAGATCGTCCTCGATGAACAACTCCGCCACCTTATTCCGCAACCGGTGAAGGGCCACCTCTTCCGCCAGAGCAGGGTCACCCTTCAGTTCCGCCTCGAAAGCAGCCTTTTCGTCAGGTGGCAGCTCTCCCCGTAAATATGCTTCTATCCGGTAAAATTGTTCCTCTTTCATAGCAGGCCTTGTAATTTGTCCCTCAAGCCCGGGTTATTCTCCAGAATATTCCGAAGTTTTTCCATGCAACGAAATACTTTCAGTTTGGCATAACCCTCCGAATAACCGAATGCCCGGGCGATTTCTTTTCTGGAGTAAGACAACCGGAATAATTTAAGCACCTCCCGGCAGTCTTCACCCAGTTCTTCCTTTTCCAGAAGTTCCCGCACTTCCTTTTTTAATTCCTCATCCAGCATCACCACTTCGGGCGTTTGGGTAACCTCTCCTTCAAAAGGCGCTATTTCACCCGCCCAGTCGATGCGTTTGGTTTTATCCCTCATCGAACGCCACTGCCAGTAACAGATGCCCGCGAAATAGTTTTTCAAAGAAGCTTTCTGCTCGTATTGGAAATTGCGGATGTTGTTGTCCAGGATGATGATGGCTTCCTGGGCGGCGTCGTCCACGTCCTGGCTCCGGCCGCCATGCTTAAGTAT
>JAGFJE010000523.1 GCA_024103175.1 Phaeodactylibacter sp.
TTTTTTTAGGCTTTCCGCCACAGCATTGTTTTGCTGTTTTCTGTTCTATACTCCTGACATACAGGAAATTTCCTTTCTTTTTTGAAACAGTACCGTTCTTTTTCGTAAAAGTAATAAGAAAAGAGTATGCCGCAATGGCATCGGTGTAATGCTGTGCCCCAAAACCTATGGTTATTATTTGAACTGCGGTTGGGGGAAAGGAAGGTTCTTCCGGATCCAAACCGATAACTTTTTGAGATGCAGGCCATAAATCCCAAAGACGTTTTTGCCGATCGTTACCGCCTGCTCAAGCGGATAGCGCAGGGCCCCTTTTCCGAGTCCTGGCTGGCCAGTAATGAGGCCGTCGGCAGCAAGCAGGTGCTGAAGATCTATAACAGCCTGGATGAGAAAGGATGCAAAGCCTTCCGCCGGGAATTTGAGCGAGCCCATCACCTCACCCACGCCCGGCTGGTGCGGCCCATCGATTTTGATGTATACGGCGACAGGCCGTATTTGTCCTTACCCCATTTCCGCCGCGGCTCCACGGCGCGGCTGGCCGGTAAGCTGAGCGAAAAAGAGATCGCCAGGATCATGCGGGATGTGGGCGGGGCGCTGGCCTTTATTCACCAGCCTGCCTACAATATCGTGCACCGGGATATTCGGCCCGAAAATATTTTGCTGGACGATGAGGGCTATTATATGCTGAATATTTTTGACATTGGCACGGCATTGCAGAACGAGTTTCATGGGCGGGCCAGCCGGGGCGGCGCTGCCCTTTCAGAAGGCGCCGTTGTAGATTGGCGGCCCTATCAGGCGCCGGAATACTTTGATAAAGGCGGCGGCCGGCCGGTTACAGCGGCCGCTGATATCTGGGCGTTGGGGGCCGCTCTTTTCGAGCTGGCTGCCGGCGAGCCTCCCTTTGGCCAAACGGGTGGCGAGAGCCAGTTGCAGGGGCAGCCTTCACCCCGCCTCCCGTCCCGTTTCTCCGGGCCACTGAGCATCGCCCTGAAGCAATGCCTGGCAGAAAGCCCCGCCGCCCGCCCTTCCGCCGAAGGGCTGCGGGCGATGGCCATAGCCTATTTGAATGCCGGCCAGTGGCCTGTCCAGCATCCGAACAATAAAAGCCGGAACCCCGACGGCGGCGGCTGGGCAAGAGTTGGAAAGATTTACTATCGCCGGGCCAAGATTGCCTTCAACTTGTTCAGAAGGCGAGTAAGGCTGTGGAAGCCTTCTTTTGGCCGGATGGGGTTCGCCTTCAACTCGCTCAAAAAAGGAACAGCAATGCCTAAGCTTCCTCGAGGGAGGATCAAGGCCGCCTTCACTTCCTTGCGCACAATCGGAGTCGCCCTAACTGACAGGTGGGCGGGCATGAGACAAACACGTTATCGCCGGATCGGCGTATTTTTTTTGGTGGGGCTATTCATGACGGCAGGGGTGTTCCTAACCTGGCCACAGTGGGAAGCGGGAAAGGGCCTGGCCGAAAATAGTAAAAGCATACCGGACACCCACCGGCGCCAGCCCATTAATCAGAAACCTTTCCTGGAAGAAAAGCGGCCGGCCGCCGGGGCAGAGGTGGAAAAAAGGGCCGTCAACAACCCCGATTCGGGTTCTCCGGCAGAAGCTTTGAGCGGGGACATATCCGAAAGCATCTACACTTTTCCGCCTGCTGTTCCGCCGAAGAGGGAGGCGCCGCCACCCTCTAAAAAACAACCGGCGCCGCCCGCCCGGGAAAGTGAAAAAGCCCTGCCGGAGCCTGCGCCTCCTCCGAAAAGGAATACGGCAGAGGCCAGGGAAAAAGAACAACCGGCCAAGCCCGGCGCCGAAGCAAAGCCGCCCAAACCCCGCTCAGGAACGGAATCCGAAGAACCGATCAAGCCCAAGCTCAATGGCCTTACCCAGAAGTGGGGGTATGTGGACAAATCGGGGACATGGATGATCTGGCCCCAGTTTGAAGAAGCCTCCCCCTTTGAAAATGGGAGGGCCCGGGTTGTGATAAAGGTCGGCAATGAGGTGCTGAGGCCCTATCACCTGGATCCCAGTGGCTATCTGACTCCCATCACGGAAACCGAGGAGGGCGGAAGCGGGAACAACTGACTTACGCCGGGCAAAAAGGATCTTGGACAGGGGCCGTAATCCGAAACGGGAAAGGCTGCCACCCGCGGAGCGGGCAGCCGCCTTTCTGTTTTCTCATAATAAGTAGTAGATAGATATCGGCCCTCAAATATGTTCTGAGGAAGGAGGGGGGGGATAGCTTTCGGGCCATCCAATACAATATTCATGGGGTTACTGGCTGCTAAAAGCCAATGCATTTCCGCCCCTTATAATTCATTGAGGCGTTTCTGCACCTCTATTATAACGTTTTCCTGTTCGGCGATCTGCTGCAGCATTTGTTCCTGCAGCTTATCGTTCTCCACGATATCTTCTTTTGCCTTCCGGATAGCCTCTTCGGCCCGTTCGATCTCTTTGTGGTAGCGTTCATTGAGCGACTTGAGGCGGGCCATCTCCCGTTCCAGCTTTTTCATGGCGTCCTTTTCGGCCTCGAGTTCCTGGCGCGTTTTTTCCTGGGCGACTTCCAGAGCAAAACGCATCATGGCTTTTTCCGCTTCCGCAAAGCGTTCGGGATGCTCCCGGGAAGAGAGGTAAGCGCCGCCCAGGTCGAACCACACGTAGGCCAATGCGCTGTTGCCTTTTTCCTCCACGTTGGCGTAGATATCAATGGTGTTGCCTCGCCCGATGGCGGTAATCTCGGCGTCATCGCATATCCATTCTCTGGCTTTTCGGTCCCATTTGGGTTTGGCATCATAGAAGTCCTTCATATAATTTTTCCAGACATCGGCAACCAGCCTGGCGTCTGCATTGGGAATCTCCAGGACGAGGGCATTGTTGGCCCCCTGGCTCATCTTTACGGTTTTTTCGGAAATTTGCGCCTGGATGGAGCACCAGGCCGCTAAAGAAAGGGCGAGGGTAATAACGAAGGGTTTCATGTCAGAATTTTATTCGACTTTTAAGTTAAATTTCGAATGCTTCCCTTGTGACGGCCGCTTCACAAAAAAGTAACATTCGGAAAAATTTTTTCTCCGGGCCCTTAGTACTACTTTGTTGCTCCTGTCATTGCGGAGGACGGAAATTGAAGTAAAAAAGGGGCCAGAGGTATGGAATCATTCCAAAACCTTTTATATTTATAGAAAATGAGGCCCGGAGATACATGCCTATGCTGCCTGTTGACAGGTTCGTATCTGCCCCGGGCCGGCGCGATAACACACTGCAAGCCCGAGGAATAAAAAACAATAGAGAGGCCGGGGTTGAAGAACCCGGATAGCTTACAACCAAAAACTGATAATTGCTCAACATGCATGGCTTAACCCCCAAAGATATTTTTGCCGGACGATATCTCCTGCGCAAGCGGTTGGAGCAGGGCCGTTTTTCCGAGTCCTGGCTTGTTCATAATGATATGGTTGGCGGTGAGCAGGTATTGAGGATATATGCGCCCCTGGATGAGCAGGGATGCCGGGCCTTCCGCCGGGAGTTTGCGAACGCCTACCACCTGGCACATCCCCGGTTGCTGCGCATGGACTACTTCGATGTACACAATAGCAGGCCCTATCTGGTTTTGCCCTATTTCCAGCGGAGCTCTGCCCAGAAGATGGCAGGGAGGCTGAACGAGGGAGAGATCGCCAGGATCATGCGGGATATCGGAGAGGCATTGGCTTTCATCCATCAGCCGGCTTTCGGTGTCGTGCATCGGGATGTCAGGCCCGAGAGCATTCTGCTGAGCGATTCGGGAGATTATCTGCTGGGTGTTTTTGGTGTTGGCAAAGGCCTCCAGGAATTGTTTTCCAACCATTTTTCGGAGGAGGAAGTTGCTGCTTCCAGAGATACCGGTAAAGCTTACCAGCCCCCGGAATGGTTCCGTGAAGAACAGGGGGCAGCAGCAGCAGGGGTGGAGGCCGCCGCTGATATATGGGCATTAGGGGCTACCCTTTATGAGTTGGCTGCCGGCCGGCCTCCTTTTGGCCAATCGGGGGGCGAGGGGCAGCGATCCGGCCAGGAACTACTGGCGCTGCCGCCGCCATTTTCTCTTCCGTTGAGCAATATTTTACACCATTGTATGGCTGAAGAGCCCGAGGAAAGGCCGTCTGCTGAAAAGCTCCGGAAGATGGCGGAAAATTACCTGAGCAGTGGGCAATGGCCGGCCGAATACCTCGGCGATATGGGCCTGAACCGGCCCCCGGAAAGGCCCGCCATGGCGTGGATAGCCTCTTACCGGCGCATCGCCGCTGCCGTTTTGTTCGCAGCCATAATGGCGGCGGGGTTGCTTTGGGCCTGGCCAAAGCTGGATGTCGCAGGTTATTTTGCCGGAAACAGGAACCTGGAAAGAGATAACGCCGCCGTTCAGCCGGTGGCCCACAGAACTCCTGAAGAAAACGCCAGGCTGCCTGAAAGGGATATCGATATCCCGGCTTGGGAGGAGCCTGCTGAAACCACGGAAAGCGGGAGCCTGCCACCATCCCCGTCTTTCCAGGAACCTGCCGTCAGCCCGCCGCCCCCCGAGCAAAAACAGGAGGAAGGCCCTGTCCGGAAAGAAGCCGAAAACACTCCACCCGCCCCTGTTCCGGCGCCGGAGAAGACGCCCAAAAAGAATACTTCGGGAGAGCAGGCGGCCCGGCCCGGCAACGATACGGCGGCTAAAGGGCCGGCGCTCAAACCCCAGTTCAATGACGCCATGGGCAAGTGGGGGTATACAGATAGAAAGGGGAACTGGATCATATGGCCCCAGTTTGAAGAAGCCGGCCCATTTATTGGAGGAAAGGCCAAAGTGGCTAAAAAGGGCGGTGGGGACGTGCGCCAAGCCTATTTTCTGAAACCGGACGGCAGTTTGGTTCCTGTGGAGGAAACAGAGATCGTAGATACCGAGAATAACCGGTGATCAGGGTATGATGATACGCAAAGCCCTGTTAAGGATGGAAAAGCGGGCCGGCGTCTCCCCCAGAAACTCACCATCGGCCTCCAGCAGGGTAGGAGGCTCGCCCTCGGCAGCCCTCACTTCGAGGGTGCGGGTCAAGAAGGTTTCCACCTTGGGATGGCTTCCTATAGAGCCATTGTAGAAACGATAAGTGTTGAGCAAGACGCCTGCCTTACTGAGGCGCCCGGCGGTAGTCACTGCAAACTGCCCATCGTCCGGCACAGCATGGGGAACCAGTTGCATGCCGCCGCCAGAGTAGCGGCAGATCCCCAGGTTGATGGTGTAAAAATGGCCTTCGATCCGCCGGCCGTTGGCCTCCACTACCGCCCGGTTCAGCCTGTATTCAAACAGGGAACTCACCACCAGTAAAAGATAGAAAAGTTTATTGCGGGTGGCGTAACGCCGTTCTTCGGCCTTCTTCCCGATAAAGCCGTCGTAGGCCAATCCGGCTACGTTGACGAAAAAACGTTCCTGCGGCTGCCCGCCTTTGTAGTAATGGATCAGCCCGGCGTCCTGGTAGCCCGTTTTCCCGGCCCGGATGACAGCCAGCGCCTCATCCATTGCCCGGGGAAGGCCGTGGGTTTTTATCCAGTCATTACCGGTGCCGATGGGGAGTAAAGCATAAGTGACCTCCTGCGAAGGAACCACCTGCTGCCGCAGGATTCCGTTGGCCACCTCGTGGTTGGTGCCGTCGCCGCCGATGGCCAGTATTTTCCGGTAGCCTTTTTCCACTGCTCGTTCGGCCAGCTCTATGGTGTGCCCCTTATATTCCGAAAGGGCAAATTCGGCAACCGGCAACGCCCGGGTTATGCGTTGCTGGAGGGCGGCCCAGCGTTTACGGACCAGCCCCCTGCCGGCGGTGGGGTTGGCAATGGCGTACCAGTGGTCTTTCATCGGTGTTCGGATGTTCTGTGTTCGGACCTCCGGGGCACAACCGCCGAATTGGCGAATACCGAAACCCGAATACCGAACTATTTGTTACTTTTGGGCAACTTTTTTGGCGCCAGCTCATTTTAAACAAAAAGCATCAACTGTGAGCAGCATCCTTTCGTTGGACAATATCGTAAAAACCTACGACAAGAATGTAGCTGTAGATGGGGTAAGCTTTGAAGTGCCCCGGGGCAGCATCTTCGGCCTACTGGGGCCCAACGGCGCGGGAAAGACCTCCCTCATCCGCATCATCACCACCATCACCAGGGCGGATACCGGTACGGTGTACCTCGACGGGGATAAGCTCAACAGCCGCCACCCGGAGCAGATCGGTTACATGCCGGAGGAGCGGGGGTTGTACCGCAAGATGAAGGTAGGCGAGCACCTGCTCTACCTGGCGCGCTTAAAGGGGCTGGATAAAGAGGACGCCAAAGCACAGATCCGGCACTGGTTCGAAAAGTTCGAGATCGAAGACTGGTGGGACAAAAAGGTGGAGGAACTCTCCAAAGGGATGCAGCAAAAAATACAGTTTATCGCCACCATCGTCCACCGGCCCAAACTGCTCATCCTCGACGAGCCTTTTTCCGGCCTGGACCCGGTCAACACCAACCTCCTGAAGGACGAGATCCACCAACTGCACAACGAAGGCGTAAGCATCATCTTTTCCACCCACCGCATGGAACAGGTGGAGGAGGTCTGCGAACACATCGTCCTGATCAATAAAGGCAAGAACGTGCTGGACGGTAAGGTGAAGGACATTAAGAACCAGTTCAAACGCAACCTCTTCCGCATTGAATATGAAGGGCACCTGCCTCCCGGGCTGGACGAGCGGGCCGACATCGTCGAGCAGTCCGATCACACCATCACCATACAGGTGGAGGAGGAAGGCCGGTCGAATGAGTTGTTGCAATACTTGCTGCAGAACGGCGTTTTCGTCCATGCCTTCAACGAGATCCTGCCGACGCTGAACGAGATCTTTATCCGGCAGGTTAAAAGTGAATAGGCGTTTAGTATATCAGTGAATCAGAAGGCATGAGGGCGCCTCCCAGCTCAACCCTGCAACACCGATACACCATAATACCGATACACCAATAAAACCATGGACAAACTCTGGCTCATCATCAAACGGGAATACCTCACGCGCGTCAAGCGGCGGTCTTTTATCGTAGCCACCCTGCTGACGCCGCTGGCCTTTGCCGTCTTCTTCGTCGTGGTCGGCCTGATCTTTCAGTACGAGAGCGACGACACCCGGCGGATCGCCATCATTGACGAGGGCGACGTGTTGAAGCACAGCATTAAGGACGAAAAGAACCTCTACTTCAAATTTGTGGACGTGGAACTGGAGGTATTGCGGGAGAATTTCGATGAGTTTGACTACGACGGCATCCTGGTCATTCCGAAGGTGAAAGACCTGATGGCGAAAAGCATGACGGTCTATTACTACTCCGAAAAGCAGCCTACCCTGGACATCGAAGCCCTCATCCGGGAGCGGGTGCGGGAGGGCGTGAAAGATTTCAAGATCGCCGCTCTGCAGCTGGACCCCGAACAGCTGGAAGCGCTGGATACCAAGGTCGCCCTGGAGCCCGAACCCATCGATGAGGAGGGCGAAGACGCCAGCAAGCTCACCGGCGCCATCGCCGCCGGTATCGGTGGGCTGATGGGCATCATCATGTACATCGTGGTCTTTATTTACGGCATGATGGTGATGCGCAGCGTGATGGAGGAAAAGACCAACCGCATCGTGGAAGTGATGATCTCTTCGGTGCGCCCCTTTCAGCTGATGCTGGGCAAGATCATCGGCGTAGGGGCGGTGGGCCTGACCCAGGTGGCCATCTGGGCCATTCTCATCCCCATTATCGTATTCATCAGCAGCCTGGTTTTCGGGTTCGATTCCAATACCCAGATGGAAATGGCGCAGGCACAAGGGACGTCCAATATTGACCCGGAGGACGCCGAGGCCATGATCGCTCTGGCCATCGAGGAGTTCAACAGCCTCAACTGGTGGGCCATCCTGCCTCTGTTCGTCTTCTATTTCCTGGGTGGTTATTTCCTGTATTCCTCTCTCTTCGCCGCCGTCGGCTCCGCCATGGGCGACGATATGGGCGAAGGGCAGTCGCTGACCATCCCGATCACCATCCCGGTGATCATCGCCTTTTACATCATGATTGTGGCCATACAGGCGCCCAATTCCAGCCTGGCGGTATGGTCGTCCATCTT
>JAGFJE010000525.1 GCA_024103175.1 Phaeodactylibacter sp.
TCTTTTCTTATCGTTTCTTCTGTAGTCACAGTTGTCAGGTCAGAAACCAGTAATTCTATATATTCAAGATTCCATCTAGCCAACTCCGTTTTAGAATAACGATCCGAAGGGCTAATGGTTTGGCCATGTTTATACACTTCTCGGCTACCCGTCTAAGGTTGGACACTATTGATAGCCAAAGGGTTGCGGAAAGCCTCAAGCCATTCCGACTTCCGCGTTCCGACTTCCGACTTTGTTCAACGCTAGAATGGTGGCCTCTCCTGAAAAATGCCCTTTGATTTTCAGGTACCTGCGCCCGTCCTCGCCCAATGGTTTTGGGATCGGCCGGGTAAAAACACCGCCCGTCTGGCCAGCCAGGAAAAAAATCACTCATTCACTCGCCCCCAAGTCCCTCCATGCAACCTCCCGGCAAATTTCCCGGACAAATGGCCTACCCCCATGCCCCTTTCCTGCGGTATCTTACCGGAAAAGATCCATACCGTGGACAAAGCAGGGAAAAATAAAAAGCTTATCCTCGACTTTATCAGGACGCTCAATGAAGCAAAAGACAAACTACAGCTCCTTTCCCAATACACTTCCGACCCGAAACTGATCGAACGCATTACCTTCCTGGAGCAGGCCTTCCCATATTACCAGGTGAAGGTAGATGAAGTGACGGCGGAAGAGGGCCGGGTCATCGTCCGGGCCCGGTTTATCGGGAAGCACCGGGGGGCAGCAAACGGAGTTGCACCCACCGGTAAAACGGTAGAGCTCCCCTATGCCATTGGTTACCACATCCGGAATGGTAAAATAATCGCTCACTGGATGGTTACGGACTGGCTGGAGTTGTCATCGTGGCCCATCGCTTGGAAGCCAGGCGGTTCAGAAAAGTAAAAACAACACCCCTGTATATACCTGATAACCAAATGGATAATGATATTCCTGGCTATCCGTCTAACGTTGGACAGGCCCGTACACCGTACAAGCCCGTGGGCTGCGCCATTGGCTCGTACACCGTACACGCCCCGGAGCTTTCTGTCCAGCCTTAGACGGATGCCCATATTCCTCATTTCCTTAAAGGCCGAATTTGATCAAATTGATGACGAAGGAGGAAAACCAATTGGAGAAATCACAATTGGAGAAGCAGGCATTCAATTTGTAGGGCCGGAAATTGGTGGATAGCAAAGTGAAGTCAGGAGGAAGGCGCCTCCAAAGTACCTTCCTCCTTGAGGTTACTCTTTCTTCTCCCGCTTGGCCTTTGCCGCTTCCTCCTTCTGCTCCGGCTCCCCGTTCTTCGGCTCCCCGTTCTTCGCCAGGTATTCCGGCAGGTTCAGCCCCGACTGGTTCATGAACTCGCTCAGGGCGGGAATGGACTTGAACATATTGCTCAGGAAGCTGGCCGTACCTTGCCCGTCGCCCCCGTCGAAGACGGTCACCTTATCGAACTTGATGTTCTTGATGGCTTCGGCCTGTATCCTGGCCAGTTCGGGTATTTTGTCTACAAGGAGTAATCCGATGGCGGCCTGGGCGTTGCCGTCGGCGGCGTCGACCAGCTTCTGGAAGCCGGCGGCCTGGGCGTCGAGCACCTTGCGGATACCTTCGGCCTCAGCCTGATAGCGGGCCAGCACGGCGGCGGCTTCGCCCTCCGCGACCTTGCGTTTCTGTTCGGCTTCGGCCTCGGCGGCGATGACCGTCTTTTCCTTGTCAATCTGGGACTGTACGACCTCGTTGGCGCGGCGGGCGGCCAGTTCGCGTTCCTTTCTGGCCTCTTCGGCCTCCTTCTGGGCCAGGTAAGCTGCTTTCTGTGCTTCGGCCTCGGCGGTCTTTTCGGCCACTTCCGCATTCTTGTTGGCTTCGGCCACCTTCTGGCGGCGGGCCGTGTCTGAGAGGGCGATTTCGATGTCGGCCAGGTTTTTGCCTTTGGTGGCGTCGGCGTGAGCGTTCTTTTCGCCGATCTCGGCGGCGGAGTTGGCGGCGGCTACCGAGGTGCGGCGTTCTTTATCCGCTTCCGCCTGGCCGATGGCGCCGGTGCGCTCTTCCTTGGCCACCTTCACCTTGGCGTCGTTGATGGCCTTGGCGGCGGCCTCCTGTCCCAGAGCCTTGATGTAGCCGGACTCGTCGTGGATGTCGGTGACGTTGACGTTGATCAGGTCGAGGCCGATCTTGTGCAGCTCGTCGCCGACGTGCTCGTAGACGGAGGTGACGAACTTGTCGCGGTCGGCGTTCAGCTCCTCGATGTCCATATTGGCGATCACCAGGCGCATCTGGCCCATGATGATGTCGTGGGCCAGGGAGCGGATCGAATCCTTGTGCATGCCCAGCAGGCGCTCGGCGGCGGCCTTCATCAGGGCGGGCTCGTTGCTGATGGCCACGGTGAACTGGGCCGGCACCGACACCCGGATGTTCTGCTTGGACAAAGCGTCCTGCAGGTTCACATCGATCGACATGGGCTGCAGGTCCAGGTACTGGTAGTCCTGAATGACCGGCCAGACGAAGGCAGCGCCGCCGTGGATGCACCTGGCGCTGCCCTGCCCCGTCTTACCGTAGATCACCAGGATCTTATCGGACGGGCACCGGCGGTAACGCGAGATGAAAAACCACAGCAGGAGCAAAAAAACGGCAATGACGATGATGACCGGCAGTACAAAAGACATGCCGCTTCCCATCAGGCCGCCATCCAGCTGCGCCGCCAGCGGGGTGGATAAAAACAACACGGAGAACAAGGCCAGAAGCCTTGAAAAAAGGGTTCTTAAAGGCAGATCTATCATGGTTTTGGTTTTTTAATAATTGGTATTCCAAAGAAAAGTCAGGACGCATAGGGGATCACCACCACATGGTCTTCTTCGGCTTTCACAACAAATGCTTTTTCGTGAGTCCGCAGTTGCTGGCCGTTTTCCGACCGGGCCGCTATCTCCCGCCTTACATTATCGATCTCGACAATTATTCGCCCCTTTCCTTCCGGAGGGATGGGGACATATACCGTGCCCACTTTGCCTTCTGCCTGCCAGAGGTGCCAGTTGCCCTCCTCCTGGTTTCTCAGCAGCCAGCGGAAGAACCAGGTGAGCAGCATGACGGCCACTGCCCCCGCCGCCAGGGCAGTCAGGATCACGATCGTCCACGACCAGGAGGTGTTCAGGAATATGGCGCGGGCGGTGAAGGCGCCAACGGAGATGAAAGTGAGCAACGTCTTGATAACTCCCAACCCGGCGCTGCTGCCGTCGGCATCGAGGTGGCCATCCATATCGCCTCCGGCATCCACATCGACATCGCCTCCCATATCCACATCCAGATCACCTCCGATTTCCAGGCCGCTGAAGATGGAGATCAGCAACAGAAGGATGAGCAGGCCGCCGGCAAGAGTGCCCGCCCAGAATAAGATATTGAGTATTTCCTGCATGGTGAAATTTGAATGGTATGTGTCGGTCAATCTCGGAATTTTTCCACGAATTTCCCAAATTCTATCGACGGGAATATCTATTTTAACGCTAAGGATATCTCCGTTCGATTTCAGGCATACATTACTATTTTTGTGCTATCTTCGAACGGAAGGCCAAAACCATTTGCAACCAATGATAAAATATCTATCCTTCCTCACCGCAGCCCTGCTGATAACCATCGGCAGCTGTACCTCCGACAACATGCAGCAAGAAGAGACAACCGAAACACAAGAACGCAAGATCGTCGTCTATCAGGTATTCACCCGCCTGTTCGGCAATACCAATACCACCAACAAGCCCTGGGGCACCATTGAAGAGAACGGCGTAGGCAAGTTCAGCGATTTTACCGGCACAGCCCTCGACTCCATCCGCGCCCTGGGCGTCACCCACATCTGGTATACCGGCGTGCCCCACCACGCCGTCATCCGCGACTACACCGCCTATGGCATCTCCGAGGATGACCCCGACGTGGTCAAGGGGCGGGCGGGCTCTCCCTACGCCGTCAAGGATTATTATAATGTAAACCCCGACCTGGCGGACGACCCTGCCCGGCGGCTGGAGGAGTTCAAGGCCCTCATCGAGCGCACCCACCGCCACGGCCTGAAGGTGCTCATCGACATCGTGCCCAACCACGTGGCGCGCCGCTATGAAGGGCTCAACAACCCGGAAGGGGTGGAGGATTTCGGCGCCGGCGACGACACCTCAGTAGAATACAGGCGCGACAACAACTTTTATTACATCCCCGGCGAGCCCTTCCGAGTGCCCGACTTTCCGGACGATTACCAGCCCCTGGGCGGAGAGCCGCACCCCCTGGCCGACGGGCAGTTCGATGAAAACCCCGCCAAATGGACCGGTAACGGCGCCCGCAAGGCGCAGCCCGATTTCAACGACTGGTACGAAACGGTGAAGGTCAACTATGGCATCCGGCCCGATGGGACGAAAGACTTTCCGGAACTGCCCGAAGGTTTTGATAAGAAAGACTACCAAGCCCACTACGCATTCTGGCAGGACAAGAACGTGCCCGATTCCTGGAAAAAATTCCGCGACATCGCCCTGTACTGGACGGACATGGGCGTCGACGGCTTCCGCTTCGACATGGCGGAGATGGTGCCGGTGGAGTTCTGGAGCTACCTCAACTCAGCCGTTAAGATGAAAAAAACCGACGCCTTCCTCCTGGCGGAGATCTACAACCCCGCCGCCTACCGCGACTACATCCACCTCGGCAAAATGGACTACCTCTACGATAAGGTGGAACTGTACGATACCCTCAAAAACATCATGCAGGGCCACGGCAGTACCGACAACCTCCCGCCCATACAGGAGGGCCTGGCCGACATCGAACACCACATGCTCCACTTCCTGGAGAACCACGACGAGCAGCGCATCGCCAGCCCGCCCTTTGCGGGGGATGCCCGGAAGGGCAAGCCGGCTATGGTGGTATCGGCGACCATCAGCACCTCGCCTACCATGATCTACTTCGGGCAGGAGGTGGGCGAGCCGGGCGCCGAAGAGCCCGGCTTCGGCGGCCCGAGCCGCACGTCCATCTTCGACTACGTCGGCGTGCCCCACCACCAGCGCTGGATGAACGATGGCGCCTTCGACGGCGGGCAACTGGCGCCCGAAGAGAAGGCCCTGCGTGATTTCTACCGCCGCCTGCTCAACTTTACCCTCAATAGCCCGGCGCTGATGGGGGAATACCGGGAGATACACGACCACAACCGGGAGCAAACGGAAGGGTATGGCCACCGGGTGTTCTCTTTTGTGCGTTGGTCGGTATCGGAAAAGCTCATCATCGCCACCAATTTTGATGCGGAGAAAGCCTATGAATTCAATTTGAAAATTCCCGCCAATGTCATTGCAGCCTGGGGGCTGGCCGATGGGGAATACGAGCTGGCGGAGCAGCTTTACGGAGAGAAGAATGCTTCATTGAAAATGGCGGATGGGAAGGGGGAGGTAGAAGTGCGGCTGGCGCCGCTGGAGTCGGTGATCTGGAAGGTAGGAGGGTGAAGGGCAGGAAAACGTTGATTGGGCTTTGATTTCCTGCACCGGTATTTTTGGCTTGGAAGGAGCTATGGTTGCTTATACAAGGGATAGTTCAATTAAATATCCCCCGCCTGCTCTGAATTCTTCCCAACTATCCCTATTTTGGAAGAACCTTAACCCATGCCCCCCGGCATATCAATGTATATGCTAATGAACAGATCAAAAGCACTCCTCTTTTTGCTTCTCCCTGGCCTGAGCGCTTCGCTCTCCGCACAACACAACGGAACGCTTAAAGGCAGGATCGCCGACGCCGACACCGGAGCGGCCATCGAATACGCCAGTATTATACTCTACTTTGCTCAGGATTCCAGCCTGGCCGACGGCATGGTGACCGATGCGGACGGCCGGTTCGAGTTTTCCCGCCTTGCTCCGTCTGAAGTCTATCTGGTTGCCCGGTTCCTGGGATACGAAACCTATACTTCTGAAGCCTTCACGGTGGTGGAGCAGATGGACGTGGGTACGATCGCCCTGGCTGTCGCCGGCCAGGATCTGGAAGAAGTCGAAGTCACCGGCAAGGAGATCACCGCCCGGTACAAGATTGATAAGCAGGTATACGATGCAGGGCAGTTCGGCAGCGCCCGGGGCGGCACGGCCGCTGATGTACTGCGCAACCTCCCTTCCGTAACTGTTGATCAGCTAGGAACGATCACCGTGAGGGGCGCAACCGGTTTTCTGTTATTGATCAACGGAAAGCCCGTACAAGCTCAACCGGATGTCGTCCTGAACCAGATCGCGGCCAATGCCATTGAGGACATCGAGGTCATCACCGCCCCCTCCGCCAAATACGACCCCGACGGCCATGCGGGCATCATCAACGTGATCACCCGCAAGGGAGCTGCCGACGGCCTCTTCCTGTCCGCAAACGGGCTGTGGGGCCTGCCCAGCCTTAAAACTTACGGTAATGCCGAACGCTCCCGGCGGTATGGCGCGGATGTTACAGTGAACTACAAAAAAGGGAAATGGGACCTCTCGGCGGGCGCCGATTACCGCCGGAACGACCGGGCCGGCGGGCGAAGGGGGTATGTGAACACGTACGAGGAGGAGATCCTTACCGAATTTCCTTCGCAGGGAGAACGGAGCTACGATGAGGAAAACTACTCCGGCCGGGCGTCTGTTGTTTATACCCCCGATGCCCGGCAGAGCGTTAGCGCCAGCTTCTACGCCGGCAAGCGCACCAAAACCCGGACGGCGGATATCCTGTACCGCCAGCGAAGGACACACATCGCTACCGAACAATTCCTGGGAACGGTATCCTATAACGAGCTCTTCGAACAGGCGGGAAGTGTTGCTTCCAACGGCGCCCTGGTGGACTCCCTGGCCTATTTCAACCAGAACAACCGGGTGCGCCGCGGCGATTTCCTGATCGCCGGGCTAGACTACACCTATACCTTTCCCGACAGATCCACCCTGAAGGCTTCCGGCCTGTTCGAGCGGACCGTCCTGGGCGGCCCCACCCGCAACAACAACCTGGCCTGGCCCAACGTGCAGGACACCCTCCAGCGACAGATGATGGATAACGACAACCCGCTGAACGGCCTGCGCCTTCAACTCGACTACGCCCGCCAACTGGGCGCCCTCAACTGGGAAAGCGGCTACCAATACCGGTCCCTGAAGCATCCGGGTGATTTCCGCTATCTGGACCGCAACTTTCAGGAGGGCACATGGGAGTTTAACCCCCTGTTCACCAACAGTATGGAACTGCGCCGGCGCATCCACGCGCTGTATACCCAGGTTTCGGGGCAATGGAACCGGCTGGAATTCACCGCTGGTCTGAGGGTCGAAACATTCAGCCGGGACGTAGAGATCGCCCGTCCGGACACGCTATTCGAACTGAGCCGCTTCAACCTCTTTCCTTCCGCCAACCTGCTGTACGATATGGGCGAAGGGCTGTCGGCCAAAGCCGGCTACAGCCGCCGCATACAGCGCTCGACAACGGTCAAGGTGACGCCCTTCCCCGAAAGGGAGCATTCGGAAGTGCTGGAACAGGGAGACGCCGAACTGCTGCCCGAATACATCGATCTGGTGGAAGTGGGCCTGGTGAAAGGATGGAAGGACAATTCTGTCTTTGCGACGGCCTACTTCCAAAACGTCGCCGATGTCGTCAACCGGTCCAACACCGTCTTCAACGACACCATCCTGAACCGGATCTATACCAACGCCGGCAATGCCACCGCCTACGGGCTCGAAGCCGGCGCCTCCTTTTACCCCGCCCGCTGGTGGCATTGCTACCTGGGCGGCAATGTGTACAATTACCGGATCAAGGGCAAGCTGTTCGGAGAAAAGATCAACCGGTCCAATACGGTCTATTCGATCGACTTCAACAGCAAGTTCACCTGCTCTCCCGGCATGGAGCTACAGCTGAATTTCAACTACCTGTCCGATAAGGTAACCGCCCAGGGGAAGGATTCGCGCATATACACCCCCAACCTCACCTTCCGAAAATACTGGTTCGGGAAAAAACTGTCGGTGGCCTTTCAATGGCTCAATATCGACATGGGCCTGCTGAATTCCAACGAGTCCTTCACATCGGCCTGGAGCGATGACTTTTTCCTCAAAACCACCTACATCATCGAGGCGGATGTGTTGCTGTTGAGCGTGGCCTACCAGGTCAACCAGCCGTCGAAGAAGATGAAGTTTATCCGAAGCGAGTTTGGGGCGGAGGAGTTTTGAAATTGAATAGCCCTTTTGTTAAAAGTCAACCGTTTCCACAAACCGGTTAAGATGTTTGATTTTTGATGTTTGATTTTTGATTTTTGATGTTTGATTTTTGATTTTTGATGTTTGATTTTTGATGTTTGATTTGCGATGTGCCCCGTAAGAGCAGCCATCGTTGTGCAGCCGGTGGCAGGCACATCAAAAATCACAAATCAAAGATCGCAAATCGCAAATCCCGCCCAATCTCCCATTATCATAGCACCGGAAATCAATAAACTCACCGGAAGGAATGATCGCTTGATATGCTGCAACGGGCAGCTCGACGGCCCGAACTTGGATTCCGTATACAAAATAAGGAGAATAGCTACAGGATCTCTAGTTTTGTATACGCTACAGATGAATCCGGCGCGCCTGAAACCGAAACCCAATTTAATGACCATGATACTGGAAGAACTCCTCTCCGCCATCCTGCAGATCTTCGCCTTCACCCTCATTCCTTTTCTGGTGTACATCATCCGCCGCCGCTCAGTAAAGGGCTTTTTCCAATACATAGGGCTGAAGCCGGCCTCTGAACCTAACTTCCAACCTGTTTTTTCTGGCCTTCATTTTCTTTTTCCCGGCTCTTGGGGCTTATGTTACGGCTTACATCAATGAAAAAATGGCGCATGGGAGCATCATTCCCGGGTGGATCGCGCATGGCCTGGCCAATGTGGTTTCTTATAGCGTAATCGGGTTTCTGATGTGAAGGGGCCCAAGCACTTTCGCCCTTTGCGCCCTTCAGGGATTGGAGCCCGGACGCTGCTAAGCCCACTCCCGCGCCTTTTCCAACAGAGAGATTGACCGCTCCGCCCAGCTCTTCAGCACCGTCTTATTACCGGCCACGCTTTCCGGCACCTCGCAGGATTGTTTTGCCCATTCAGTCAAAAAGTAAGAAGTAGCGCCATGCTTTTCCGCGCAGGCTTTGGGCGCCCAAAAGCGAAGTTTTCCGCCGATGATGGCGCCGAACATCAGCTCATCGCGGAAAAAACCGACGCCGCCGATCATTTTTCGAAAGGTGAAGTTCTCCAACTCCGAGAGTTGGTCGAGGATATAGTTGAGGTAGTTTTCCCGGTTGGCGTTGTTTGTACTGTCTTCCATGGCAGATTGTGTCAATGAGTGTTTTTGGGGAAACAAGCCGACAGCGCCAGGAGTTGAAGGCTTTCGGCCTGTAGGGTGATTTCTTGGATGAATTGTTGGATGGTTTGATTGTTAGGTGGCTATATTGTTGGATGGTTGGCCAGAGCCCCCAGAGCAGAACCATTAACAATCAAGCAATTTAACAATGGTTCGATGCTGTACCTTCGGGCTAAAACTATAGGGATGGACTACTTTATTGGCATCGACATAGGCACAACATCCACCAAGGGACTTGCCATTACGCGGAAGGGCAGGGCCCTGGCGCTGGAGCGGGCCTCCTACCCCACCCTCAGCCCTCGGCCCGGGTTTCAGGAGCAGGAGCCGGCCGCCCTTCTGAAGGCGGTGATGAAGGTATTGGCCGGGCTTGGCCGAAAACTGGAAACCCCGCCTGCGGCCATCGGGCTGAGCTGCGCCATGCACAGCCTGATCGCCGTGGAGGAGGACGGAGAGCCACTCACCAACGCCATACTGTGGAGCGACCGCCGCAGTGAAAAGCAGGCCGTCAGGCTTCGGGGAACAGCCGAAGGCAGGGCATTATACGAAGCCTGCGGCACGCCCATCCACGCCATGTCTCCCCTTTGCAAACTGCGGTGGATGCAGGAAGAAGCCCCGGATGTTTTCCGGCGGGCGAAGCGCTTCCTTTCCATAAAGGATCACCTCCTCCGGCAGCTTTGCGGCGAATACCTGGCCGACATCTCCCTGGCCTCGGCCACCGGGCTGATGGACATCCGGAAGCTGCAATGGCACCCGCCCGCCCTGGAATATGCCGGTATACGGGAAGAACAGTTGCCGCCACTTGCCGGCCCTACTCATCTGCTCACTTTGAATAATAAGCAGTTGCCCGCTCTATTTCAGGGTGTGCCCGTGGCCCTGGGCGCCAGCGACGGCTGCCTGGCCAACCTGGGCGCCCTGGCCCTCGGCCCGGAGCAACTGGTGCTCACCATCGGCACCAGCGGCGCGCTGCGGACAACCAGCCGGGAGCCCTCCATCGATGCAGAAAAACAGCTCTTCAATTACCGCCTGGACGAGGAGTTGTTTACCTGTGGCGGGCCCATCAACAACGGCGGCATCGCCTACCAGTGGCTGTCGGAACTGCTGGGTGAGGAACGGCTGTCGGAAGAAGCCGCCAGGAGGATACCCGCCGGCGCCGACGGCCTGCTGTTCCTCCCCTACCTCCTGGGCGAGCGCGCCCCTATTTGGAATGCCTCCGCCAGCGGCGCCTTCATCGGGATGCGCCGCCACCACGGGCCGGGCCACTTTCACCGCGCCGTGCTGGAAGGCGTTGCCTTCAGCCTGTATCACATCTACGAAGGTTTGGCCACCGGGGCCCGGGAGATCACCGCCAACGGAGGGTTCACCAATTCTCCGTTATGGGTGCAGGTTATAAGCGATGTCTTTGGACTGCCGGCCGCCATCGATGAGCAGGAAGAAACGGCCGCCCGCGGCGCGGCTTACATGTCAATGAAGGCAGGCGGGGCGATAAAGGAATATAAGGAATTGCTTCCCCTCAGGAAAAAAGGGTGGGTGTTCGAGCCTGACAAGGGCAACCACAAGGTTTATCAGAAGGTATTTGAGCGGTACTTGTCACTATCTGCCGCCGGGTTCTATTCAGAATAATGGCAAAAGGATAGAACGGGCAAGTAGCCGCAGCCTGCGCACCAGCTAAACCTTCGTTTGCCTTTGGCAGGAAGCGCGTCAAAAAAAAAATGAAAAAAAATCAAATTTAATGCAACCTTAATAAGAAGGAGGGCGTAGAAGGAACAGAGGGTAATATGTAAAAAAAAACCGGCCCCCCTGGGGCCGGCATTCAAAGAGCTTTGAGAGGCTATCTACATACCAAAAATGAGGACATCCTTTGATATCCCCGAAATCTTTGTATGGGATTATAATAGCACATGGGATTATAATATATAAGCATTCGTGGGATTACTTCTTTTTTCTACTTTTCTAAGAAGTTGTCGCCAACTTCTTCTTCTCTTGTTAGTAGTAAGCCTTTTCTTTTTTTCCTCCTCTTTCGAAGGAACCGCCAACTGTTGTTTATCTCCGTTGACAATACAAATATCTATAATCATCACAGGCTTGTGAAGTACAATTACCTGAATTGCTGCATTTAATTTTACTATTTTTTCACACGCAAAAAACTGATTTACAGATTTTTGCGTGTGAAAAAATAACACTCTACTGTGTAACTTCAATTTAATCTTATTTTTATATTCCTATTTTTTTTGGCGCTTTTAGCCGGCTATTTATTGTTAAATGCTTGTCCGCCTCTCGGAGGATTGCTCCGGTGGGTGTACAGGAAGGCCTGGTTGAGTGAAAACAGAAGGAAGGAATATCGGGAGGGGGGGGGTATCAAGGGAGGGCTGGTTTGGAGGCTGAAGGGCTCCGGCTGCCGCCGCGTAGCTGCCTGCGGTTGGTTTTGGCCGCAGCCCAACGCCAGCCCGCATCAGGTTTTTGGCCCTTGTCTGATCATAGCCCGCCAAAAACCTGGCGCAAAAAACTACTGCTCGAAGAGCGAGTCCACGAAGGCGCGCTTGTTGAATACCTGCAGCTTATCGATCGCTTCGCCCACGCCAATGTATTTGATGGGTACTTTAAACTGGTCGGAGATGCCGATGGCCACGCCTCCTTTGGCGGTGCCGTCGAGTTTAGTCAGGGCCAGGGCGGACACCTCGGTGGCGTCGGTGAAGTGGCGGGCCTGTTCGAAGGCGTTCTGGCCGGTAGTAGCGTCGAGCACGAGCAGCACTTCGTGGGGCGCTCCTTCCAGGCTTTTGCCTACGGAGCGCTTGATCTTACTCAGCTCTTTCATGAGGTTGATCTTGGTGTGGAGCCGGCCGGCCGTATCGATGATGGCCACATCGCAGTTGTTATTGAGAGCATGCTGCACCGTTTCGTAGGCCACGGCGGCGGGGTCGGTGTTCATGCCTTTGCTGTAGAAGTCGCAGCCCACCCGTTCGGACCAGATCTTGAGCTGGTCGACGGCGGCGGCGCGGAAGGTATCGGCGGCGCCCATGACGACTTTCATACCGCGTTGTTTGTACTGGTAAGCGAGTTTGCCTATGGTAGTTGTTTTACCCACTCCGTTGACGCCAACCACCAGGATGACGTTGGGTTTCAGAGAGGCAGGAAGGGTAAAATCCTCGAGGTCGGTGGTATTGTTCTCGGCAAGCAGTTGGACGATCTCGTCGCGCAGGATCTCGTTGAGTTCGGAAGTACCCAGGTATTTATCGCGGGCGACGCGCGCTTCGATGCGTTCTATGATCTTGACGGTAGTATCGAGGCCTACGTCGGAGGTAATGAGGATATTCTCCAGTTCATCGAGGACCTCGTCGTCGACGGTGGTTTTCCCGGCGACGGCCTTGGTCAGTTTACCAAAGAAGCTTTCTTTGGTTTTTTCCAGCCCCTTGTCGAGGTCTTCTTTCTTTTCCTTACTGAAGAATTTGTTGAAAAAGCTCATGTTTTGTTTTTTCTACCGCAGTGCGAGATCCATAAATGGTGTAGGGTGGCTGAACGTGGGGTATTGAGCCCTTTTTCTGCTTTTAGCTGATCGCGAGCCGCTAAAAAGTAGCCCGCCCAATGAACGAAAAGGGGCTTTCCTTCGTGAGAAAGAAAAGCCCCTTCTGCTATTCTATAGTGATAATTGTCGTTACTTGCTTTCGAAAAACTCCTTCACCTTATCCTTGTGGATGATCACTTCCTTGTAGGAGTACTTCCCGGTCTTCGGGTCCTTGATACTCTTCACCACCTTCACGTGATCACGGCCGGAGCCTGCGTTGGCGCTACGTTGAGCGACCCTTGCGTTCTTTGATACTTTAGCCATCTTACTAAGTTTAAATGTTATAGAGTAATTTCTCTCTCAAAAATAAGGATAACACCGCAACTCTATAACGCGTTCCATCTTATTTTATTTCACGATGAACAGTTACACGCTTGAGAATGGGGTTATATTTTTTCAGCTCGAGGCGGTCCGGCGTATTCTTACGGTTCTTCTGCGTTACATAACGGGAAGTGCCCGGCATGCCGGATTCTTTATGTTCGGTGCATTCGAGGATGATCTGAATGCGGTTTCCTTTGCTCTTCTTAGCCATCTTCCTTAGGGTTGTTTAAGATCTTTAAAATTCGACGCCCGTCTTGATCCCTTTGCGTTCCATCTTCTGGACGAACTCATAGACGCCCATCTTGTCGATGGAGCGCATGGCGGATGCAGATACTTTCAGGGTGACCCAGGTATCCTTCTCCGGCACGTAGAAGCGCTTCTTCTGCAGGTTGGGCAAAAAGCGGCGCTTGATCTTCCGGTTGGAGTGGGAGACCGTGTTTCCCGCTACCGGGCGCTTTCCTGTCAATTGGCAAACCTTAGACATCTTTCTCTTTTTTTGTAGTGACTCCGCCAGGATTCGAACCTGGAACCTCCTGATCCGTAGTCAGGTGCTCTATCCAATTAAGCTACGGAGCCGTTTTTTATCACTAGTTCCTATTTTAAACCTTTACTCCGCCTGGATTCGAACCTGGAACCTTCCCGATGCCAGATCGGGATGCTCTATCCAATTAAGCTACGGAGCCGTTTTTTTGATAGCGGATGCAAAGATAAGGGTTTATTCTTTTCGGCAAAAGTTTTTTCCGGTTTTTTGCCGGAAGCTTCTTTTCCCGCCGTTTGCGTCAATCGTAGTAACAGTGCAGGCGGGGGAAATAGTTCATTGAAGATCATTTTTTATTGCGGGGGCACAGCGTTGGCTACCCGTCTCAGGTTGGACACTATCGATAGCCAAGATGTTGCGGAACGTCCAAAGTCATTCCGACTTTTTACCCGGCCGATCCCGATAAAACTATCGGGAGAGGACGGGCCTCGTTCCGACCCGTCTTCGCCCCGACTTCTTTGAAGTACGGGGCTCTTCCGGGTAAACTTCCGACTTT
>JAGFJE010000066.1 GCA_024103175.1 Phaeodactylibacter sp.
TGCGACAAGTCCCATTTCCGGGTATAGTGTTTTTTCAGGGTTTTGTCGGTAAAAACGCCGGTGGGACATACCTCCACCAGGTTGCCGCTGAACTCGTTTTCCAGCACGCCATTCTCACTTCTGCCGAAATAAACGTGGTTGTGGGCCGAGAACACGTCCAGATCCCGCCCTCCGGCATAGTCCCGGTAGAAGCGCACGCAGCGGTAACACTGAATGCAACGGTTCATCTCGTGGTTGAGGAAGGGCCCCAGATATTGGTTGCGGTAGGTGCGCTTGTTGAAGCGGAAGCGCCGGTAGTTGTGGCCCGTCATGACGGTCATGTCCTGAAGGTGGCATTCCCCGCCTTCGTCACAAGTGGGGCAATCGTGAGGATGGTTGGTCATCAGGCTTTCGATAACCTGCTTGCGGAAACGCTCCGCCTCCGGGTCTTTTATCGATATCCGTACTTCATCTCCCACCGGCTCCATACAAGCCATGACGATCTTGCCCTGTTCGTCCTCTTCGTCTTTGAATTTTTTGACGGCGCACTGCCGGCAGGCGCCTACCGAATCCAATGCGGGGTGCCAGCAGAAATAGGGCAGGTCAAAACCCAGGGAAATACTGGTTTCCAGCAGGTTTTTGCCTTTTTCTGCATTGTACGGTTTTCCGTCTATTACGATTTTCGCCATGGCCGGAGGGTGTTGGGTGTTGATCTAATGAAATTCAGGCAATGGGGAATCTAATATTTCAACAAAAAAAGGTATCTGGGGAGAAAGTCGGTTTTATACCGGTACGGCCTTCTTGGTTCGTTTATTGGTGAAATTATTCGGTTAAAATACGAATAAACCAATGATTATTTGATATTTTTTACATAATGTTGTACAAAATTATGAATTTCATTTGTTTGTTTGAGCGTCTGGTTTCCTTATTGAATGGTGGGTATGAGTGTGTTTCAGCACACTGAAGCATTGTTCTTGGCTGAAATCATGCGTAAGTATTTGAAAAAAAACTACATAGGTGATTGGCCCGGGCCGGGAAAAACAGCGGGAGATCAGTGGGAAGAATGATGAAGCGGTGGAATAATGTTTTAACTTTCAGCGGCAACCTCTCCGGCTACCTTTTCTCTGATCTTTTCCAACACCTCATGCGCTTCCCGCAGGCTTTTTACATAATCCTTCACCAGAATGAAGTACCGGTTGGACTGTTTGAAGCTCAGGCCGCGGTTGCGCCCCTCCTTATTGACAAAATCGAGCATGTTCTGGAAGAGCCGGCTCTCGTAGAAGGGAGACTGCGGGTTGTCGACAAAGTAACACCGCAGCTTGTCGTTCTTGAGGATGAGGCGCTCGAACCCCAACTCCTTGCATACCCAGCGCAGGCGCAGCCCTTCGAAGAGCTCGGCCACCTGTGGTGGAATGCGGCCGAAGCGGTCGCGCAGCTTTTCTTCGAAGGCTTTCAGTTCGGCCTCCTTTTCCAGGCTGTCGAGCTCGGTGTACAGGCTGAGGCGCTCGGAAATGCTGCTGACATATTCATCGGGGATGAGCATTTCCACATCGGTGTCGATCTGCACGTCGCGGACGTACTGCGGGTTTTTTTCCAATTCCTCCTTGAAGAGCTCCCGGAATTCGCTTTCCTTCAGTTCCTGAATGGCCTCCTGCAGGATCTTCTGGTAGGTTTCGTAGCCGATGTCGGCTATAAATCCGCTCTGCTCGGCGCCCAGCAGGTTGCCCGCGCCGCGGATGTCCATGTCGCGCATGGCGATGTTGAAGCCGCTGCCGAGGTCGGAAAACTCCTCCAGTGTCTTCAGGCGCTTACGGGCCTCGGGGGTGAGGGTCGACATGGGCGGGCTGAACAGGTAGCAGAAGGCCTTCTGGTTGGAACGGCCCACGCGCCCCCGCAGCTGGTGCAGGTCGCTCATGCCGAACTGGTGGGCGTTATTAATAATAATGGTGTTGGCGTTGGGGATATCCAACCCCGTTTCGATGATATTGGTGCAAACGAGCACGTCGTAGCGGCCATCGATGAAGTGAACGAGTGTCTTTTCCAGCTTGTCGGAATCCATCTGCCCATGGGCGTTGGCCACCTCCACATCCGGACACATTCGGCGCACCATGGCGGTAATGTCCGGCAGGGTCTTCACCCGGTTGTGGACGAAAAAGACCTGCCCTCCACGGTTGACTTCGTAGTAAATGGCCTCCTTGACGATCTCTTCGTTGAAGATGCGCACCTCGGTATGGATGGGCTGCCGGTTAGGGGGCGGGGTACGGATGATCGACAGGTCGCGGGCAGCCATAAGGGAGAATTGCAGGGTGCGGGGAATGGGCGTGGCGGTCAGGGTCAGGGTGTCCACGTTGACCTTGATGTTGCGCAGCTTCTCCTTGGCTGCTACCCCGAACTTTTGTTCCTCGTCGATAATGAGCAGGCCGAGGTCCTTAAAGCCGGCCTTTTTATTCAATAGCCCATGAGTGCCGATAACCAGGTCAAGCTTCCCTTCCTTGAGCTGCCGGAAGATCTCATTGCGCTCGGCAGTAGAGCGGAAGCGGTTGACGTAATCGACGCTGACGCCGAATTCTTCCAGCCGCTCCTTAAAAGTGCGGTAGTGCTGCAGGGCCAGGATGGTGGTGGGCACGAGCACCGCCACCTGCTTGCCGCCCACGATGGCCTTGAAGGCGGCGCGCACCGCCACCTCCGTTTTGCCGAAGCCGACGTCGCCGCAGATGAGGCGGTCCATAGGGCTGGGCTTGGCCATGTCTTCCTTGACGTCGTTGGTGGCTTTGAGTTGGTCGGGCGTGTCTTCGTAGATGAAGGAGGCCTCCAGCTCGTTCTGCAGGTAGCCGTCGGGCGGAAAGGCAAAGCCCTCGGAGGCCTTGCGCTTGGCGTACAGCTTGATCAGCTCGCCGGCAATGTCCTTGACTTTCTTTTTGGTGCGCCGTTTCAGGTTTTTCCAGGCTTCGGAGCCCAGCTTGTCGACCTTGGGCGCCGTGCCTTCCTTACCGACGTACTTGGTGATCTTGTGCAGGGAGTTGATGCTGACGTAGAGCAGGTCGTTGTTCTTGTATATCAGCCGCACCGACTCCTGTACATGCCCGTTGATGTCGATCTTCTCCAGGCCGGAATAGCGCCCCACGCCGTGGTCGATGTGGGTGACGTAGTCGCCCGGCGTCAGTTCGCGCAGCATGCGCAGGTTGAGGGCCTGGTCCTTGGTGAAGCCCTGCTTGAGCTTGTAGCGGTGGAAGCGCTGGAAGACCTGGTGGTCGGTGTAGCAGGCTACCTTGAGGTCCATGTCGATGAAACCCTCGTTGATCGATTTGGGGATGGGGTGGAAATGTACGTCGGCGTTCAGGTCCTCGAAAATGGAGTAAAAGCGCTCGATCTGCTTGGGGTTTTCGGCGAAGAGGTAGTTTTCGATCCGGCTCTTACTATTTTCGTTAAGGTTCTGGATCAGCAGGTTGAAATTTTTGTTGAAGCTGGGCTGGGGGCGGGTGGCGTAGGCGATCTGTTCTTCGAACTTGATGGGTTGTATGCTATCCGTCAGGCAGAGGATGGGGAACACTTCCACGTCTTCGATGATCTCATGGGGGCGGATGAAGGCCCGGTCGCGGAAGATCTCCTTGAGTTCTTCCTCCTCTATCAGGCGCAGGGCCTTGGCAAATTCCTCCGCTTTCTCAAAGCACTGGGTGAGCTTGTCGAGCAGCACCTGGAAATCCTTGACCCATATTGCGGTTTTCGCCGGCAGGATGCCCAGCATGGACACCTTCTGCTCGTGCGTGAACTTGGTGTTGATATTCGGAATAATGGACACGCGGGCGATCTTCTGCACCGACAGCTGGGTGGTGGGGTTGAACGTCCGGATGCTTTCCACCTCCTCGTCAAACAGCTCGATGCGGTAGGGGTATTCGTTCCCGAAAGAAAAGATATCGACGATGCCGCCGCGGATGGAGAACTGCCCGGGCTCGTAGACGAAGTCCTCGCGGGCAAAGCCGTATTCCACCAGCACTTCGATGAGGAAATCCACATCCAGTTCCTCGCCGACGACGATGTCGATCCGGCGCTGGTTGAGCACCTCCGGCGCCACGACCTTCTCGAAGAGCGCCTCCGGGTAGGTGACGATGACCTCCCCCGAAGAGGGCGAATTGACGATCCGGTTGATCGTCTCGGTGCGCTGCAGGGCGTTGTTGTTGTTGAGCTCCTCGAAGTGCATCGGCCGCTTGAAGGAATCCGGAAAAAAGCGGATGGATTTCCCTTCGAGCAGGTTGGAGAGGTTGTTCTGTATGTAGGCGGCTTCTTCCTTGTCGTTGGCGATGAGCAGGTGGCTCTGCGGGGCGGCCAGGTACGTTCCGGCCAGGACAAAGGACTCCTGCGCGTCAACCATGCCGGTGAGTTTGAGCCGGGCGGGCGTTTCGGCCTGGATGGCCTGGACGATGCGCTGGGTGCGCTCCTCTTCACGGTACAGCTGCAGGAGCTGTTCAAGATTGCTATTCACGGATGCAAAGATAATATTGTTTGCGGACAAATCGTGCCGGGGGCTTGGTGGAAACAGGCACGATTTTTCCGCGTGGGAAACGGTACGTTTGGGAAACAGTTGGGGGCGGGCATAGTTTAGAGGAACCGTTTAGCGGGCAAAAAAAGAGGCTGCGCATGCCACATCTTCGGCCGGCGCGGCTAAAAGGGACATGATCTTTACAACAGGAAAAATAGCCGTATCAAATGGGGAAGTTATTCTTTTCCGGGCCCTAAGCAGCTTCCTTCAATGACTCGGCGAATTGCAAAATATCAGACTTCAATAATTCAAAATCAAAGTCCTTTACCTGCGGTTTCACCTTTTCGATTGCCTTATCCAATTCAGTAGAAAATTGGTAGATATCTGAGCTGGAAATCACTGAAATATATAATCCATGTTTGTTTTTGTCGAAATAAGGAGGATCGGGTAAGAAAATTTTGGGGTTTTTAAAAAAGGCGACTTTAATAAATAGCTTCCTAACCCCGCTGCCATACTTTGATAGATCGATGGCATCAGAGAATGTTGTAAAATCTCCCGTCGGAATTCCAATGTCGGAATTGACCCTGAACCTGATTTTTTCCGCAAATGTAGGATTAGTCTCTACAGCTTTGAGCATGGCTTTTTTTAAGGCTTCGAAATCGAAATCTTCCACCTGGCCGGAAACTTTATCGAATAACTCAAACATCGCCTCGCTTACCAGTATTTGGGCATCTCTATCCACATATCTTGCAGCCTTTGAATAGTCTAAGGGCAGGCTGCCTTCGATCTTCTTGCTGCCGGGGTCATATTCCCAGTAAGGTTCATTGATCCGGCTGGGTTCCTGATAGGTCAAAGGATAAAAGGAGACCCTCCGGACACCGCTTCCAAAATCTGACAGTTTGATGTTGTTGTTCAGTGTATCCTCCGTAACATATAGATCAGAGGTATCCGATAAGCCGCCGATGGTAGATATGAAAAATTCTTTATATTCCATTTTAATGTAGTTCTTTTAACAACTTCTTCCAATCCTGTTGCGACACTCCTATCGTATTGCCGGGAGGTAGAAATAAATGGCATCCCTCTTTTATTGCTTCCTCCCTGGTGAAGTAGGTTTTCAGGTGAAGCTGTTCCTGGGTGGTTATATACCCTTCCGTGCCCCGCTGTATCCATTCGTATTCCAAATTCAGGGCATCTCTTATTTGTTTATGCTCTTTCTCTCTTTCGCCCTGCTTGCGACAAGTTTTTCCAATGTAGTAAATTTGGCTTTTTGAAACAAGTATCTGCATTTTTTCGGGGTCCATACACCAAACCGGGCACTTAGCACACGGCCTTTTCATTGTTGATTTAGCCAGTAAATAATTCACACTCCCTGTCGTCATCATCCGGCTGGCCATATCTCTCTATGAACGCCTCTTTAGCGTCATCGGGCAGTTTGTCAAATAGCTCCTGGCCACTGGAGACGTTCAGGTCAGGGTTTTCTTTTTTGATCTGTGTTGCAACAATGATGGCTGCTGCGATAAAAAAGAGAATCCAAAAATATCCTCCCCCACCCGGCGCTCCATATTCACGAATGCTGCCCTGGTCAAATCCAGGCATCTGCGGGGCTTCCCTGGCTCCAGTTATTTTATGTTTCATATTTTTGGGATTGTCCGGGTACGGGCTTTTTTTAAAGCTTGTTTGGAGGCCAATGGCAGTGACGAGGCATGGGATCTGTGCCAAAGGCAAAAGTTTTAAAATTCATTTTAATCTTATTTATATTGCAAAATATGGGATTTGAGTTTAAAAGTAAAATTATTAACGAATTTTATTGCAATGGGAGAAAAAATCAACAAGGACGGCAACCGGCGCTTCTTCCTCTATGCCTTGCCAAAGCCAGGTAACTTCCTTCACAGAACGCTCTTCCCAAAACACTTATCTTTGCCTCTAATTACCTTGTTTGTAAAGCACTAAAAAAATCGAACAAATGAAACAGATCTTTTTCCTCTTCTTTTTCTCCTCCGCTCTGCTGGCCTCCTGCCAGCAGCCGGGGAACGGTAACGTTTCCGGCGAAGCCCTTGCCGCCAAAGCGCATCCCGGATCGATCAGCGAAGTGCTGCCGGCGAAAGCGTATAAAGCAAAAATGGATGAACTGGGAGAAAACCTGCAGCTCATCGACGTACGTACGCCGAAAGAATACAGCGAAGGGCATATCGAGGGCGCAGTGAACATCGACTTCTACGACGAAGGCTTCCGGCAGCAACTGGAGCAAAAGCTGGACAAGGACAACCCCGTCATGCTGTACTGCCGTTCCGGCCGCCGCAGCGCCAATGCCGCCAAACAGATGCAAGCGCTGGGCTTTAAAGAAGTGTATGACCTGAAAGGCGGGATTCTGGACTGGAAGGAATAGAAGTATCGAAAAAAAAACTTAAACAAATTGCCGGTATTGCTGTTGATTCCCTGTATTTCAAACCACAAAATCAACAGTAGCATTGGCAAAGCAAGTTGTCGTCATCGGTTCCGGCTTTTCGGGCCTTTCCGCCGCCTCCAACCTGGCGCAGAAAGGATACGATGTCACCATTCTGGAGAAAAACGATGTGCCCGGCGGGCGGGCCCGCAAATTTGAAGCGGATGGCTTCCTGTTCGACATGGGCCCCAGCTGGTACTGGATGCCGGATGTGTTCGAGCAGTACTTCGACCGCTTCGGCAAAAAACCCTCCGACTACTACGAGCTGAAGCGGCTCGACCCTTCCTATAGTATCTTTTTCGGGAAGAACGACGTGATGGAGGTGCCGGCCGACATGGCGGCACTCGAAGCTATGTTCGAGCGCTACGAGCCGGGCAGCAGCAAAAACCTGCGCAAATTCCTGGCCGAGGCTCAATACAAGTACGAGGTCGGGATGAAAGAGTTTGTCCAGAAACCCGGGCATTCCATCCTGGAGTTTGCCGACCTGCGGGTGGTGGCCAGCCTCTTCCGCCTGCAGATGTTCACCTCCATGGCGGCTCACGTGCGGAAGCTCTTCAAGAACGAACAGCTGATCCAGTTGCTGGAATTCCCCGTCCTCTTTCTGGGCGCCACCCCGGAAAATACGCCGGCCCTGTACAGCCTGATGAACTACGCCGATATGGCCATGGGCACCTGGTACCCGATGGGCGGCATGCACAAGATCATCGAGGGTATGGTGAGCCTGGCGGAGGAACTGGGCGTAAAGATCCTGCTCAACCAGGAAGTAAAACAGATCTATGTGCCCAACGGGCACGCCTCCAAAGTAGTCACCCAGGATGCGGAGTATCATGCCGACATCGTGGTCGGCGGCGCAGATTACCATCATGTTGAACAGCACTTACTGCAGCCCGAACACCGCACCTATACTGAACGTTATTGGGATAAAAGGACTATGGCGCCCTCTTCCCTGCTCTTCTACCTCGGCATCGACAAAAAACTGAATAATCTGCATCACCATAACCTCTTCTTCGACGCCGACTTCAAGAAACACGCCGTGGAGATTTACGACGACCCCAGGTGGCCGGCAGAACCGCTGTTTTACGTATGCGCTCCTTCCGTTACCGACCCCGCTGTGGCGCCCGAAAGTAAGGAGAACCTGTTCGTCCTCATCCCGCTGGCGCCCGGCCTGGAAGACAGCGAAGAGCAGCGCGAGAAATACTTCGATATCGTCATGAACCGCCTGGAGAACCTGACCGGGCAGGACATTCGTAACCATATTATATATAAGCGTTCATTCGCGCACGAGGACTTCGAGAAGGACTACCATGCCTACAAAGGCAATGCCTACGGCCTGGCCAACACCCTGCTGCAGACCGCCTTCCTGAAGCCGAAGCTGAAAAGCAAAAAGGTAAGCAACCTGTATTATACCGGGCAGCTGACCACGCCCGGCCCCGGCGTTCCCCCTTCGCTGATCTCCGGGCAGGTGGTCGCCAATGAGATCTACAAAGCTATGAAACCCTAACTATCAGACAAACCGATAACGCCATGATGGAATTGTATAACAAGGTTTGCGAGGAGTGCAGCCAGCACATCACCAGGCGCTACAGCACCTCCTTTTCCATGGGCATCCGGGTCTTCGACCAGCGTTTCCGGGCGCCCATCTACGCCGTATACGGTTTTGTCCGCTTTGCGGATGAGATCGTGGATACCTTTCACGATTTTCCCAAGGCGAAGCTTTTGCAGCGTTTCCGGGAAGACACCTACCGCGCCATCGAGGAGCGCATCAGCCTCAACCCGGTGCTGCATGCCTTCCAGGCTACCGTGCACCAGTACCAGATCGAGCGGGAGCTGATCGACGCTTTTCTCGACAGTATGGAGATGGACCTCCACCACGACCGTTATCATGACAGCCTCTACAAGCAGTACATCTACGGCTCGGCGGAGGTGGTTGGCCTGATGTGCCTGCGCGTCTTTTGCGAAGGAGACGACGCTATGTACCAGCGCCTGAAAGCGCCGGCCTGCAGCCTGGGAAGCGCCTTCCAGAAGATTAACTTTCTGCGCGACATGAAGAGCGATTTCGACGAGCGGGGCCGGGTGTACTTCCCGGGCGTCGACTTCACGCGCTTCACCAACGAGGACAAGCTGGCCATTGAAGCGGATATCAAGAAGGACTTCGACGACGCCTACAAGGGCATCATACGGCTGCCCAAGGGCGCCCGCTTTGGCGTTTACCTGGCCTACATCTACTACATCAACCTGTACAAGAAGATCAGAAGCGCCCCTGCCGAACGGGTGACGGAAGAGCGCATCCGGGTGCCGAACCGGCGGAAGGCGGTGCTGCTGTTCAGCTCGGCGCTGCGCAATAGCCTGAATTTGTTGTAGATAGGCCAGGTAAGGGATGAGGGTTTTAGTTGGGGGAAACTTGATTAACGCCCTCACTAATCGAAGAAAATTTCCCCCGCTGGCGGGGGTTAGGGTAGGGGGTGGATCAAGGTTCAAAGAGAAACCATTCTCCTTTCTGAATGCATACTTACTTTCATGGAGTCAACAGCCACTACACAGAATAAGGCAGCCAACCCACCCGTAAGCAGCTTGCTAAAAGCAGGCCTCATCGCTCTGCCCATCCTGCTGGTTGCCATACAATGGCTCACCGACGGCGTGCAACCCGGCAACCTGCTGATGGAAGTGCCCAAAGTGCGCCTTTTCCCCTGGCTGGAAACCCGCTGGGCCTATTTCTACCTGCACCTTTTCACCTTTGTGCCTGTCTTTGCGCTCAGTTTCGACAAGAATGTACACTACTACAAAAAGTGGAAGCCCCTGCTGCCGGCTATTTCCATCGTGGGCGCCGTATTTATTCTGTGGGATGTGTTCTTCACGGTGAAGGGTGTGTGGGGGTTCAACGAGCGCTACTTTGCCGGCATCACCTTCCTAAGCCTGCCCGTCGAGGAGTGGCTGTTCTTCTTCACGGTGCCTTTCGCCTGCGTCTTCATCTACGAGTGCCTCAATTTCTATATCAAACCGGACCTGCTGGCCCGCATCGAGCGGCCGATGACTCTGGGGCTGACCGCCGTTTTTCTGGCGGTGGGCTTTATCTTCTGGGGGCATCTGTACACCAGCACCACCTTTCTGCTGGCGGGCTTTTTCATGCTCTACCACTTCCTTTTCCTCGACGGTTCTTACCGCAGCCGCTTCTACCTGGCCTTTCTGGTGAGCCTATTGCCTTTCCTCATTGTAAACGGCGTCCTGACCGGGGGCTATACCGAACAACCGATCGTAATTTATAACCCGGATGAGTATTTGGGCATCCGCATCACCTCCGTACCAGTAGATGATGCGGTGTATGGGTTTTTGTTGTTGTTTGGGGTGGTGGCTATTTATGAACATCTCAGGAAGGGGGATATGAAACTCTAAACGCGTTTGTTTTATTATCTATTTAGATCTTTCTTGAAAAACAGGAGTATCTTATGTACATTTATTGAAGAAGAAAGCCATTTCATGAAAGAACAAGAAATATTACTACAGATAGAGCAATTGCCAGATGACCTTAAGAGAGAAGTCTTGGATTTTATTGGATTCCTGCTCATGAAATATCAGCTGACACATTCTCCTACAAAGCCAGAACGGGAGAAGAAATTTGGGAAATATCGGGGAAGCTTGAAAAGTGGGCTTTCTATAGATGAAATTGATGCTCAGCTAGATCAACTTCGCAGCGAATGGGAAAGACCAATCGCTTAGATACAAATACTGTCATCTATTATTTCGATGCTGTACTCCCGACAGAAGCCCTGGATTTTCTTGAAGAAAACCTTGATACGAACGGGAGCAACCTTTCCATCATTTCGAAAATAGAACTGCTTGGCTGGCAGGCCCATCTGTAGAGGCAATGGAGTTAGTAGAAAACTTTGTCAACGACAGCACTATCATGCCACTAACGGATATTATTGCTGAAAAAGCTATCGAAATCAGGCGCAGTCGAAAAATAAAACTGCCCGACGCAGTTATCGCAGCAACGGCCTTGATTGGGGGATATACATTGGTTTCGAGAAATGATGATGACTTCAAAGGTGTTAATGGCCTGGAATATCTAAATCCATTTACTCATATTTAGATTCCCAGGTCCATCACGATCTTCAGGTTTTCCTTGACTTTCTCCTCGAGTTCTCTGGACAGGTTGCCGATTTTCTTAACAAGGCTCTTGTTATCAATGGCACGAACCTGATCGATCATCACAGCGCTTTCCTTTTTCAGGCCACCTTTTGATTTGTCGATGGCTACTCTCAGAATGGTGACGCCCTTTTTCACCTTGGAAGTGACCGGGCATATCAAGGTAGAAGGATGGGCCTTATTCAGAAGGTTGCTCTGCACGATCAATACCGGCCTTGTTTTTCCAGGTTCCGTTCCAAATCTTGGATTCAAATCCGCCAGCCAGATCTCAAACTGCTTACATTTCATCTTCCAGGGCTTCAAATTCCTTCAATACTTCCATAGAATCCTCCGCCACTATTTCAGATTCCTTGAGGAGCTGCTCTTCGATCAATTTTCTTTTCTGATAGCGGTTGTAAAAAGCTACCGCCTCATTAATATAGCTGTTCCGGCTTACGTTTAATGACTCCAGGAGGTGTTCCGTTTCTTTGAAAACCTGGTCCTGCAATTTCAGGGAGATGCTTTTCATTGGGACGTGTTTACCACAAAAGTATATCAAATAATAATATCAATCAAGCGGTACAAACACCAAACGCCTTAATTTATACTACAAAAAGGCACAGGTTTGAGAACCTTCTGCCTGCCCCCGTTTAGATAGGTTCTTAAACCTCGCGCCCCCTTGAACATTTCCCCGTTTTACTTGTACCTTTGTACACAAGTAAAAGCCAATACTTTATGTTCGACAACCGTCCCGTTACAGAATGGTTGCCCATCACCCGGGAAGAAGTAGAGATGAGAGGGTGGGATGAGCTCGATGTGGTGCTCATCTCCGGAGATGCCTATGTAGACCACCCGGCCTTCGGCACGGCGGTTATCGGGCGCATCATGGAAAGCGAAGGCCTGCGCGTGGCCATCGTGCCGCAGCCCAACTGGCAGGATGACCTGCGCGACTTCAAAAAGATGGGGCGGCCGCGGCTCTTCTTCGGCGTCACTTCCGGCTGCATGGACTCCATGGTCAACCACTACACGGCGGCCCGGCGCAAACGTTCTACCGACGCTTACACCCCCGGAGGCGAAGCGGGCTTCCGGCCGGACTATGCGGTAACTGTTTACACAAAGATCCTCAAAGAGCTCTACCCCGATGTGCCGGTGCTTATCGGCGGCATCGAGGCCTCCCTGCGGCGGGTGACCCACTACGACTACTGGGCCGACAAGCTCTTTCCGAACATCCTGGAGATGAGCGGGGCCGATATGCTGGTATATGGTATGGGAGAAATGCCCCTGCGCGAGATCATCCGCCTGCTGGAAAGGGGCGTGCCTTTCGAGTCTATTGATACGGTGCCGCAGACGGCCATCCTGCGCGGAAAGGAAGAAATACCCAGGAATAAGAACTGGGAGGACCTCTGGCTCAACTCTCACGAGCGCTGCCTGCGCGACAAGCTGGCCTTTGCCGCCAACTTCAAGCACGTCGAGCAGCAATCCAACAAGGTGCAGGCCAAGCGCATCCTGCAGGAAGTGGGCGATCGGGTGCTGGTCGTCAACCCGCCCTACCCGCCCATGACGGAGAACGAGATCGACACCTCCTTCGACCTGCCCTACACCCGCATGCCGCACCCCAAGTACAAGAAGCGCGGCTCGCCCCCTGCCTACGAGATGATCCGCTTTTCGGTGAACATGCACCGGGGGTGCTTCGGCGGGTGCAGCTTCTGCACCATCTCCGCTCATCAGGGGAAGTTCATCGCCAGCCGGTCGGAAGAATCCATCCTCAAAGAGGTGGACGCCGTCACCAAAATGCCGGACTTCAAAGGCTACATCAGCGACCTGGGCGGCCCGTCCGCCAATATGTACAAGATGAAAGGCAAAGTGCAGGAGATCTGCGACCGCTGCGTGGCGCCCTCCTGCATCCATCCGGTCATTTGCTCTAACCTGGATACCAGCCACAAGCCAATGACGGAGTTGTACAGAAAAGTAGACGCCCACCCGGAAGTGAAGAAAGCCTTCGTCGGCAGCGGTATCCGTTACGACCTGCTGGTAGACAGCTACAACAAGAACAACGACGGCAGCCTCGATGAATACATGGAGCAGGTGGTCACCTGCCACATCAGCGGCCGGCTGAAGGTGGCGCCCGAGCACACCTCCGACGCTACCCTGCGCATCATGCGCAAACCGTCCTTCAAGCACTTCCACGAATTCAAGAAGAAGTACGACAAGATCAATAAAAAACATGGCCTCAATCAGCCGCTCATCCCCTATTTCATCTCCAGCCACCCCGGCTCGCAGATGGAAGATATGGCCAACCTGGCCGCAGAGACTAAGGATATGGGCTTCAAGCTGGAGCAGGTACAGGATTTCACCCCCACGCCAATGACCGTGGCCACCGTTATATATTATACCGGCGTGCACCCTTATACCCTGAAACCGGTCTACACCGCCAAATCAAAGAACGAAAAACGGCAGCAACACCTCTTCTTCTTCTGGCACAAGCGGGAAAACCACAAGGCCATCCGGGAAAAGCTGGAGAACATCGGCAGGGAAGACCTCATTGAGAAACTGATCGACGAGAAGAAGAAGTACAATAAGCAGGAGTACATCAAGGGCCGGAGCCGGAGCCGGAAACGAGGGAAGCCACGTGGGGGCAGGCGCAGCAAGCGGTAGTGCGGCACCCATTTTCGTAGGGGCCGGGGGGGATGGGAAAGCTTACTTTTCGCGGTGATTTTTTTAAAATTTGCCGGAACTTTTTCCTCGCCCGGGCTGTTTGTTCTTTTGCATTGGATAATAAATCTGATGCCTCACCAAATAGAGAGAGCGTAAGAGCAAAAAATTTTTGTGCGGCTTTTTACCAAGATCACAAAATTCTCATCGCTGAATGCATCATGCCAAAGGGCCTGAATGCGAAAGAAGGTTCTGCCAAAAAATATTCCGGCCAGCCTTAATTTCAGACAGACAAACAAAATTTCATAGGGCCTTGCAAAATTGAAAACGGGCCCCTACCTTTGCATCCGCTTTAAAAGAAAGCGCGGCGCGAGGAGTTGGAACAGTGTGTTCACGTGGCAGAAAAAGCGGGAGAAAAGTTCCTGAAAATTTTGCTGGGAGATGAGATTGATGTATCTTTGCCTTCCCTTTGCGGATGAGCTGGGAAAATAAGATAAAAAGATAACCTGTTTGGGTTAGAAGATAAGAGGAGCGCCCGTCGCCCTTGCTCGGAGGAGAGTGGGGGGCAGAGTTGGGCCAGCTTCGAAGAGTTCATTGACACTGTGGTACAGAAGGTAAGCACTAGAACTAAGTAGGAATACTTAGAGATTTTTAAA
>JAGFJE010000480.1 GCA_024103175.1 Phaeodactylibacter sp.
CTGCATCATAAAATCCTGCGGCCAGGCGGCAACCGCCCAGAACAGAGCCGCTATTGTCATGCTGTGGCGTAACATCGGTTGTTCGGTTTTTTCAGGTAGAGAGAAGGAGGGTAGAAGGCGTTAAAAACAGATATACAAAAATAGAGAATTTGTTGGAGTCGTTTTTCGAATTTTGTTCGGAAATCTTTACATTTGTCAACATCAATTTCTCCCAACGGCGGTGTTTCCAATTTCTTTCTATTGCTCAAACGGACTCCTGTTCGGGAGCGCGGATCTGGTTAAATCGTAATTTCTTCTTTACTCAACTGTATTTTTTTGTGAGGGTTCAGCAGCCCACCCTGAGTTTATCCGGCAGGCTGTCAGCACTTTTTCTACTATTGGGTTACCGTTCTAAGGTGATTGCATGGTATTGGAGTTCAGGCTTGCCCAGGGATGCACAGGATCACTATATCGAGAAGCCTTTAAAACGAAAATATTTGATATGAGATACCTTATCTTTCTCTTTGCTTTTTGGTTTTTTCTCAATGAAATAAATGCCCAAACTACCCCCCAGACGATAAGCATGGCTTCCGGAACTTCCAATGCGTCGGCATTTGGCGCAGCTGGCACCCTTGGGTCAGATGATGGTGCTACCTTTTATATACATTGGGATAATGCCTATATTTATCTGGGATGGTCGGGCGGCCGGACCAATTATTCATCCGACCTGTATTTGGTGGCTATCGATGTATCGGAAGGGAGTGGGTCGAGCGGACTCATTTCCGACGTGGGGTTTAGCCATCCGGCACCTGATTTCTATGTAGTCTACGAAAATAACCAGGACCACTACGGTTCGCCTGCCTCCAACGGCAATGCCTTTGAAGTATGGCAGGATAATGGTTCGGGGAGTTGGGCCTTTGTCAGCCGGCAGGGAGGAGATGACGGTACCTCTAGCCAGATCGATTTTCAGAATGGTGGTGGAGAGGTTCGCTTAAGGGTCGCCTGGTCTACATTAGGCGTAACTCCCGGAGTTAACCAGGGTTTGGGTTTGACCTTTTGGACAAATAATCCGACCAATGATTATGTATGGTCCAGTTTTCCCTCCCAAAACCCTACTAATACGTCAAACGGGCAACCCATAACTTTGAGTCACAAGCTGGTTTATTCCAGTACTGGCTCTGGTGTCATTCCTTCCTCTGATTGGTCGCCACAAACATTGGATGCTTCCCTCCCCGTCACCCTCACCCACTTCACCGCCCACTCCACCCCCCCCACCACCCACCTCACCTGGTCTACCGCCACCGAAACCAACAATTCCCATTTCGAGGTGCAGCGTTCGGCCGATGCCCGGAAGTGGGAGGTGCTCGGCGAGGTGAAGGGGGCCGGCACTACTCAGGAGCCTCAAAAGTACGCCTACACCGACCGCGAACCGCTGCCCGGCCTGGCCTACTACCGCCTCCGCCAGGTGGACTACGACGGGCAGTACGAGTATTCACCCATCGTGACGGTAAGCCATAAGGGCGGGAAGTTCGAACTTTCCGTATTCCCCAACCCCGCCTCGGAATTCCTGTATCTTTCCCTGCCGCCCGGGGAAGAGGAATACACCGCCGAATTTTGCGATGCCCGCGGCCAGCGGTTCGCCCGGCGGCCATTGGCCCCCGGAGGCGGGCGGGTGGAAGTGCCGCTGTCCGGCCTGCCGCCCGGTTTCTATTACCTGGCTGTCCTCGACAGCCGCGGCCGGCAGGTGGGGGTGGAGCGATTTGTGAAGGCCAGCCCGAGGTGACGTCTTTTTGGCTCCTCCTTTCCAGATGACACCTTTCACCTTTTGACAATAATACAACAAGCGAAAGTTTCGGCCGATAGGTGAAAGATGTCACCTGGAGCACCGCTAAGCACTAAGGCGCTCACTCCATCCCCGGCTGCCGGATCTCATACCCTTCCTCCTCCTTGGCCCTGCGCACCATCTCCCGCACGTCGGCCAGCAGCTGTTTGGCGTCGTAGATGATGCCGTCCTTGACGGTGTACTTCACGCCGCCCACGCGGGCCACCGTGTTGTCCTCCATCAGCTTGATGGCGCCGGTGCCGTAGAGCACCTTGAGGTTTTGCAGCGGGTTTTCTTCCACGATCACGAAATCCGCCAGCTTGCCCACCTCGACGGTTCCGATCTCGCTGTCCGCCCCCAGGGCTTCGGCCCCGTTGAGGGTGGCGGAGCGGATGATTTCCAGGGGGTGGAAGCCCGCCTCGCGCAGCAGCTCCAGCTCGCGGATGTAGGCGAAGCCGTAGAGCTGGTAGATGAATCCGGAGTCGGAACCGGCGGTGACGCGCCCGCCCCGGTTTTTGTATTCATTGACGAACGTCATCCACAGGCGGTAGTTTTCCTTCCAGGCCACCTCCTCTTCCGTACCCCAGAAGTGCCAGTACGAGCCGTGGCTGATGCGGCTGGGCATGTAGAAGCGCCAGAGGGACGGCAGGGTGTACTCTTCGTGCCATTCCAGGCGGCGGGTGCGGTGCAGGTCGCGGCTGGCCTCGTAGATGTTGAAGGTGGGGTCGATGGTGAAATCGAGGGCGAGCAGCTCGTCCATCACCTTGTTCCAGTGATCGGAGTAGGGTGGGGCGGCCTGTTTCCAGAGCCTGCCGGCCTCTTTGAAGCGGTGTTGTTCGTTCTGGTAGTTGTAATCAAGGGGGTAGTCCTGTACGGTGCGGTCATTAAAGAGGGCCTCCGGCAGGCCGTACCAGTGCTCCATGGTGGTCAGGCCGGCGCGGGCGGAGTGGAGGACGTTCCAGCGCACCACGTCCATCTGGGCGTGATGGCAGGCCGAGCGCAGGCCCAGCTTTTTATTCTCATCGAGGGCTGCCGCCATGATGTCGGGCGGAGCGCCGAAGAACTTGATGCCGTCGGCCCCTTTTCCGGCATTCCGGCGTACCCACTCCCGCGCCTGTTCCGGCGTGCTGATGGGCTCCTCGCCGCCCTGCCCGAAGACGGTGTAGGCGTAGATACGGGGGGCGGTGATCTCGTTTTTCCGGCTCCGTTCCCGGTGTTTCAGCACCCAGTCGAGCCCGTTGCCGCAGGCCG
>JAGFJE010000486.1 GCA_024103175.1 Phaeodactylibacter sp.
CCAGTTTCATATTTATCGAGATACCTCATTGCTAAGTTATAGGCTTTAAACCTTTCTTCCCATCTTTTATCTTTATGAGAATACCGTGGGTGGCCAGGTTCCCGATCTAAACCAACCAAATCGATGACAGCATTCACCTTTTGTTGGGTGGGGCCGGGAAGAGAAGGATTAACTGCTATGGTAGTATTCCATCCATAATCGGCCTGTGCCGTGGTAGCAAATTACCGGGAGTTTTACGGGATCGTTTTTTCTAACCGCTTAATATTCTCCTGCCTTCACCAAATAACAGGGCGTTACAGCCGACAACTCATCCACCAGCACATTGCCGTTGTAAGGATAAGGGCGCCCCTGGTCATAATATGCCTCCAGATAGAGATAATCATAAGGCGCCGTAGAGGTGAATGTCAGTTGGTATTCCTTCCAGCCTGTATGGACAACGGGCTCCGTTTCCGCCAGCAACTCGAAGCCTTCCTTATTCTTGTCCACATAACCTGCCCACAGGCGGATGACGGCGGGGGTGTTGTAATTGGCCGGCTGCCCGGAAATGCGGCTGAAACTGTTGTAGGTTTCGGCGCGGCAGGCCTGGAGGGTGAGCCGGTAGCAGGTGTCCGCCCGCAGAGGGTGGGGGAGGGGCTGCCCGGCGCACTCCCAGCTGTCGTTGTCACGCACCACCATGCCCAGGTAGGTATTGCCGTGAGCGGCCGCCTGGGTGACGCCGAACTGGCCGTTGGGTTGCACATCGGGCGGGCTCTCTTCTTCGAAACCGCAGTTTTCCCAGCCCCGGGGCGCCTGCCCGACGGCAGGTTCATCTTCGAAGGAGGGATTGGCCAGAGGGATGGCGCCGGCGGGCTGGGCGGGCAGTACCATAGGAAACAGGCACGCGATAAACAAGAGAAGTTTTCCTTTCATATTTGGCTATTGTGGTTGTCAATGACAGCAGAGAGTAGCACCAACAATATAACCCTCCGGCAATGTAACCAATGCAACCAGCGCTACCGTTCGCAATGGCATTGGCGCAGCTTCTACCTCTCCTCCACCCACATCAAAAACTCCCGTTCTTCCAACCCCCACAGCCACTCCCGCTTGCGGTCCGAGCGGCGTCTGCTGCGAAGGATGTATTGCTCTTTATCCAGGCTGTTATTGTTCAGAGCATATTCGAACTGGCGCAGGTGAGACTCCTCCAGGTAGTCCGACGATCCACCCACAGCGATCAGGAGGCGGTGGCCGGGAAACTGCCGCATGGCCTGAGCGATGAGCCAGAGGGGGCGGTTGGTTTGGTGGCGGAAACCCGCGGTGTCGGCAAAAAGGTGCTGTTCCAGGAGGATGCCGTCGGCGGAGAAGCGCACCTTACGGCCCTGTTCGCGGAGGTAGGCGCGCAGCTCGGCTTCCGTTTGGAGCGTCGGGGGAGCGGCCACCTCCAGTTCCGGTTCTTCCTGGAGTTGCCCTTCGCAGGGCACCAGGATGAGAGGCGAGGCCTGATCGATCAACACATTGCCGTTGTAAGGGGGCGCCTGCCGGGAAAAATAGGCTTCGATCAGGAGGTGGGTATAGGCTTCGCCGGGCTGGAGGGAGAAAGTATAGGGTTTCCAGGTACTGCTGATGATGGAAGGGGCCTGGGCCAGCAATTCCCGCCTGTCGCAGTTGTTGAAACCGCCCCAGATGTAGAGGGCGACAGGCTGCTCATAGTTGGCCGGCCAGCCCGTGAGCCGGCTGATGCTGTGATAGGCCTCCGAGCGGGCGGCGTAGAGGGAGAAGGTATAACACTGGCCGGCCTGAAGCGGAACGGAGAGGCGCTGCCCGATGCCTTCGTTCGTGCCGTTGTCGCGGACGACCATGCCTACGAAAGTGGCGCCGTCGTGGGCCAGCCGGTCCACACCAAAAAAACCGCCGGGGTGAACGTCAGGCGGAGATTCTCCGGGCTGCCCGCAGAAATACCAGCCCTGAGGGGGGCGGGAAGGAGAAGGCTCGCCCTCGAAGGAGGGGTTTTCCAGAAAAATGGAGGGTTGAGAAAAAGGCGCCGAGGCAACGGCTGACAAAAATAGAATGATCACGGTCCTCAACATAGATCAGCGTTTGGCCAGAACTTCTTTAGAGGTGGCGCTTTTGCGGCTATATCCCGGTGAAACCTCAGAGCGTACACCTACCGATACCGACAAATATAGCAATCCAGACCAAACCTTTGAGGAAGAAGAACATAAATCCGGCCACGCCAACGCGTTTGAGCCACAATTTTAACTTATTATCAGCCATGGTGATGCAGGTTTTTTATGCCTAAAACAAAAACGATTGCTTATGGTTTCAAAATTGCCCGCTTCATGGGAGAAATACAACATTGGATGAGGGTATCGCTGTTTTTAATGAGTAAAATGTGCAAATGGCGGCGGTCACCCTGAAAAGGGAAGGCCGGCTGAAGCTCCCTGCCGGGCAGGGCTGTTAAGTTCTATTTGAGATTTATCTGTTGCCAAATCTTTAACCGAAAAATGCAAAACCGCGAAATTTAAATTTGAAAAGTAGCTCACAGAGAGCTGCTCTCTGGCGCCCATTTTACATTTTGCGTTCAGAGTTTTGCATTTTGCGGTTTACCCGCAGAGAACTTAACAGCCCTGCCCTGCCGGGGGAATACATCTAAAAAAGGTATATTGCCCCGAATTCATCGTTTACTACATAGACAAATTATGAAAAACTGCCTTCTGCTCTTTTTCCTTGCCGCCACCCTTGCCGTTGCCTGTACTTCCAATCCCGCCATTCCGGAAAGCACTGCGGCGGCGGCCGCCTTCCCCGAAAAAATAGCTTCCGGAACCATATATGAAGTAAACATCCGCCAGCACACTCCGGAAGGCACCCTCAACGCCTTCATTGAAGACCTGCCCCGCCTTAAGAGCCTGGGCGTACAGATGCTCTGGATCATGCCCGTACAACCCATCGGCATCAAGAACCGGAAGGGGCGGCTGGGCAGTTACTATTCTATCCGGGACTATACTACCGTAAGTGAAGAATTCGGCACCCTTCAGGATTTCAATGGCCTGGTGGACAGGGCCCACGAACTGGGCATGTACGTCATCCTCGACTGGGTGCCCAACCATACCGCCTGGGACCATCCCTGGGTGACGGCTCACCCCGAATACTACGCCAGAGACAACCAGGGCAACATCACCTACGAAGCCGACTGGACCGACATCGCCCTGCTCGACCACACCAACCCCGCCACCCGCGCCGCTATGATCGAAGCGATGAAATTCTGGGTGGACAGCACGGCCATCGACGGCTTCCGCTGTGACCACGCAGGCCATGACATACCCCTCTATTTCTGGGAAGAGGCCACCGCCGCCCTGGATTCCCTTCGGGACCTCTTCTGGCTGGCCGAGTGGGACGAGGCCCGCATGCACCTCGAATTCGACGCTACCTACGCCTGGGGGCTCCTACACCTGACAGGGGAAGTGGCAAAGGGAAAGGCCAATGCCGACAGCCTCCACAAATGGGTCGCGGCCGACCTCCACGAATACGGCCAGAAGGCCTTCCGCATGACCATTATCACCAATCACGACGAAAATGCCTGGCAGGGCACCGTCTTCGAGCGGTATGGGGAAGGGCACCGGACATTCGCTACTTTTATCTTCACCGCCTACGGCATCCCCATGCTCTACAGCGGCCAGGAGGCCGGCCTGGACAAGCGCCTCCGCTTCTTCGACAAAGACACCATCGACTGGAGTGATCCCCGGAACCTGCAGCCTTTCTACCAACAACTCATAACCCTCAAAGCCGACAACCCCGCTCTTTGGGCCGGCCAATACGGCGCTATGCCTCATCGGATCAACGCCGATCCGGATATTTATGGGTTCAAAAGGGTTAAGGGAGATAATACGGTGATAGGCATCCTTAATTTTTCGGATGAACCGGCGACATTCAATCTGACGGATGCCTCTGTAGAAGGAGCCTATTATGATCATTTCACCGGCCAGAACTATAATTTATCGGTTGAACAGCCATTGGAATTGATGCCCTGGCAGTATTTGATTTTTGTTATGAATTGAGGATCAATTTAATATCAGCCTTTAAAGCAGGAGAAGATGGCCCTGGGGTTGATCATCTTATTGGATAGGTTTGATAAATGAGTTTTCCTGAATTCGGGGCCAAACTGGTTGCAGCCCATCAACCGTTCACCTCGTACAAAATAAAGGCCGCGGCATGCCTGTACATCGTACACGCCGCTCTCACCCTCTCACCCCCTCTCCCATTCATCTCTTCCTCTACGTCTGTATCACCCCCGGATTAAACCGTTCCACCTCCGCATTATTCGCCGCTTCGATGCCCATGGAGATCACCTGCCGCGTTTCCAGCGGGTCGATGATGGCGTCTACCCAGAGGCGGGCGGCGGCGTAGTAGGGGGTGGTTTGGTCTTCGTAGCGCCCGCGGATCTCTTTCAGCAGTTCCTCCTTTTCCTTTTCGCCCAGTTCTTTTCCCTGTGCTTTCATCGTGGAGGCCTGTATCTGGAGCAGCACCTTGGCGGCCTGGTCGCCTCCCATGACGGCGATCTTGGCGGTAGGCCAGGCGACGATCAGGCGGGGGTCGTAGGCCTTGCCGCACATGGCGTAGTTGCCGGCCCCGTAGGAATTGCCCATCACAATACTGAATTTTGGTACGGTCGAGTTGGCCACCGCGTTGACCATCTTGGCGCCGTCCTTGATAATGCCGCCGTGCTCGGAGCGGGTGCCCACCATAAAGCCGGTCACATCGTGCAGGAAGACCAGGGGGATCTTCTTCTGGTTGCAGTTCATGATAAAGCGGGTGGCCTTGTCGGCGGAGTCGGAGTAGATCACCCCGCCGAACTGCATTTCTCCCTTGGCTGTTTTCACCACCTCCCGGTTGTTGGCGACGATACCCACCGACCATCCGTCGATGCGGGCGTAGGCGCAGATGATGGTCTTGCCGTAGCCGTTCTTATAATAGGTGAGTTTGGAGTCGTCGACGAGGCGTTTAAGGATCTCCGTTGTTTTGTAGGTTTTGTTCCCTTCGAAGGGAAACAGGCTGTAGATCTCATTGGGGTCCTCTTTAGGCGGCGCCGGCTCTGCCCGGTCGAAGCCCGCTTTGGGGAAGTGGCCCATCTTACCCATCAAGTCGCGTATGGTGTCCAGGCAAGTCTGGTCATCCGGCATTTTGTAATCGGTCACGCCGGAGATCTCGCTTTGGGTGGTGGCGCCGCCCAGGGTCTCCTTGTCCACATTCTCCCCGATGGCCGCCTTGACCAGATAGGGGCCGGCCAGGAAGATGGAGCCGGTGCCCTCCACGATGAGCGCTTCATCGGACATGATGGGCAGGTAGGCGCCCCCGGCCACGCAGCTGCCCATGATGGCGGCGATCTGCGGGATGCCCAGGCTCGACATGCGGGCGTTGTTGCGGAAGATGCGCCCGAAGTGCTCCTTGTCGGGGAAGATCTCATCCTGCATGGGCAGGAACACCCCGGCGCTGTCCACCAGGTAGATGATGGGCAGGCGGTTTTCCATGGCGATCTCCTGCGCCCGCAGGTTCTTCTTGCCGGTAATGGGAAACCAGGCGCCGGCCTTGACCGTCGCATCGTTGGCCACGATCACACACTGCCGCCCGCTGACGTAGCCGATAACTACCACCACGCCTCCGGCCGGGCAGCCTCCGTATTCCTTATACATCTCATAACCCGCAAAGGCGCCGGCTTCCAGCACCGGGCTGTCCTTGTCAATGAGGTACTCGATCCGCTCGCGGGCAGTCATCTTGCCCTGCTTGTGCTGTTTCTGGATGCGCCGCTCTCCGCCCCCCTTGTAGATCTTCTCCAGCCGGTGGTTCATGCGGGAGATGAGCAGCTTCATGTGGTCTTCGTTCTTGCTTTTTTCGATGTCGATCCTGGCCATAGTTGGTTAGCTTGTTTTTGAAAGGCGATCAAAAACACCAAAACACCAATGCACCTTCTCAATCCACCGGAAAGGCATAATAATACTCTCCCGGGTAATTCTCGTATATCCCTTCCAGCATCACCTTTCCTCTGGCCTTTTCAAATGCTTCCACCAGTTCATCCACGGTTTCCACCGGTTGGTTGTCGATCTTGGTGATGATGAAGCCGGGGTCCATATTGGTGCGTTCGATGCGGCTGCCGCGGTAGATGCTGATGACCTTGACGCCGTTGGCTTTGAGGCGGCGGCGTTCCTCCCGGGTCAGTTCGCGCAGTTCGAAGCCCAGGTTGGTGAGGACGTCCACGTTCTTTTCGGTGACCAGGGCGGTGCTGTTGCTTTTGTTTTTCAGCAGTACGCTGGCCGTTTGTTTTTTGCCGTTGCGGATGAAATCGACCGTCACGCTATTGCCGGGGCGGTAACGGCCGAGCTGTTCCTGCATCTCGGGCAGGGTTTTGGTGACTACGCCGTTGATGCCGATGATCACGTCTCCTTTGCGCAGGCCGGCGTCATCGGCTCCACTGCCGGGAGTGACGCGAGTGACGAATACACCTTCCACTGCCTTGAGGCCCAGCTCGCGCGCCCGCTCATTGGTGATCTCGTCGATGAAAACGCCGAGGATGCCGCGCTGTACCATGCCGAAGTCCTTGAGGTCGCGGATCACTTTTCGGGCCAGGTTGGCGGGCACGGCGAAGGAGTAGCCCTCGTAGCGGCCCGAGCGGGTGATGATGGCTGTGTTGATGCCGATGAGTTCGCCGTTGGTGTTTACCAGAGCGCCTCCGCTGTTGCCGGGGTTGACCGCGGCGTCGGTCTGAATAAAAGACTCGATGCGGTCCTGCCCTTCCAGGATGTCAATACTGCGCCCCTTGGCGCTGACAATGCCCGCTGTAACCGTTGATTCCAGATTGAAAGGATTGCCCACGGCGATCACCCATTCGCCGACGCGCAGGGAGTCGGAATTGCCAAATTCCAGGTGGGGAAGCTGATTCCCGCTTATCTTGATCAGGGCCAGGTCGGTGGAGGGGTCGGTGCCGATCAGCTCGGCCTCGAATTCCCGCTTGTCATTGAGGGTTACCTCTATCTCATCACTGTCTTCGATGACATGGTTGTTGGTCACTATATATCCGTCGGCCGAAATGATGACCCCCGAGCCGGAAGCCGCTCCCAGCGCATTGCTTCCCCAGAAGTCAAACCCGCCGCCACCCTGTACGGTCTTGATGTTTACCACCGCCGGCGTGACGGCTTCGGCGGCGGCAATGAAATCAGTGGGAGAAGAAGACAGGAAAACGCGCTGCTTACTGACATCCATCGGGTCAAAATTGGTGTAACGGGCAGGAACCGTTTCCCGGATGATGACCTCTCTCGGTTGTTCAAAAAACCGGTAAGCCATAATGGCCAGTAAAGCGCTGAGCAGCGAGCTGGCGACAATGATAAGGTATTGCTTCATGCTTCGTCGTCTGTACAGTTTTGTTTTGCCGTTTGTCAATTAAGGGCCTGAACAACCTACCGCCCCGGCGCCTCTTCCAGACAAACTGATACTATGTCTAACGAAATTTCAAGTTAATAATTTTTTACGGTTCAGGCTAAGGATAGGATGCATTCTCCCGATAGTTTGTTCTACCGCTTTCTGATTTTTCACCCTGTCCTCGCCCTCGGCCGCGTAAACTTCCGGCTTCGCCCTCACTCTTCCCTTCCGGCCCAGTACCGCATGCCTATATATATATTCCGCCCGAATACCGGCCCCCAAACCAGGGAGCTGTCGAAATAAGGGCCAAAGGGGTCGCTACTGGATATAATGGGATCAGGCTGCATAAAGTTGAACAGGTTTTCGGACCCGAGGTAGATCTCGAAATTATCATTCCAGCCTTTACTTACCTGCGCATTGGCCAGGAGAAAGTCCGGGGAGTAATTCTGGCGCTGAAATTCCAGGGGGTTGCCGGCGGTGGAAGGAAGCCGCTTGGCGCCCTGCCAGTTCAGGGTAAAGTCAAATTTCCAGTCGTTCGCAGTGCTGTATGCGGTATTGATAAACGCGCGGTGTTTGGAAACCAGCGGTTTTTGCAGCTGCTCTTCCGTATAATCCACCTGTACGTCATTGAACCGGTAGGCCAGGCGGACATCCCAACGGGGCAACACCTCCATGTCGGCCTGCGCCTGCAGGCTGGCCGAGCGGGAATTTCCCGTCAGGTTGTAAAAGTTCAGCTCCTGCGGGTCCTGGTCGTAGTCCACCACGATCTGGTTCTCAAAGTCCGTGTAATAGGCGTCGAGGCTGAGCTCTCCTTCGCGGCCTGCCAACCGGAAACGCCGGGTAAAGTTCAGCCCGTAATTCCAGGCTACTTCGGCGTTCAGGCCGTACGGCTTATTGGTATCTTCAGAGTGGATCACGATGTCGCGGGAAGAGGCCAGGGCGCCGATATTTTCGGCGATGATGCTGGCGGTGCGCTGCCCGCGCCCGGCGGAAGCGCGCAGGACGGCCCACTCTCCGGGGGCGTAGCGCAGGTGAAGGCGGGGGGTAAAAAAGAAGCCGAATTGGTTGTGATGATCGGCTCGCAACCCGGCTACGGCGGTGAACTGGCTCGCCGGCTGATAAGTGTATTCGAAAAAGGCGCCCGGCGCCCACTCGTTGCGGGTGAATACAGCATCGGCCAGTCGTTCGTCGTATTGGTCCCACTGGAAGCTGCCGCCCGTTTTGAACTGGTGGCGGGTATCCACGATAATACCCTGGTAGATGAGGTTGGCGTAGGCCGAGCCCTGTTCGGCATCATAGCTGCGCAGGCCGAAATAGGCGTCCTGATCGTGATAGAGGCCCGACAGTTGGAAACCCAGGCTGGCGCCGGGCCGTTCCGGAAATACCTTCCCCATTTTGAACCAGCCTTCCAGGCGGCGGGTAGTAATGCGTGCGCCCCAGTGATGGCCGGCGTGATCTTCGCGGTCCTCCGGGTCAAAGCCGTGCTGGCCGCTGACATCGTCGATGTAGGCGCCCTTGATGCCGAATTGGGCTTCCGTACCGTTGCCGCCGCTGTATTTCCATCGGTTCACCGCGATGTACTGTTCGCCGCGCGGCATGTCCATGAAGCCGTCGTTGTTGCGGTCGATCTCCTCTGCCATTTTCTGGTTCCTGGCGTGGAGCAGCAACCCGGAGGCCCAGCGTTCGTTGAGTTTATGGCTGAGGTTGGCGTTGCCTTCCAGGCGGGCCATCTGGTTGGCGTACAAATTGAGGTAGAGCAGGCCGCTGCGCTCCGGCTTGCGGAGCTCTACATTGATTTGCCCGGTAATGCTCTCAAACCCATTGACTACAGACCCCATGCCCTTGTTCAGTTGCATGCCTTCCACCCAGGGGCCCGCCGTATAGGTGAGGCCGTAGATGGCCGACAGGCCGCGCACATCCGGCATATTTTCCCGGGTGATCTGCATATAGGGCCCGGCCAGCCCCAGCATCTCTATCTGCCGCACGCCGGTGACGGCATCCGTGAACGATACGTCTACCGAAGGCGTGGTTTCAAAGCTCTCCGAGAGGTTGCAACAGGCGGCTTTCATCAGCTCCTTCTCTCCGATCTTCTGTACTTTGATGGGGTCGATGAATGAAGTTTCTGTTGTACGGGGGCGATAAGTCACCTCAACCGTATTTAAATAAGTGCCGGTCCGGAGTACAATTTCCAGGTCGAAGTCCTCCTTAACCTTGATGGTATCGGAGCCGAAACCGATGAAACTGATCACCACCTCTTCCGCCCGGGCGGTCAGAGGCAGTTCAAAACGCCCTTTTTCGTCGGAAAAGGTGCCCTCGCCGGTGCCCAGCCAGCTGATATGGGCGCCGGGAAGAGGAATGCCTTTCCCCTTGCCTTCCGCTTCATAAACAGTACCCCCCAGATAGGCGCGCACGGTGTTGCCTTCCACCCGGTGGGCTTTGCGCACTTCCTCACTGCGGTACTTGCAGCAGGCATGGAGCGCCTCGTAAGCTTCATCCGGCGCTTTCATTTTTTCGGTATCGTGGCCCACATTGGCGATGTTCTGGTGCAGGGCGCCTTCGTCAAAAGGCTCCGGAGAGAGCGTCACCGTCAGTAATTTGGAGGGGATGTCCCAGTGGGCATAACGGACGCCCACCGTACTCAGCGCAGCGTTCTCAATGCGCTCTTCACACATGCCGCAGACGCCGTCGACATGAAAACGAATCGTATCACCGGGATGGTGGATATCCTGTGAGGATAAAAATGAGAATTGAAAAAGTACTGTGCAAAGGCACAGCCAGAATATTTTGGTGTTCATGAATGATATTAATTGGTTAATCAGATCCCAGGTTGCGCGCATCTTCCTTAATAGGGCGGGAGTTCTCCTTATCGGTAATGGCTGTACACTTTAGTTTAAGCCATATCTTTATTAAACAAACGAACTGCCCGTTCCATCCTGAGCAAACCTGGAATTTTGCAGAATAATTAGCAAAGAAAAGGTGAGGATTATCCGGCCTGCGGAGGGTGCCAGATGAGGTGTTGAAAGTCGAAAGGGATAAGGCGGGATATCAGGCCTGGTTTAACTGCTTCTGGGGTAAAAGCAAACAGGTGGTATTTATCAGGAGGAGAAACTGCCGGAGAATGGCAGCAGGCGCAGTGGCAGGTTGGCGGGCAGGGTTCATCTTCTTTTTCTTCGGAATGATCGCCCGGGCAACAGTGGTGGCCGTCTTCCACTGCCTCGGCGTTCTGCACCAGGGCGGTTTCCTCCCGGGCGTCACAAAGCTCCTGCTCCAGGCAGGGCGCCTGTCCGAGGTTCAGCAGCAGTATAGATAATATGCCGGCGGCGATCATTCGCATACGGTCGCAAAAATAAGAGATTACAGGCGGAATATCAAGGCCGGGGAAGAGGTGGGCGGCGGCTCCGGAGAGAATTCCTATCTTTGCGGTATTGTCGGCAAAAACATCTGTATGAGCGAAAAAGAAGAAAAAAAGGACCCCTTCGATGGGGAATACATCGGCAATATCTGGGGCTGGAAATTCTCCATATTCGGGGCAGTCCTGATCCTGTTGCTGCTGGCGGTCATCGCCTACCGGCACTACACACTGGATGTGCCTATTGGCCTGGAAGATCCTCTGGAGCAGGAAGGCAATTCAGCCGACAGCACTGCTGCGGACACTACCGGGCTTGATCCCGGGCGGTAGTACTGGCCAAGGTGGAGGCAGCCAAGCCGGCGCATTCATTCCATCCCCGTCCTCGTACCTCGGCCGGGTAAAATTCTAACAATCCATCATTCCAACAATCCTCCGTATATGCCAACAATCCCATTTTTCAAATACCAGGGCGCCGGCAACGATTTCATTATGATCGACCAGCGCGAAAACCACTACCTGGGCCGTACGGATAAAGAGGCCATTGCCCGTCTTTGTGATCGCCGTTTCGGCATCGGCGCCGACGGCCTTATCCTGCTCGAGCTGCATCCGGGTTATGATTTTGAAATGGTGTATTTCAATGCCGACGGTGGAGAGGGGAGCATGTGTGGCAACGGCGGCCGTTGTATTGCCGCTTTTGCCCGGCAGCTGGGCCTCATCGAAGAGCAATGCCGTTTCCTGGCGGCGGACGGGCCTCATCAGGCCCGTTTCCGGCCCGATGGGTGGGTGGAACTCAGCATGGGAGACGTGAAAGACATAGAGCAGGGGGACGGTATCTGTTTTCTCAATACCGGCTCCCCCCACTACGTCGAGTTTGTAGGTGCTCTGGAACATATAGACGTCCTTCAAAGAGGGCGCGAAGTTCGATATTCGGAGCGCTTCCGCAGGGAAGGCACCAACGTCAATTTCGTAGAACTAACCGAAAACGGCATTGCCGTGGCTACTTATGAGCGTGGCGTCGAAGCCGAAACCCTGTCCTGTGGAACCGGGGTGACGGCCTCGGCCATCGCCCGTTATCTGCAACAGCCGGGCCATGGCCCGCAGGCCGTGCCTGTACAAACCAAGGGCGGCCGGCTGGAGGTGCGTTTTACCCCCCGCGGCGGCAGCTTCACAGACGTATGGCTCTGCGGCCCGGCACAGCTGGTGTTTGAGGGAATGATTGAAGGAATGATGGAATGAAGGAACGAATGGCCCCATTCATTCCCTCATTCCATCATTCCCTCATTCCCTCATTCCATCATTCCATCATTCCTTCCCCTCCTTCCCTCCTTCCCTCACTCCCCCTGCCCCAGCGAATACGCCCTTTGGCCGTCGATCTGGTACAGGTTTTCTATTTTGATGAAGTTAAATCCTTCTTCGGCCAGGCGTTGCAGCAAGGCGGTAATATCGCCGTAGGTTACCGGAACGGCGAGGGACATGCCTTTGGCTTTTTCATTGAGCCGGGAATCTCCGGAGACGAACCGGCAACGCCAGTGGTCGGTACAGAAGGTTTCCGGGAAACCGTTGGGGTACACCTTGACGCCCCGGTTGGTGATCATTTTGAGCTGCATGCTTTCGCCGGCGATTCGCTCCAGTTCTCTGCCCAGTTCATTGGGGTCGCGCTGTCCTTCAGACCAGTCCAGGAAAACATCGACACCCACCAGCGTTTTGCTGGCGGCGGGGCGGGGTTTTACTTTCACCTCAATGGGCTGGTTCTGTTTTCCCAGGCTGATCGCTTTGAGCTTCCGGGGTTGTTTGCCCAGGCGTTCGATCACGGCCTGGGTGAATTCCCGGGTGCCGGCGCGGTGTTTGGTAAAGGCTTCATTGTACAGGTCGGGCGTATGGATGCCATCCTCCAGGGTACAAAGCAGGGCGTTTTGAATGCGTTCCGCCACGGCGGGCTGGCCGATGTGGGTGAGCATCATGCAGGCGGCGTGGAGCAGGCCGGAGGGGTTGGCCACTCCCTTGCCGGCAATGTCCGGCGCCGATCCGTGGATGGCCTCGAACATGGACACGGTATCGCCTATGTTGGCGGAACCGCCCAGGCCGACCGAGCCCGCCACCTGAGCGGTAATGTCGGAGACGATGTCCCCGTAAAGGTTGAGGGTGACTACCACGTCGAACTTTTCGGGGCGGGCCGCCAGCAGGGCGGCGCCGATATCGATGATATGGTGGTTGGCCTCGATCTCGGGATATTCCCGGGCTACTTCATCGAATACCTGATGGAACAACCCATCGGTATGTTTCATAATGTTGTCTTTGGTCATGCACGTCACCTTGCGGCGGCCGTAGGCGCGGGCGTATTCGAAGGCATAGCGGATGACGCGCTCGCAACCGGGGCGGGAGACCAGCTTCAGGCATTGCACCACTTCCGGGGTCTGCTGGTGTTCGATGCCGGCGTAGAGGTCTTCCTCATTTTCCCGGACCACCACCAGGTCCATCTCCGGGAAGTTGCTCTCTACAAAAGGCGTGTAAGCCCGGCAGGGGCGTACATTGGCGAACAGGCCCAGGGCTTTGCGAATGGTGACGTTGAGGCTCTTGTAGCCCCCACCCTGAGGCGTAGTGATGGGGCCTTTGAGGAATGCCTTATTTCTGCGGATCACCTCCCACGCTTCCGGGCCGATCCCGGAGGAATGGCCCTCGAGGTAGACTTCCTCGCCGATCCTGGCTTCCTCGATCTCCAGTTTGGCGCCGGCGGCCTCCATGATGGCAAGCGCCGCTTCCATGATCTCCCTGCCGATACCATCACCATAGGCGACGGTAACCCGGGTGGGTTCGGTTGAGGAAAGAGGCTGAATGTCCGGCTGAAAAGATGTTTTTAACTGCATAGTGATATTGATTTTTTTTCTCGCGGGCGACTTTTCCCCGCCGGGAAAAGAAATTGCTATTTGATAGATAGTTTTACTATCAACAAGTTGTAGAAAGGCTGGTTCGTAAATAGAGCGGAAAAATTTAATCCGTGCCCGTAGTGCAGATAACATGTGCTTTTTCTCACATCCGGGGCGGAATGGGAATACGGTAGGAAAACTATCTCTGTGCTTGTCCGCTATTGCCGCTCTTCTCCGAAGATGCAGCCCGTTGCGAAAGTATACAACATGCGCACCACCTCGTCGAGGAAGCCGGGCTGGAAGCGGATGTCCGTCAGGCGGGGCAGGTGCTGGGCAAAGTAAATGTTGTTGTTTGCCGTCTCGAGGAGGGTGCTGGCCAGCGCGCGCGGATAGGAAAAACGGGGGTTGGCTTCCAGGATGATATCGGCGAGTTTGCCGCACAGCGCTTTATAGGAAAGGAAAAAGCCTTCCTTGTTCTCTTCGTCCACGTTCTTCTTGTGGTAGGCTTTGGTGCCTTCGGTGACCATGATGCGGTGCAGGGCTTCTGTGTCTACATAGTCTACTGACGTACTGCGCTGAGAAGTATCGACGATAACCCGGATGGCCGCTCTCAGCTTGTCCAGCGGCTCGGCTATGTTCATGGTGTAAAAGCCTACCCTGAACTTCATCCATTCCCAGTACCAGTTTACCAGGTAAACGAACAACAGGTGCTTGTTCTCAAAATAACGGTAAATGGATGCTTCAGTGGAGCCGATCCGGTCGGCCAGTTTCTTAAAAGTAAAACTCTCGAAGCCTATCTCATCGATAAGGAGGATGCTGTGTTGCACGATCCTTTGGCCCAGCTCTGTTTCCTCAGGGGTTTTCAGATACAGGTTCTTATTGATGTCGAGCTCGATGGTTACCTTCAGCATAGCTGTTTTTTTAAGGGCAAGAGTAGTACTACTACAAGAATAGTACAAATTTTTTTGTATGTCGGTTCTTTTTTACGGCCGTTTATTTATTTCCCGGCAGAAAAATAAGGCGTGAAATGGAAAACAGTGCCGGAAAATACTGGGTTTTCGGGTGGGGTGGGCCCCAAATTTCCTCCTGGTTTGGGAGGCGGTGGCGGCAATTGGGGCGACACTTTGAATAGTAAGGCTATTTTTTGTTGCCGACTAAAAGAAAGCTGCTTACTGTTGTTGAGGGGGGAGGAATTATTTTAAAAAATAAATAACTGATTATCAAATGTTTATTTTATCCTTTAAAAAAAACCTCTTTTTTTACAAACCAAAAAATCCTATAATTGTATAATAGTAAAGCTATCAAACGAAGAGCAATGATAAACACCCTAAAAGAAATAATCAGGCTATCCCTCTTCCTTGCCGGCTTCGCGTTGATCGCAGCCGGGCTCGCCAACTGGTTCAACGGTTGGCCAGCCGGCGGCAAGTTCCTGGTGGCCACAGGGATATGGCTTGAGCTGCATCTGTTCAGTATGATGCAGGAAGGAATATAAAGATTTAAAGTTGTGCTTTCAGTATGCAGTAGTATAGCGCTGCCTCCGATGGGAGGCAGCTTTTTTTTTTGCTGCGGGCCGCCTGAAGAAAAGTTAAGTTGGAAAAGGGTTTCTGAGAAAAATTTTGAGCCCTGGGGCCGGTAGTATAACCCCGCGCCTACCTTTTTCGTACATAATATAGCGGTATCGGTATATCCCGGTTGAGTAATAAACCAAAGAAGCATATATTGGAGGATTATTCACCCGACTCGACATGTTATACAGAACTTCCTTCTTTCTCATCCTTTTGCTGGGCAAGGGCTTCCCGGCGAGATCCAACCTGCCGCCCCGGCAAATAGCCATCAACCGGTTGAGTTTTCCTCAAGGCGAGCAGGTATCCGCCCACACCATCCGCATTCCCTTCGAACTGGCGGGCCGCCTCATCGTAGTGGAAGCGGAAGCAGAGGGCCTCGACGGCAATTTTGTCCTCGACACCGGCTCGGCCGAACTCATCCTGAACGCCAGCCACTTCGAGGGCGGCTCCTCCCGGCGCACCGTCGCGTCGGTAGGCACGACCGGCGCCGTGGAGGGGGGCAGCGCCCGCCCTGTCCGGGATTTCTCCTGGGACAGCCTGTTTTTCGGTAATATACAAGCCCACATCGTCGACCTGAGCCACATTGAAGAAAAGAAGAACATACAGGTACTGGGCCTGATCGGTTTCGAAGTATTGAGAGATTTCGAAATCCTTATCGACTTCCAGCTGCAACAACTCACCCTAACCCGGCTGAATGAAAATGGCGAGCGCCTCGACAGCCTGGCCATCCTGGAAGAACCGGAGGACAGCCTGGATTTTCAGCTCCAGGGGCATGTCATTATCATCGCGGGCTGGGTGGACAAAACCCCCGTTCGGTTCGGACTGGACTCCGGCGCCGAGCTCAACCTGCTGCACAGCCGGCCTAAAAGGCGCATCCTCAACCACTTTAAGATCTCGAAAAGGGTGAACCTCAACGGCGTGGGAGAGCAGGCCGTGGAAGTGCTCGCCGGCAAGCTATACCGATTCCGCTGCAACAGCCGCATACGCTGCTCCGGCATGCGCACCCTGCTCGCCAACCTCGACGAGATCAACGCCGCCTTCGGCGCCGGCCTCGATGGGCTGGTCGGATATGAATTTCTGTTTA
>JAGFJE010000522.1 GCA_024103175.1 Phaeodactylibacter sp.
ATTTCACAGGGTGAGCAAGCAACGGGGCGAGGCCCAACGGAGCAAGGCGAGCCTAAAGCGAGCCTGAGAAGTTGGGCGGAGGCCCGGAGCGGGGACAGGATGACAGGATTGCGGGGATGAACAGGACTTGCCTGCCGCGGACAAAAGGCTCTGCCCCGGCAATCCTGTCAATCCTGAAAAATCCTGTCATCCTGTCCCTACCGCAGCCCCCTTTTCGTCAAATTCCTTTTATACTCCGCCACATTGCTGTTGTGCCCCGCCAGTGTCTTGGCGAAGGCGTGCAGCCCCGAGCCGTCCCCTTTGGCGCAGAAGAAGATGTAATCGTGTTCTTCGGCGTTGAGCACAGCGTCGATGCTGGTTATGGAGGCCATGCTGATGGGGCCCGGCGGCAGGCCGGCGTAGAGGTAGGTATTGTAGGGAGAGTCGAATTTGGTGTGGTAGTGCGTTACCCGGGGCGTATCGAAATCGCGGCGGGCGAAGACGGCCGTCGGGTCGGCCTGCAGGCGCATGCCGGTGCGCAGGCGGTTGAGGTAGACGCCGGCCATGCGCGGCTTTTCTTTATCCACCAGCGTTTCCTTTTCCACGATGGAGGCCAGGGTGTATACTTCCCGGGGCGTCATGCCCAGGGCCTCGGCCTTTTCCTGCCGGTTTTCTCTTTCCCAGAAGGCGTCGTGTTCCTTGATCATACGTTCGACGAAGCTCTTGGGGCTGGTATTCCAGTAGAATTCGTAAGTATTGGGGATGAAAAGGCTCATCAGGGTTTCGGGCGTGTAACCGATGGCCGCCAGGTACTCTTCGTCCTGGAACAGGGCCAGGATGTCTACAGAATCCGGTTCCAGGAAGCGGGCGGCTTTGGCGGCCACGTTTTCGGGCAGGCGTTCGTTGGTGAGGACGACGTCGACCGGCGCCTGGCTGCCGCCCCGCAGGTGGCGGATCAGCTGAATGAGGCTCCAGCCGGGCTGCAACTCATAGCGGCCGGCACGCATGGGGTTGCGCTGGTAATTCATCCGCTCCGCCAGCAGGGTGAATGCCTTTTTGTCTTTCAATACGCCCTTTTTCTCCAGTATGGCCATTACCTCTTCAAAAGAGGAATTGGTGGGTATCTCAACGTAGTAATCCTCCAGGCCGTGAGGCACGGCGGGGGCGCCCACGAATTTGACGTAAATAAAGATCCCGATGAGCAGCAGCGCCAGAGCCGAAACTCCGGTTATGATGTGAATGGCCTTCATAGACATAGCTTGGATTGGTTAGTTCCTCGACTGTGTGTTTTTAACTCGAAGTTCCGTTTTGGCTCCTGGGTGTATTGTTTCCCCGGTTTTTTGAATGGCTCTTTTTACTAACGTTCCAATGGAGCAGTTTTATACGTTATAGTATAAAAACGTATTGATAGGAGGCCGGATAAATTTTCGCGGCAGGAATTTGGGCCTCATTTTGCCAAAACGAGAATTGCTGCTGCTTTGCATCCGTTAGCCCTCACGAATCACGCCCGTCCTCGTCCCTCGGCCGGGTAAAAATCAACGAATCCACGAATCCACCCTAATACTGCTCCTTCTCGTTCGGAAAATCTTTCGACCGCACATCCTCGATATACTGGTTGACCGCTCCTTTTATGGAGTCGAACAGGCCGAGGTAGCGGCGCAGAAATCTCGGCTGGAAATCCTTGGTGATGCCCAGCATGTCGTGAGTGACCAGCACCTGCCCGTCCACCCCGGCGCCGGCGCCGATCCCGATAACCGGTATCCACAGTTTTTCCGCCACCTTGACAGCCAGTTTGGCGGGTATCTTTTCCAGGACGATGGCAAAACAACCCAGTTCCTGCAGTAGTTCGGCGTCTTCCATCAATTTTGCCGCTTCTGCCTCCTCTTTTGCCCGTACGGTGTAGGTGCCGAACTTATAGATGGACTGCGGGGTCAAGCCCAGGTGGCCCATTACCGGCACGCCGGCAGAGAGGATGCGCTTGATGGACTCCTGCACTTCAGAGCCGCCTTCCAGTTTGACGGCGTGCGCCCCGGCTTCCTTCATGATCCGGATCGTGGAATCCAGCGCCGCCCGCGAGTTGCCCTGATAGGACCCAAAGGGAAGGTCTACCACTATGAGCGCCCGCTTGACGGCCCGCACCACGGATGCGCCGTGGTAGATCATTTGGTCGAGGGTGATGGGCAGGGTGGTTTCGTGGCCGGCCATTACGTTGGAGGCCGAATCGCCTACCAGCAGGACGTCGACGCCGGCCTCGTCCAGGATGCGCGCCATAGAGAAATCATAAGCGGTCAGCATGGTGATCTTTTCCCCCCGCGTCTTCATCTCCTGCAAGACGTGGGTGGTCACCCGTTTGATATCTTTATTTACAGACATGGGGCTGAATTTTGTGGCTGCAAGATAATTAATTATTTAGCTAAACGGCCGTACGTCTTATCTAAGTCACTGCCGGAAATAGTGAGGGTTGGAATTATTAGGCCAAAAATTATACCTTTGGGGCGCTAAAATGACTGCGATGAAGAACAACCTCATTTTCACCCTGCTGTTGACCCTCATTCTCCTGAGTTCCTGTTCTACCGATTTTGAGCTGGAAGCCGAATGGAAAGACATTCCCATCGTTTACAGTTTCCTCTCCGTCCAGGACACTGCCCACTACGTACGCGTGGAAAAGGCCTTTCTGGAGCCGGGCGGCAACGCCCTGGAGATTGCCAAGATCCCGGATTCAATCTATTACCAGGATATTACGGTTGAACTGGTGAACCTTACCAGTGGTAAGTCTTTCATAATGGAGAGAGTGGATGGAAATGAAGAAGGATACCCGAAGGAAGACGGCCTGTTCGCCACCGAACCCAATGTATTGTATAAGCTGCGCGCAGAGGATGCCGGCCTGGAGGAAGGAGATGAGGTGCGGGTCGTTGTCAACCGCGGCGGTATTGACGAGCCGGCGTTTGCCGAAACCCGCATTTTGGGGGAAATTGAGACCAACCGCTTTAATCCTCCGGAGCGCATTAACCGCACCCGTTACAACGCTCCCTTAAATATTGCCTGGACGCCGGATGAGTACGCCAGGATATTTGACATTCGTTTCTTTTTCAATTACCTGGAACGGCTTCCGGGGGAAACGGAATTCTCCCCAAAATCAGCTGCCTGGGTGGTCAACCGCAGTGTTTTTGCTCCTGAAAACGACGGTGGGCTGATCACTTATGAGGCGAGCTGGGAAAGTTTTTATCAGGCCCTGGCCACACAGATCCCCGTGGTAGAAGGCGCCCAGCGGGTGATTGAAGGCATGAGCCTTCAGGTTACCGGCGCCGGCGACGAGTTGTACCAGTTTGTTCGGGTAAGCCGCGCCAATACAGGCATTACGAGCGCCCAGAGTATTCCTACCTACACCAATGTGGAAGGCGGGCTGGGAATAGTGACCTCCCGCTATTCCGTTCTGCGGCAGGGGCTGGTGTTCGCCGACGAGGCGCTCGACTCCCTTCAAACGGGCATCTATACCCGCAACCTGAATTTTCAGTAAAATATAAATCCGTAACATGGCGCGCCATGTTACGGATTTATATTTTACTCCCCGGCCCCGGGGCAGATCAATCTGCCCCGTCGGCTTTTGCTACATCGATGGTATATAGAGCTACTTTTATCCCCTGTTCCGTGCCCACGTCCGCATCGAAGGTCCAGTGGATACCTCCGTATACCCTGGAAGCCGCCGCTTCGAGCGCCCAGTCTCTGAACAGGTTGGCTTCACCGGGAAAAAGGTAGGCTAACACTTCGGCGCCTGCGGCGGAAAAGACGCTGTGGCCGGAAGTATAACTGGGAAAATTGGGCGTGCCGGCTATGGTTTTAAATCCAGGGATCAAGTTTATAGGCCGCGGATAGTGGCCCGGATGCCATTCATCAGAAAAAGGAAAATGAACAGGAAAAAAATGTGGTTTTTCATTGGTTGCCGAAAGTTGAAAAAAATATGGGGAAAGCCCGCGCCTGGCCTGTGGCCAAGGCAGGGGCTACCCATAGAAAGGTATGAAACTTATAAACTGCTTAATTTCCGTTGATCCCATCCAGGCGAATGGGGCTCCTGTTGATTCGATAGGTTAACCCGACATTGATCAGGTAATCGGCGAAGGCGGCGTCGCCGTTGCGGGGTTGTCCGGTTTCTTTCTCCGTTTCCAGGTCGGTAACGCTCTGCGGGCGGTTTCTCCTCATGGCGAGAGGAACCGAAAAGAACAGTGAGAAGTTGTTCTTCATGTAATTGACCCCCGGCTCTACGGATAAAACGCTGCCGGGCCTTCTGAACCCCTGGCTTCCCCCTATCAGGTCTTCCACCGGCACGCCTTCGTACCGCACGCCCAGCAACGCTTCCAACGGTAGATTGCCCATTGCATAACTCACTCCGGCGCGCAGGCCGAACTGGTCAGGGACGGACATAACGGCTTCATTGACAAGGATAGGGCTGAGGGTTTCCCGAAAGGTCCGCGTCCCGTTGGTTTCTCTGGGGTTAGACAGGTAGAATGCGTTGCCGTAGGCGTACAGGCTTTGGCCGAGCCTCTGGAAGAATTGCACATCCAGCGCCAGGCCGAAGCCGCCGTCGCCGGGCTGTATCGACTGGTCGACGGGGCGTACCTGAGGGGTTTCGTCCGGGCCGACGTTGTAAAAGATATCGCTGGCGGCGAAGTCGCCCGTGGGCAATTTAACCCCCAAACCCAGGGCGAGGTTGCCGTTGGGGCTCTTTTCCGGGGCGAATAGCCAGTATCCCATACTGATCCTGACATCGGCCAGGCCGCGGGAGTAGGTCGTGTTCCGTTCACTTCGACCATGCTCGTAGAGCGAGGAGCGGGTGTTGGCCACGAACGGAAGCGTCAGGTTGGCAAAGGCCCGCCGGTTGATGCCGAGCGTTATGTTGAAGTCCCACGCATGGGCGTGGTTCACCACTTCGGTATTGTTGGCCACGCGGTCGGGTTCCTCATGCGTGCCCCTGAAATGGCGAAAAGACTTGAAGTAGCGGTAGTTCATGCCAAACTGCCAGTCGCCGCCGCCGAGGAACTGAGCGTGGAAATTGTTGCTGCTGCAGGACGAAAAATGCCGGATGGCGACACAGCCCTGAGCATCGGCTGATGGGAAGGAAAGGGCAAACAGGGCGCACCCCAGTAAGAGGCTAGTGTAAAGGTGTTTCATGTCAATTGAGTGTTGATGGTTATTCCAAAGGTCGGAGAAGGAGCGTTGCCTTTTTACCAACGCGGGGTTATTAATGGCAAACGATTGGTTAATGGCCTTAATAATTGGCCAACAATAAGTTGGAAAAGGCTAAATTCCATTAAATTTTGTTATCCCAAACCGCAACGGCCGATGAAAAAAGTGATCGTTTTGGCCCTGGCTTTTTCCCTGATAGGCCTGGGGGTGGTTCAGTACCGTTTTCTGATCATTGGGCTGAGGGGAACCTATGCCCGCTTCAGCTACCAGGCGCGTAACGCCCTCCAGGCGGCCAAACAGGAGCTTCACGGAGAGAATGAAATGAGCCTGCTACTGGCGTCTATCGTCGCCCCCGGGCCGGGCAACCTGGATTCGCTAAGGGGCGCTTCAGAACGTTTATTCCGGGGTTTTCTGAAAGACAAGCTGCTGAGCCAGGGGCTGGACATTGATTTTGCCTTTGCCATTACCGACGGGCTGGAGATCCATCCTTTTCTCCAGTCGGAAGGTTTCAACGATTTCGATTCCATCAGCCATTACCGTATTTTTCTGGAGGGGCTGCTCCCGCAGCGGTGCGGCTGCCGCCTGGTGCTTCATCTTAAAGCACAGAACCTGGTCAAATACCTCATTTCACAGTTGAACCACCTGACCATACCTTTTCTTATCTTCTTTTTCCTGATCGGAGGCTGTTTCATCTGGCTGGTTCGTTTCCTGGAAGAGCAGCGAAAGCTGGATGAAGTCAAAAATGATTTTATCAACAACCTGACCCATGAATTGAAGACGCCGGTATTTACCATAGGGCTGACGACAAGCATGCTTCAGAAAACCGTCAAATCCGATCCGGAACGCCAATACCTGGAAGTGATCCGACGGGAAAATGAGGCTTTGAAGCTTCAGGTCAACAAGGTCCTGGAACTGGCTTCACTGGAGAAAAGCAGGCAGGTGCTGGAAAAGGAACATCTCGATATCCATGAAGCCCTGGCGCCGACGATCGAGTTTTTCCGGATACATGTGGATCAGCAGGGCGGTTCTTTCCGTTACTTCCCCGAGGCGGCCATGGCCAGAGCCTGGATAGACCCCGTGCACCTGGGCAATGCTTTGCATAATCTACTGGAAAATGCTCTAAAATACAGTGGGGAAGAAAAGATCATTGAAGTCAGGACGTTCAACCAAAAAAGCAATTGCTGTATTTCCGTCCGGGACTGGGGCGTAGGGGTCGCCCCTTCGGACCGGAAGAAGGTTTTCGAAAAGTTTTACCGCGTGAACAGCGGCGACATTCACCAAACCAAAGGCTTCGGCTTGGGCTTGAGCTATGTCCGGCAGGTCGCCCGCCTCCACGGAGGGGCCGTCAAAGTAGAAAGCCCCGCTCCCGGGGCGGGGGGGAAGGGCAGCCTCTTCACCCTCTGTATTCCTGTTAATTGAACAAAGGCATTGAAAATGGGAAAAGTAAAGATCTTGCTTGTGGAAGACAACCAGAGCCTGGGGTATATGATGAAAGAATACCTGGAGCTGAAAGGCTTTGATATAACGCTGGCGGCGGACGGAGAAAAAGGCCTGGAGGCTTTTCGTAAGCATTCCTTTGCGCTCTGCATCCTGGATATCATGATGCCGGGAATGGATGGATATCGCCTGGCCGAAAAGATCAAGGCGGCCGACCCCAACCTGCCTTTGATCTTCCTGACTGCCCGCTCTCTGAAAGTCGATGTGCTGAAGGCATTCAACCTGGGCGCCGACGATTACATCAAAAAGCCCGTCGACGAGGAAGAACTGGTGGCGCGTATCCGGGCGGTGCTCAAACGCGCCGACACAAGGCCAACTACCCTCCCGCCATATATCACGCTGGGGAAATACCGTTTTAATCACAAGAACCAGGAACTCATCTTCGGCGATGAAATTACGCTGCTCACTCCCCGAGAGGCAGAATTGCTGCATTTCCTGTGCCAGCATATCAATGAACTGGCGCACCGGGAAAAAATCCTCAAGGCGCTATGGGGGAAAAGTGATTTCTTCACCCGCAAAAGTATGGATGTTTTCATCTCGAAATTGAGAAAGTACCTGTCCAAGGATGAGGACATCCATATCCAGAATGTACACGGAAGCGGGTTCATTTTGAGAGCCCCGGCAGACAGCCCATTTTCCGGGCCGGATGAAAATACGGACACCTGACATTCCCTGCCTTTTTGTCACCTCATCTCCGCCTGTAAGGCTTATATTGCTATGATCTGTCATTCAACCTGGCCAATTTAGGGCAGTTTTGTCATAATTAGGCCCCCTCTTCCGGCTTGGCATACCCATTGATAGGTAAAGGGTGACATTAGTTAGAACAAAATCAAAAATCACATAACATGGGTAAAATTATTGGGATTGACTTAGGTACTACAAACTCCTGTGTCGCTGTGATGGAGGGTAACGAGCCCGTGGTTATCCCGAACGACGAAGGCCGCAGAACGACGCCTTCCGTTGTGGCCTTTATGGATAACGGAGAACGGAAGATCGGGGACCCGGCAAAACGCCAGGCCATTACCAACCCCCAGCGCACGATTTCTTCTATCAAACGCTATATGGGGCAGCGCTTCTCTGAAGTGAAGAACAAAGGAGAGGTAGAACGCTCTGCTTATAAAGTGGTTAAAGGCGATAACGATACCGTCCGGGTAGACATTGACGGCCGTACTTACACGCCTCAGGAGATCTCCGCCATGGTTCTTCAGAAGATGAAAAAAGTGGCTGAAGACTTCCTGGGCTCCGAAGTTACGGAAGCTGTAGTTACGGTGCCGGCATACTTCAATGACTCTCAACGCCAGGCTACCAAAGAAGCCGGGGAGATCGCCGGGCTCAAGGTTCGCCGTATTATCAACGAACCGACCGCCGCCGCCCTGGCCTATGGCCTGGACAAGCGCAACAAAGATATGACCATCGCCGTCTATGACCTTGGCGGCGGTACTTTCGATATTTCCATCCTGGAACTGGGCGAAGGGGTTTTTGAAGTGAAATCCACCAATGGCGACACCCACCTCGGTGGCGACGACTTCGACCGCGTTATCATCGACCACCTGGCCGAGAACTTCAAGCAGCAGGAAGGTATTGACCTGCGCAAGGACCCCATGGCGCTCCAACGCCTGAAGGATGCTGCCGAGAAGGCTAAGGTCGAATTGTCAGCTTCTTCCGAAACGGAAGTTAACCTGCCTTATATTACGGCAGTAGACGGCGTTCCCAAGCACCTCGTCCTCAAGCTGTCGCGCGCCAAATTCGAACAACTGTCCGACGAACTGGTGGCCCGTACGCTGGAGCCCTGCCGCAAGGCAATGAAGGATGCCAATATGACAAAGGACGACATCGATGAGATCATCCTCGTCGGTGGTTCCACCCGTATCCCGCGCATCCAGCAGGCAGTGGAGGAATTCTTCGGCAAGAAGCCCAATAAAGGAGTGAACCCGGATGAGGTCGTGGCCGTCGGCGCCGCCATTCAGGGGGGCGTACTGAGCGGTGATGTACAGGACGTGCTCCTGCTCGACGTTACCCCGCTGTCTCTGGGTATCGAAACCATGGGGGGCGTCTATGACGTGATCATCGAAGCAAACTCCACCATCCCGACCAAGAAGTCGAAGGTATATTCTACGGCCGCCGACAACCAGCCTTCGGTAGAGATCCACGTCTTGCAGGGCGAACGCCCCATGGCAAAGGACAACCGCACCGTCGGCCGCTTTATCCTGGACGGCATTCCGCCCGCGCCGCGGGGCGTACCCCAGATCGAAGTGTCCTTCGATATCGACGCCAACGGTATTCTGCACGTTCACGCTAAGGACAAAGGCACCGGCAAGGAGCAATCCATCCGCATCGAAGCTTCAACCGGCCTCTCCAAGGATGAAGTCGAGCGCATGAAGGCAGAAGCCCAGGCCAACGCCGAGGCGGACAAACAGGCCCGCGAGCGCGTCGAGAAACTCAACGCTGCCGATACGTTGATCTTCCAGACGGATAAGCAGCTCAAGGAATACGGAGACAAAATCCCGGCCGATAAGAAAGGCGCGATCGAAACGGCGCTGAACAACCTCCGGGAAGCCCATAAGGCCGAAGACCTCGACAAGATCGAGACGGCCAGCGAGGCCCTCAACCAGGCATGGCAGGCTGCCAGCCAGGACCTCTACCAGGCCACGCAGCAGGCACAGGCCGAGCAGGGCGGAGGCGCAGGCGCCGCCGAGGAAGGCCCCGCCGGCGGAACCTCCGGTGCTGACGATGTGACCGATGTCGAGTTCGAAGAAGTCGACGAAGACAACAAAAAATAAATTCCTTCTCCCCTGAAATAGCTGAGGCCCGGTTCGGTTTTCCGAGCCGGGCCTCGCTGTTTCCCCCCTTCACCCTCTCTCCCTCTCACCCTCTCTCCCTCTCTCCCAGTCTCCCTCTCTCCCAGTCTCCCTCTCTCCCTCTCTCCCTCTCACCCTCTCTCCCTCTCACCCAGTCTCCTCACCCCTTCGGGTGCACCAGTTTCATCTCCTCGATCAGATGCCCGGCCCCGCCCAGCTTGTCAATTATAAAAAGGACATAGCGGATATCGACCATGATATTGCGGCAGATGGAAGGGTCGTAGTAAATATCGCTCATCGTCCCTTCCCATACCCGGTCGAAATTGAGGCCCACCAGATTGCCATGGGCGTCGATGGCGGGGCTGCCGGAGTTGCCGCCGGTAGTGTGGTTGCTGCCGATGAAGCAGACCGGCATTTTGCCGCCTTCGCCGTAGGGGCCGTAATCTTTGTTTTCATAAAGCTGGCGTAGCTTCTCGGGCACGTCGAATTCGTAGTCGCCCGGAACGTATTTCTCCATGACGCCTTCCAGGTAGGTATGGGTTTCGTACCGCACGGCGTCACGGGGTTCGTACCCGGCCACTTTGCCGTAAGTTATGCGCAGGGTGCCATTGGCATCAGGGTAAAAACGTTTCTCCGGAAAGACTTCCATCTGCGCCTGCATATAATCCCGCTGGAGTAAGTCTATGTCCTCCTGTATGCGGTTGTATGCTTCCAGTGCTGTTCCTTCATTTACTTCGGAAATGCTCCGGACAAAGTGGTAGGCGTAGTCTTCCTGTATTACTTTAACCAGTGCTTCCGGCCCTGCTTCGACAGCCTGCCGCATCACATCGGGGCGAATGAGGCGGCTTTTGGCGAACACCAGTTCGGCTAAAGTTTGATAGTCTTTATTGGCCTCCACGAACTGCTCAATGGCGAATTTCGACTGGTATTCCGGGCTGAGTTCGTTGAAATAGACTTCCATCAGGGAAGCAAAAACCTTGCGGTCGACGTCGGGCTGGTAATCCTTGTAAAAGCCTTCGATAAAGCCCTCTATCCTGTCCATCCTGCCTTCTACTTCCGGGGCTCCGCTGGATTCGTACATTTTCACCACGCTATGCAGGGTGTTGACGTAGCGGAAAAGCTCGATATTCCGGCCGGCGATCTCGCCGATATACTCCCTGGCCTTGGCGTAGGGCTCCTGTTCGGCGTACAACCGGTTGAAAGTAGGCAAGAGGTTGCCGTACCTGGCTTTCCATTCCGGTTTGCCGTCCACCCGCTTCTGGAACTCCTTTTCATAGGCCCTGCGCTTTTCGACGGCATTGGTTTGTTGAATACCCTGGCTTTCTCCGATCCATTTCTTCCAGGAATTGGCGATGCGCGATTGTTTGGACACGTATTGCAGGCGAACTTCCGGGTCTTTGCGCATTTCCGCATTCAGCACTTCGAGCGTTCTGTCCCGGATCCCGATACGGATGGGGTTGATCACATTTACCCGTTGCTCGATGGCGGGGGAGGGCAGGTATTCCTCCGTGCGGCCGGGGAAGCCGAAGACGAGGGTGAAATCATCGGCTTTCACGCCATCCATAGAAACCGGGAGGAAGTGCCGGGGCTGGAAGGGGACATTTTCGGGGGAATACTCCGCGGGCTTATTATCCGGGCCGGCATAGATGCGGAAAACAGAGAAATCGCCGGTATGGCGCGGCCATACCCAGTTGTCGGTATCCGCCCCGAATTTGCCGATTGATGCCGGCGGGGCGCCCACGAGGCGCACATCCCGGTAGGTCTCGGCCACAAACAGGAAATACTGGTTGCCCTCAAAGAAGGGCCGGATCATGACGTCCTGGTACTCCTCTCTTTGGGCCTCATTCTTCACCCGCTCGGTGTTCCGGCTGACCCAGGCCTGCCGTTCCTTGTGGTGCATGTCGTCCGTTACGTTTTCCAGCACCTGTTCCGTCACATCTTCGATGCGGACGATGAAAGTAGCGAACAGCCCGGGGTTGGGCAGTTCTTCGCTTTTCGACATGGCCCAGAAACCGTCCTGATAGTAATTTTTTTCCAGCGTAGAATGAGACTGGATGAATTCGTCCCCACAGTGGTGGTTGGTCAGCAGCAGCCCCTGGCCGGAGATCACCTCTGCCGTGCAGAAGCCTCCAAAGTGGACGATGGCGTCCTTGAGGCTGCCCTGGTTCACACTGTAGATGTCTTCGGCCGTCATTTTCATGCCCAGGCTCTGCATTTCCGCCTCGTTGAGCTGCTGCAGAAGCAGGGGCAGCCACATGCCTTCGGTAGCCTGAACGAACCGGAAGCTGGACAATACGAGGGCGATCAAAAATAGTTTTTTCATCATTTTCTGGCTGTGTTTTTGGTTAAGCGCTAGAATTGTTGTGTAGAATGTTAATGATCAACTTTTTTACCGAAACGCCATACGATGAGAAAAAGTATGGCCAGAGAACTCAACAGTAAGAGGTTGCAGATCAACCATCCTCCGCCCAGGTAGGTTGACAGCCCGGCGGAAGCCAGGCTCACACTTCCTACTGTTAGCGCATACGGCAACTGGGTGCGCACATGGTCTATATGGTTGCAGTCTGATGCCAGGGAACTCAGGATGGTCGTATCGGAAATGGGGGAGCAGTGGTCTCCCAATACAGATGCCGCCAGGGTGACGGATATCACATTCAACAGAATCTCTACGCTCAGGCCGTGCTCTATACCTTGTGCCTGGCATATTGCCCAGGTGGTGGGGATGGCGATCGGGTAGAGAATAGCCATGGTGCTCCAGCTGGAACCGGTGGAGAAGGAGATCAGGGCGGCCAGGACGAAGATGATCATCGGCATGACAAAAGGGTTGACCGTATCCTGCAGGGCGAAAGTAAGGAAAGTTGCCGTGTGGAGTTCTTCGGTGGTGGCTGCCAGCGACCAGGCCATGGTCAGGATGAGCAGTGCCGGAAGCATGGCCTTGAAACCGGTGATCATCGTGGAGATGCTTTCCGTCAGCCGCATGATCTTTGCTCCGATGGTCAGGGCAATGGCTACCGCCACCCCGGAAAGGGAGGCCCATAACAAAGCGACATAGGAGTCGGAATTGCCGATCAGCTTGCCTATTTTCATAAAGAACGTGCCTTCTTGCCCCAGGAGCTGCCCGGTACCGCGCCAGATGTCCCCCCAGCTTTGGGTGGGAACGTTGATGCCGTTGGCAAGCAGCTCACGGTAAGTGGAAGCCATCCCCGTATCCAGCAGGCCGAACATGGTCATCAGAATTACGAGCGCCACCGGGATAACGGCGTTGTACCATTTCAGCGGCGCCCCTTCCACCGGGTCGAGGTCTTCCAGGTCGGATTCTTCGGTGGCCGACATGCGCCGGGATACTTCTCCCGTTCTTCTCGCTCTTATTTCTGATTTGTACATCGGCCCGAAATCCCGCTGCAGGAAAACGATCATCAGGATGAAGGCCAGCGTCAGGATGGGATAGAACGAATATTTTAGGGAATCGATAAATATAGCGTAGGCTGTCATATCCGCTTCAAAACCCGGAAGGCCCTCAATACCGTCGTCGATATAGCTGAGCTCGGCGCCGATCCAGGTCGTTATGAACGCCACCGCCGCCACCGGCGCCGCCGTACTGTCTACAATATAGGCTAGTTTCTCGCGGGACACCTTAAACTGGTCTGTCACCTTGCGCATGGTGTTGCCCACGATCAGGGTATTGGCGTAGTCGTCGAAAAAAATGGCAACCCCCAGTAGCCAGGTGATGAACTGTGCGCTTTTTGGCGACCGGGCGTAGCGCGAGAACGCCTGGACGACGCCCGCCATGCCGCCATTTCGGGAAATGACGGCCACCATGCCCCCAATGAGCAGGGAAAATATAATGATGGCCAGGTGCGAACGGTCATTCAGGGCATTGATAACGTAGCGCTCAACGACCTCCAGAAAGCTGAGCGCAAAATAGTAGAAGGATTCGATTCGCATACCGCCGGCGATGAATGCCCCCGCCCAGACCCCGATGAAGAGGGAAATGATCACTTCCCGAAAGATCAGCGCCAGGAATATGGCCACCAACGGGGGGACAATCGACAGCCACATGGGGATCATCCGCAACCGGTAGCCGCCTTCGGTTCGCTGGGAGAGATGGTACAACCGGTAGTGCTTTTTTCCGTTTCTGATCAGCAGCAGCTTTCCCAGAGCATCCGCCTCAGCGGGAATGCTGGCCTGCCCGTCCCGGAAAAGAAGGGCCTTTTCTTCACCGTTAATGAACACTGTTGCCTGGCCCTGTTGTATGCTAGAAGTAAAAACCAGGTTACTCTTCTCCGCCGTAAGGGTATAGCTTTCAAGCGGAAGCGGGGAGGGCCCGGAAGAAAAGGCAGTCGAGTCCGTCTGGGAAAAGGAAGTGGTAAGTGTACAACAAAAGAAGAGAAAAGTTAGCCGGTAAAGGTTTTTCATTTTCGCTTTTTATAATTTTGACCCCCGAGCATACTTGCGGCAGGCAGACCCCAAGAAACGAAGATTTCAATAATTCACCAAGTGACATTGCCGCGGAAGCCTTACTTCACTTCACCAAAATTAAGTTATGAAAAGAGCTGTATGGATCACCGGACTGCTTCTGGCTGTTGTCGTTCCCGTTTTTTCTCAACCTTATCAGCCCCTCAATGCCCCTTTCAGAGTAAACGGTAAGAACCTTGCCTTTCCCCTGGCGGGGGGCCTTAACAACCCTCAGTTCAACGCCGTAGACCTCAATAACGACCAGATACAGGACCTCTACATCTTCGACCGTACCGGCGATGTACAGCTCACTTTCATCAATGAAGGCACACCCGGAGAACCGAGCTACCGCTATGCGCCTCAGTATGTGCAGTATTTTCCCCGGGGGCTCAACGATTGGGTCCTCCTGCGGGATTTCAACCAGGATGGCGCCATGGACATCTTCACCCAGGCCCAGGGGCGGGCCCCCTTCCAGGGGATCATCGTGTTTTACGGTTATTACGAGAACGGCCACATCGCTTTCGAGCGCCTGCCTTTTGACAACGAATACAGCCTGATCAACTTTCCCCTCCTCAACGGCACCGAAACCCAGGTCTTTGTCAGCCTGGTCGACTATCCCGCCATCGACGACCTGGACTGCGACGGCGACCTGGACATCCTCACCTTCAACCCCGCCGGCGGTTACATCGAAATGTACGCCAACCAGTCCGTAGAAGAAAACTACGGCCTGGACAGCCTCATTTTCGAACTGGTGGACGACTGCTGGGGCGGAATTTTTGAAAGCAGCATCGAACAGGCGGTCGGCCTGGCCGAATCTCCCGGTGATTGTTTTAACCTCGCCGGGAGCGAGGCTTCCGTATCCATGCGCCACCCGGGCTCTACCTTGCTTACCTTCGACAGCGACAATGACGGGGACAAGGACCTGGTGATCGGCGACATTACCTTCAGCACCCTCAACTACCTGGCCAACGGCGGCGCCTGTGAGCAGGCCTGGATCGTGGATCAGGACACCAATTACCCCAGCTACGATGTGACGGCCAGTATCCCCATCTTCCCGGCGGCATTCTACCTAGACCTCAATAACGATGGCAAAAAGGACCTGCTGGCTTCTCCCAACGCCACCAACCTGTCGGAAAACTACAACGTAGCCTGGTTTTATGAGAATACCGGTACAGCCGAAAACCCTCTTTTTGAATTCCGGCAGCAGGACCTGCTCGTGAATGAGATGGTCGACCTCGGCAGCGGCGCCTATCCCGCCTTCGTCGATTACAATGCCGACGGCCTGCTCGACCTCGTCGTTGGCAATACCGGCTTCTGGCAATCCGGCGGCCGGCGCGACGCCCGGCTTTTCCTCTACGAAAATATCGGGACGGCAAACAACCCTGCCTTTGAACTGGTGAACGCCAACTTCCTGAACCTCAATGTTTTTAACGATAACTACTCTTTCGCGCCCGCCTTCGGCGACCTGGACGGCGATGGCGATATGGACATCCTGGTGGGGGAGATATTCGGCCAGCTCTTCTATGCCGAAAATACCGCAGGGGCCGGCAACCCGGTTTCCTATGGGCCCTGGCAGTATGGTTATATGGGCATCAATATTGGCCAGCTCAGTGTCCCCTTCATCGCCGACCTCAACCGGGATGGCCTGCCCGACCTGATCGTAGGGGAGCGCACCGGCAATGTCAATTACTTTCAGAATATCGGGACGGCCGGCAACCCCATGTTTAATTCCGACCCAACAGTGGCGCCGAATACGCCGCAACTGGGCAATGTCAGGACTTCTGTTCCCGGCGCAATTACCGGTTACAGTGCCCCGATCGTGCTGGATCAGCAGGGGGAATTTGTTTTCGTTACCGGAACGGAAGTGGGCCAGATCGAATTCTATAACGACATAGAAGGCAACCTGTACGGGGCCTTTAACCTCCTTACGGAAACCATGGGAGATATCCGGGTAGGCGCCCGCACCCGCCCCGCCATGGCCGATATCGACGACGACGGCTTCCTGGAGATCATCGTCGGCAACGAGCGCGGCGGCCTGTCGGGCTTTCAGACGCCCCTGCGGCTGGATAGCACCACGCCGGCTGATGAACCCAGTCTGGAAAGTGCTGTACGGCTATTCCCCAACCCGGCGGAAGAGCAATTAACCATTCAGGTGGGCTCAGAAGGCGCCAGGCAAGCCTGGCTGTTCAATACGGCCGGGCAACAGGTTGCCCAATGGCAGTGGAGTGGGCCAACCGTTGGCCTGGATGTCAGCGAACTGCCGGCCGGGCTGTACTTTGTGAGGATTGTCGTTGACGGGCAGGCCATCGGAAAGAAGGTGTTGATACGTTGAGTTATACTGTAATTTAAATTAATTGATACTGCCCGCACCACTTCCCAGCCTCCTTAATTTGGACGAGGTGACATCTTTTGAGGTACGAAAAAGGTGTAATCTCGTCCAAAGCGGGAACTGCTGCGTTCTATTCCTCCGCCAGCCCCGCCAGGCCCAGCAAAAAAGCATACTCCATGGCCGTTTCCTTATACTGCCGGTATCGGCCGGAGGCGCCGCTGTGCCCCGCCTCCATGTTGGTGTGGAGTAGCAGAGGGTTATCGTCGGTTTTCAGTTCCCGAAGTTTGGCTACCCATTTGGCCGGTTCCCAGTACTGCACCTGGGAGTCGTGCAGGCCGGTAATAGCCATCATAGGGGGATAGTCCTTGGCTTCGACATTGTCGTAGGGGGAGTAAGATCTTATGTAATCATAGTACTCCTTGTGGTTGGGGTTTCCCCACTCATCGTACTCACCGGTGGTCAGCGGGATGCTGTCGTCCAGCATGGTGGTCACTACATCCACGAAGGGCACGGCGGCGACGATGCCGCGCCAGAGTTCCGGCCGCATATTTACCACGGCGCCCATCAGCAGGCCGCCGGCGCTGCCGCCCATGGCGAAGAGTTTGTCGCGGCTCGTATATTGATGGGCCAGCAGATGTTCCGCACAATCGATAAAGTCGGTGAAGGTATTCTTTTTCTTCAGCAGTTTCCCGTCTTCGTACCAATGCCTTCCCATTTCTTCTCCGCCGCGGATATGGGCAATGGCGAAGGCGAAACCCCGGTCGAGCAGGCTGAGGCGCACCGAGCTGAAATAAGGCTCCATACTGTGGCCGTAGGAACCGTAGCCGTAGAGGAGCAGCGGCTGGCTGCCGTCTTTCCTGAAGCCCTTTCGGTAAACCAAAGAGACCGGCACCCTGACGCCGTCGCGGGCGGTGGCGTATAACCGTTCACTATGATAGTTTTCCGGTTTGAAATCGCCGATCACCTCCTGCTGCTTGAGCATTTTCAGCTCCCTGGTTTTCATGTTGTAGTCGTAGGTGGTATTGGGGGTCGTCAGGGAAGTATAGCCGATGCGCAGCCAGTCGGTATCGAAGTCGGGGTTGATAGAAACGTAGGCCAGGTAAGCCTCTTCACCGAAATCGATGTAATGTTCGGGCCCTTTCCACTGCCGAATGCGCAGCTGGGTGATGCCGTTGCGGCGTTCGGAGAGCACCAGGAACTCTTCGAAGAGGTCCATATCTTCCAGGAGGACGTCTTCCCGGTGGGGAATAACCTCTTTCCAGTACGCTTTGGCGGTGGCATTCTCATTTGTCACCATCAGGCGGAAGTTGCGGGCGTCCAGATTGGTGCGGATGTAGAATTTGTCGTGGTGGTGGGCAATGCTGTATTCGAGGCCCCGTTCGCGGGGTTGAATGACGCGGGGCGCGCTTTCCGGGGCGTCGGCGTCGAGCACCTGGTATTCCTGGCTAAGGGTGGCGTAGGAGCCGAGGATGATGTACTTTTTGGATTTCGATTTGTAGACGAAGGCCCGGTAGGTAGGGTCGTCTTCGTGAAACACTTCCACGTCCTGTTCCACAGATGTGCCGAGCACGTGGCGGAAGATCTTGTGGGTGCGCAGTGTTGTGGGGTCTTTAACGGCATAGAATACCGTTTTGTTGTCGTTGGCCCAGGCGGCGGAGCCGGAAGTGCCGGGGATGGTGTCTTCCAGCGTTTCTCCGGTTTCCAGGTTTTTGAAGCGCAGGGTATAGATACGGCGGCTGACGGTATCTTCCCCGAACACCAGCAGCTTATTGTCCGGGCTGACACTGCGGCCGCCGATGTGGTAGTAGGAGTGGGGCGCGGCCAGCTCGTTTTCGTCCAGCATGATCTCTTCTTCCGCTTCCAGGCTGCCTTTTTTTCGGGAATAGATGGGGTGTTCCTTGCCTTTTTCGTAGCGGGCGATGTAATAATATCCGTTGTCCAGGTAGGGCGCCGACTCTTCATCCGGCTTGAGGCGGCTGATGATCTCCTGGTACAGCTTATCCTGAAAGGGCTTCAGGTGGGCCATCATTTTATCCTTATACTCATTCTCCGCATTCAGATAGGCGATGACTTCCTCATTTTCCCTTTCGTTGAGCCAGTAATAGTCGTCGATACGGGTATCGCCGTGAATGGTAAGCGCTCTGGGGTTTTTTGGCGCCCGTGGGGCTTCCGGGGTGGTTTTATCTTTCATTTAATTGATCTTTTTTCTCTGCATTTAAAATGCCACTAAGACACTAAGGCACAAAATCCCACGAAAGTTTTCTTATGCAGGCGAATTTAGTGATTTTTCAATATTTGGACTGAATTAAACTTATTCAGGAAGTTCGCTTGCAGCCCATCTGAATAAGTTTAAATCATCGGGCTAAAATGGTACATTTGCCTGCCATGCGCCTGAGAACTTCATACCGCCAGATCCTTTCCATTTCAGCCCCGATCATGCTGGGGAGCGCTGCGCAGAACGTCATCGCGCTGAGCGACAGCGTTTTCCTTTACCACCTCAGCCAGGAAGATTTCGCGACCATCGGTTTTGTCGGGGTCTTTTACCTGGTCGTCGCGGCGATCGGCTACGGGTTCTCCCGCGGAGGGCAGATCATGATCGCCCGCCGGGCGGGGGAGGGGAACCTCCATGAGGTGGGGCGCACCTTTTACTCCATGGTGTACTTCGAGTTCGGGCTGGCCATCGTGATGTTCTTTTTTATGCAGTATGGCTGCTATTACTTTTTCAGCCTGATCGTGGATTCTCCGGTCGTTTTCTCCAAAAGCCTGGAATATCTGGAAACGAGGTCCTGGGGTGTTTTTTTCAGCTATACCGGGGTGGCCGTCATTGCCCTGTATACCGGGGTGGCCCGGACCAGCTTCATCATTGTGGATACGGTTATTCTGGGCGTGGTCAATATCGCCCTCGATTACGGCCTGATCTTCGGCAAGTGGGGGTTGCCGGAAATGGGCATTGCCGGAGCCGGCCTGGCCAGCACCATCGCCGAGATCGTGGCTTTTATTGTCTTTTTCGTTTATATCCTCTTCGACCGGCCCGCCCGTTCTTATCACCTCTTCCGGTTGCCTAAGATAGATTTCGCCCTCATCCGCCAGCAGTACAGCCTTTCTATTCCCATCGTGGCCCAGGCTTTTGTCGGGCTGGGAAGCTGGTTCGTTTTCTTTGGTATTGTCGAGAACCTGGGAGAGCACGAGCTGGCTATCACCAACCTGGTGCGCATGGTCTATCTGGTCCTTTCCATACCGACCTGGGGTTTCGCTTCCGGCGTCAATACCCTGGTCAGCAATTTTATCGGGCAACGGAAACGGCAGGCGGTCATTCCCATCATCTGGAAGACGGCCAAGATCGCCTGGTTTACCACCATGCTGATCACCCTGCCGGTCGTCCTCTTTCCGCACAAGATCCTCTATCCGCTGCTCGGCTCGGAAGACATGTCCCTCATTACCGATTCTCAGCCCATTTTATACGTGCTGGTGGGTATTCTTACCTTGTTTTCCATCGGCAGCGTGTTCTTCAACGGCCTGGCGGGCACCGGCGCCACCTACTACGGCCTGAAAATACAGACCTGGTGCGCACTGGGGTACCTGGCTTATATTTATATCGAAGTGAATTATACCAACGGCGGCCTGCCCTGGGCCTGGGCGGCGGAGATCTTTTACTGGGTGATGATGCTGGCGCTTACGCTCTGGTATTTAAGATCGAAGGGGTGGCATGGGCTGAAGGTGTAGATTTTTGATTTTTGATTTTTGATTTTTGATGTTTGATGTTTGACCGTCCGTCTGTTCAGCCGGATAAATCTCTGCCGAGCCGGTTAAAATTTGCGATGTTTGATTTGGGGCCATGCGATGGCTTTCCAGATCAAACATCGCAAATACCAATTCAATTTACTTCTTCACGAACTTCACCGTGCGGGACTGCCCGTTGGCCATTATCCGCATGAAATAAATGCCGTTGGGAAGCGTGGAGACGTCAGCCGGCTCGATATGCTTTCCGGCGGGTAAACGGCCGAGGTACTGTGTGGACAGGGTTTCTCCCAGGAGGTTGACTATGGAGGCCTGTACTTCGGAGCTTTCAATCAGGTTGAAGGAGGTTACCACCTGCCCTTTTGTGGGGTTGGGGAACAGGGACAGTTCCTCGACGACACTAGGCTCATTTATATTGCTGGGGGGGGCGGTAATGTCTCCCACCAATTGGAAGAAAAATTCTCCTGGGGGGTCAGTGGTCAGCCTCGTCGTGATGCGAAGCAGCAGGTCGATCGGTTCATCCGGCAAGCCGGTGATCGTAGTGGTCACAAAAGGCTCTTCCAGGGAATTGAAAAGGCAGGACCCCGGAAAGGACAGGGTGTCCACCTGGTTTTCACAATCCAGGTACAGGTCGGCAAAGAACAGGGCGCCTTCCGTTAAAGGGTTCAGGCGAAGTTCAATTTCCGTATTCCCCCAGGTATTGAATTTATACCATACATCGGAGAATTCCCCCCCGGCCTGGTTGCCGAGGCATTGCGGGAAATTGAAGGTGCTGCTTGTAAAAGTGCCGTCCACCGTAGTCCCTTCGATCAGGTCCTCGAAATTATCCGCTGCATCCCTGGAAATGATATATGCCGAATCGGGGTTTGCACAATTGTCATTGGCGGGTGGAGTAGGAGGGGTGACTTCGATCAGGTTAAAAGTCCCCTGGCCCTGATCGCCACCGAAACCGCCCAGGCGGAGCGTATACGTCTGGCCGGCGGATACGCTAAAATTGACGGAAGAGGAGAAGTTGGAGCAGCCCTGGCCGTCGTCGTTGCAGGCGTACAACTGGTCGGCGGTCGGGGGGCAGTCGGCATTGGGGCCGTACACCACCAGGCGGGAGTCAAAGCTGATGCTGCTGCAGGTCGACCATTGCACATAGGTGTCAGTTTCCGGAGTGAAGGTATACCAGATATCAGAACCGGCCTGCGCGTCATTGAACCCGAAGCAGCCGTTGGGGTCTCCGGGGTGCTCCGGGCCGTCGGTTGTGGCGTCGATATTGCTGAACTGGAAATTTTCCACCAGGCCAATTGCTTCTGCATCTGCACAGAGGTCATTGGGAACAGCGGGGACAAATTCTGTAATGGTGAACGAGCCGGAACCTTCTTCGCCCGGGCCTCCGTCTCCGTATCCGCCAATGCGGAGGAGGTAAGTTTCTCCGGACACAACATCGAAAAGAGCCTCGGAAGCAAGGTCACAAGCGCCGGGGCCGTCATCATTGCAGATCAACAGGTCGGCGTCGGTAACCGGGCAGGAAGCTCCCGCCATATAGACGGCAATCTTGGAATCGTAATC
>JAGFJE010000535.1 GCA_024103175.1 Phaeodactylibacter sp.
TTTTTTTACAGGGTGTTCATGAACAGGATCTTCGCTGAGGATTTTTCACAGGACAGGCCCTGTTCTTGCACCCTTTTTTTTAAGCGTCTTCAGGAGGCAACATGCCTCATCACATAATTCTGAAAACCCTTAACATCGCCATGAAATTGGCAAATATTCTGATTGGGTATCTACCTATCACTAAACCCTATGTCATGAAAAAGATGCATACATTTCCAGAACACCCGGCCCTGCTCCTGGGCCTATTCTCCTTTTTCATTCTGTTCCTGCCGCCACAACTCCAAGCCCAGGACTGGCAACAGGCCAGGCGGTTTTCGGCCTCCGGCAGCAACCGCCTGAGCAACACGGCGGTAGCCTCCGCTCCCGACGGGTCCATCTACCTGGCAGGTTCCCTGAAGGGCACAGTAACTTTTGACCACATTACTGTTTCAGCACCTTCTGACCAGGGCTTTCTGGCCCGCCTGAGCCGCAATTTTGAAGTGTTGTGGGTGCACGCCTTTCCGGAAAAGGCCTACGATCTGGCCACCGATGCTCTGGGGCATGTTTTTCTGGCCGGCTCGCAGAACAATGACACGCTTTCCTATGTCGCTAAATATGACAGCAACGGCCTCCTGCTGAATACCTTCCTTTCGGAGGGAGGAAGGAGCCAGGCCAGGACGATCCGCACGGATGCCGACGGAAACGTATATGTTGCCGGTTGGATGACGGATACGACATCTTTCGGAAACATCACCCTGGATTTGTCGGGAAGCGTAGATTCATACCTTATGCGGCTCGGCCCTGCCCTCAGCCAGGTTTCCTGGGCCGTCCAGGGCGGGCTGTCCAGCAGGCGGGACCTGTCCTACGGCCTTGTTGTCGACAGTGAGGGAAATGTTTATTTTGGCGGTAATTATAGCCAGTCCCACAATATTTTTTGTTTTTGCTGGAGCGGCAGTTTTTTTGTGGAAAAACGCAGCGGGGCCGATGGCGCCCTGATCTGGAATAAGGTTCTTTCCGGCGGTTCCGGCTCTTCCACACGGTTGTATGTCGAAATCAGTGAAGACGAAACTACGCTTTTTGCTTCCGCCTCTTTTAAAAACACGGTCAATTTTGGCAACGGCCTCAGCTTAACTACAGGTGGCGGCACGGACGATTACCACCTTTTCGTCGCCGAACTTGGCGCCGACAATGGGGAGGTGATATCCGCCGTAAAAGTTACCCAGGCCGGCGACGGCTACGTGACCGGAATAAAGCGGTTTGGGCAAAAGCTCCACCTGCTGGGCTATTTTTTAAGCCCTGTTTTGGTGGGCGCCGATATCTTCTTTCCCGCTCAGGGGGCGGAAGCTTTATACATTCAGGTCGACCCCCAGGGCCTGAGCGTCGAATCGGCCGAAGCCTTCAGCGGTTCCGGTTCAGAATATGGCTACGATATTGATATCGGCAACAGCCTGGTGATAAGTGGCCGTAGCACTACAAGCGGGGCCCTTTCCCTGGGCCCTTTCAGCCTCTCGGGCACATCCTATTCCCTATTTGTGGCTTCCTCCCAGCCTTTATGCGTTCCGGGCTTTGCCACTGTGGCGGCCGAAGGGCCCCTTTGCGCCGGCGATCCGTTATACTTGCTGAGCGAAGGCGCCGACAATTATTCCTGGACGGGCCCCAACGGATTTGCCAGCAGCGCTCAAAACCCTGTGATACCCGAACCTGGGACGGAAGCAGCTGGGCTCTACACCTTAATTGCTACGGATGCCAATGGCTGTCGGGATATCCTTCATATCGATGTCGCCGTGCCTGAGCCGCTTTCTATTTCCCCGGCCGGGCCGCAACCCATCGCCTGTCCAGGTAGCAGTAATGGCCAGGCCGTGGCTCTGGCCGTGGGTGGAACGTCGCCCTACACTTACCTGTGGAGCAACGGCCAAAGCGGGCCGTCAGCTGCCGGCCTGGCTACAGGCGATTATTTCGTCACCGCAACAGACAGCAACGGTTGTGAAGCAGCTATTTCAATTTACGTCGCAGAATCAGAACCCTTGGTCCTGGACTCTGCAATTTTGCAGAACCCCGCCTGCAGCAGTTCGGCCGACGGGCAAATAGCACTCGATGTTTCCGGCGGCATGGCGCCGCTCACCTACATCTGGAGCAACGGCCAGGAGGGCCCCTTGTCCACCGGCCTGAACGCCGGGCTGCATTTCGTCACCGTCACCGATGCGGCCGGCTGTTCCCTTGTGGATTCTTTTTCCCTGCAGGCGCCCTACCAGTTTATGATCGGCATCAACCTGCTCCGCCAGGTCATGTGCCGTGGAGACAGCACAGCAACTATAAGGGCCATTCCCATTGGCGGTATAGGCCCGTTCAATTATTTGTGGGATACCGGCCAAACATCCGATGAGGTTGCCAACCTGCCGGCGGGCAACTATTCCGTTACCATCACCGACGCCAACGGCTGCACCACAAACGGCGGGGTTACAGTTCCCGATCCGCCCACCCTGGAAGTAAACCTGGA
>JAGFJE010000619.1 GCA_024103175.1 Phaeodactylibacter sp.
CTTTGCGTCAATATCTCGAGTCCCACCTTTACTTCCTCTCCCGTTCTCACAGCTTCCTGATGTAGCTCCGCTGCCTGTTCCAGGAGTTGCTGCCGGGGGAGGCGGTTACCGCAGGCGGCAAGCAAAACCAGGAACAAGGGAACGAACAAAAGCTTTTGAAGAAGTATTTTCATAGGCGCAATTTAATAAAAAACGGCACCTGTATCCGAATGCCTGATGCTACCCCAGATAAGCCGAATACATCCACACCAGTTTTTCCTGTTCGCGTATGTAATCGCTCATCAGCGCGTTGGTGCCTTCGTCGCCGGATTCTCCCGACAGCTCAAGCAGTTCGCGCTCGAGGGGAAGCAGCACTTGGTAGCCTTTCAGGATCTCCTTTACTGCTTCCACGCCATCGGAAACATTCTTGGCTCCCCTGATCTCGGAAACTGCCGAATAGTCGGTGTAGGTGTGTAGCGGCGTGAAGCCCAGGGTGAGAATGCGCTCGGCGATTTCGTCAATTTTAATGAGGGAATCGTTATACAGCTCTTCAAATTTGGCGTGCAACTCGAAGAACTTCTCTCCTTTGATGTTCCAGTGGAAACCCCGCGCGTTCATGTAGAACAGTTGGTAATTGGCCAGCAGCGCATTGAGCTTTTCTGACAATATTTTTGACTGCGTTTGGTCTAGTCCGATACGGCTTAATGTATTTACCATTATAATTATGTTTTGGTTACTTTTCCTGTAAAAATAGTTGAATTAAGCCAGGAATTCAGTGAAGCCGATCACTTTGGGAGCGTAGGCTGGCGGGGTAGGCACACCGTAAGGTTTGGCGAGGATATCAAATACCTGGAGAGGCCTGTGGCGACGCCTGCTTACAGGGTATATTGATTATTGACGCGAAAGTCGCCTTGCGCCCCCAGTCTGGAAACAGAGCCGGAAACCAGGTAGGCGGGCAATGCTACGCTGGCCGTCACCCTCAAGCACGAGCCGGATAAAGGCGCGGATAACTCTTGCATTACAGGGGAGACGGACCTGCAGGCGGAGTTTGATGTGGTGGTGCAGTGATAAGGTAACTCGGGCGGCGATGGAAGGCCGCCGCCCGGATTTATATGTTTAGCGGCCCACTGTCTACGCGGACAAAAAGGCTTTGCCCGGTAAAAATTGTGTACCTTAGGCATTACTTTTTAGAACGTTCAAAGACAGTATAGTATGCCGTTTCATAAAGCTCATAACTTACCGGAAATCGATCAGGCCGTACGTTTCAATGACGCTATTGGGCCGGAGCATGCTTTTTATACTGAGTTTAGTGATTTGAGGGGCGACAAGGCATACTGGCCAACCTCATTGGTATCTTTGCCTCCCTGAAAGCAGGAGTGACTGGTAGTATGGAACGCAAAGAAACCGTCCGAAAGATCCTGCAGAATCGATTTGCAGACTTTGCCAATATTTTCAACCAGTACATCGAAGAAGTGAATATCGCCATCCGAGAAAATGGAGTTGGCCAGGAAGTATTGTTTATTGTTGATGGCCTGGAGAAAACGATGTCCACTCAAACCCGATACAAGATAATTATCGAAGAAGCTGGTTATATTCAGCAGATTAAAGCCTATACTATCTTTACTTTGCCCATAGAGCTGATGAAAGAGCGGGCAACGCTTACCCGTTTTTCCAATCTGGAGATTTTTCCTTTTGTGAAATTATACGAGCGCGATGGCGAGGCTATAGGCCGGGCGTTCGAGCGGTTCTTAGAGTTCGTGTACAAGCGTATTGATGCGAGCCTTTTTGAAAGTGAGGAAGTCGTGCAAAAAGCAATACGATATGGTGGCGGCTCCCCACGGGAGTTGTTGAGGATATTAGAACTGGCCGCGTTCTATGCGGACGAGGAAAAAGGGGTTATTGAAATGAGCGCTTTGGATAAAGCTTTGCAGAGGTTGGCCAATCAAGCCGCTCAGCATTTGACGGAGGAAATGTTGGAAAAGTTAGAGGAAATCAACCGCGCCAACGAAAAAATGGAACCGGTATTCTTTGATACCATACTGGAAGAATTATTGGAAAAGAATCTGGTCATGGAATACAATACCGGCAATTATAAACGCCCGAATCCAGTGCTCGAGCTTTCTGACATTTATCAGCACAAAATAAAAACCTAAAATGCCTTCACGCCAAACCAGCTTATCGGAGGAATTCAAGCTACTCTGGCGTGCTGTACGTGTAGAACGCTCCCGCTTTATCATCGTGCAATACAATCATTATGATCTGGTGCGCCGGGTCAGTCAAGGGTTGTTAGAGCGCCACCCGGATCGCAAGCTACAACGTTTTGACCTTCAGGAAAGTATACCACAGGGCTTTCCACATAACTTGTTGCAGTATTCGAGTGGTTTTCTGCTATTGGAACACTTTGAGCGGTTATTCGATCCAGAATACGAATCAGAACGCATCGCACTGAATCAAAGGCGTGACGCCTTTTCAGCGAATGATGCGATCGTCATAGTTTTTCTGCCCACAGGCTCCGTTTACCTGCAAACTTTCGCTAAGCAATTGCCCGACCTGTATTCCGTGGTTAATCCCGTTATTCAACTGGAGCAGCCACTGGAAAAGCCGGAGAGGCCTTCCATCGAAGCTTTTGCCTATGATAGAGTAGATTATACCTCAAGGGAAGAGGCGGTAAAGGATCTGAATCGTACTCAAAATCGCCTTAATGAATTACCAGAGGGGTTTGAAAATGAGCGCCTGAGAGCTGCGCTGTACTTAGATCAGGGAAAGGCATATCGCTTTTTAGGCGAGTATGATAAGGCAGAAGAGGTGATGCAGCAAAGTTTATTCAGCAGCCGGGCCACAGGCGACCGCCAATTGGAAGGATTATCGCTCCATATAATAGGCGAAATCCATTTTGCCCAAGGTGACTATGATACTGCTTTACAGTACCTACAACAATCACTGCAAATACGGAGGGAAATTGGAGACCGGCAGGGGGAGGGAGCAACTCTTAACAATATCAGCCAGGTTTATCATGCCATAAGAGACTACAGTACCGCTTTACAGTATCTGCAGCAAGCTTTAGGAATAGCAAAGGAAATCGGAGACCGTCGAGGTGAGGGAGCGGCGCTCAACAACATGAGCCAGATCTATATGATGCGGGATGAATATGCAGCCGCTTTGGAATATCTACAGCTATCATTACAGATTCAAAAAGAAATCGAAGACCGTCAGGGTGAGGGAGCAACCCTCAATAATATCGGCCGGATGTACACTGCTTTTGGCGATTATGACACTGCTTTACCATACCTGCAACAATCATTAACAATAAGGCAGGAAATTGGAGATATCAGCGGCATGGCAGTAACCTTACACAATTTGGGTACCCTTTACTTCGAGCAAGAGCATTTTGAGCTAGCTGTTTCGCCTATTTTCCATGCCTATCGCATCTTCGGCCAAATCGGCTCACCCAATGCCGAAACATCTGTAGGCTACCTCAACGCTATTGCTAAAAAAATAGGCGCCGACAAAGTAAAAGCCATCATTGCACAACTGGAGCAAAACGAATAAAATATACCATGGGCGAATTCCAATGCTACAAATTCAAAACCATCGACCGGCCGCTGAATGAGAGCGAACGCCGGGAAGTAGACGGCCTTTCCAGCCGGGGCCATGTGACGAGCAACTCCGCCACCTTCATTTACCACTACAGCGACTTTCGTCACAATCCGGCCACGGTGCTGGCAAAGTACTTCGACGCCATGATGTACTTCGCCAATTGGGGTACGAAGCGCCTGATGTTCCGCCTGCCCGCCGATTTGGTAGATGCCGGGGAAGTGTCCAGGTATTGTCGTGAAGACGAGTACAGAGAGAAATACATCCAACTGGAACAAAGAGGCGCCTATTACCTGCTGGATATAGTCTACAATGATGAAGAAGGCGGCGGCTGGATGGAAGAAGAGGATTACGACATCGATGATCTCGCCCCCCTGCGCGACGACATCCTCAATGGCGACTACCGTGCCCTGTACCTGGCCTGGGCGCACTTTTCTCAGCTGTCTGAAGATGAAGAAGAGCCTTCAGAGAACAATGCCCCGCCTGTGCCGCCCAACCTCAAAAACCTGACCGCCGCGCTGAAAGCTTTTATCGACTTTTTTGAAATAGGCGGCGACCTGGTGGCCGCTGCACAGTCTGCCAGCCCGGACAGGCGGGCAAGCGAGGTGGATTATGATGAACTACTCCTCCAACTTTCCGAAAAAGAGCGTAACGAGTGGCTCTCCCGGCTGCTAAAGGGAGAACCCCGGCTTGAACTGCTCCTGAAAAAGAGGCTGGAGAAGCTTTCTCCCAGGCCAGCGGGCCCGGCCCTACCCGAGCTCTCTCCGGCCGAACTCCGCAAACTGAGCGCCGAAAAGGAACAGGAACGGATAGCCCGGGAAAAAGCCGAGGCGCAGGCTGCCCATGTTAGGCGGATGCAAACATTGGCGGGGCAGGAAGCAGACTTGTGGAAAGGCGTCATCTACAACATCGACCGCAAAACCGGAAAGTCCTACGACCTGGCTACTGAGTCGCTAAAGGACCTCAAAGCATTGGCCGTCTTTCAGGGGAACGAAGCCGCGTTCCAGGCTAAAATAGAGGAGCTCCGGCAGCAATATGCCCGGCGAACAGGATTGATAAAGCGGTGGGAAGAAGCCGGATTGTAGCGTAGCAAGCTTCTTGCCAAGCCATGTATAATTAATTGGTAATGAAGAGTAATCCTCTTTGCCACAAAGACTCGAAGACACAAAGAGGTTAGCTTTTGTGGTTCTTCGTGCTTTCGAGTCTTCGTGGCGGAAAAAAGTCATATGGCTATCCCTCGGGGCGCAACTAAAACTCAAACCCCGGCATCATCAACCCCTGCACTCTCCATTCTCCATCCTCCCAGTCCACCTGGCTGACGCCGATGCCTTCGTGGCGTTCGGGCTCGCCGCCGTTCAGCGGGCGCCCCTCCCAGGCGATACCGAAAAACAGGTACATGGCGTCGTGTGTGGGGCGGATCTCCTGCGGCTGAAAGGCGACGGGCGTGATTGACTCATACCGGGAACGGAAAGTGTGGATGCTTTCCAGCGCTTCCGCTTTGGTGATGGCGGCCGTCTGGTTGCGGCAGTGCTCGCTGAGCCACTCGCCCTGGAAGTCACTTCCCAGGTTGAGCAAATCGAGCAGCGTTTCCTCGACATGATCGCGGATGAACTCCGGGCCGTCGTGCCGCAGTTCGCTGTATATGAAGCCGTGGATCATGCCCGGCACGGCGCAGTTGGTGATCTCTTCTTTCAGGAACTCTTCGGTTAGGAAGTGGTAATAGCCCCGGGCGCTGAGATGCTCCGGGCGGTCGATTGCGATGCCTTTGGCCTCGAGCTGTTCCAGCAGGGCTTCGATCCGGGGTTCCAGTTCGGTTTCATCCAGCTCATCGGCGGCGGGCAGGGGGCCGATCTGTGCGAATTGCCGAATAGGTACGAGTTCTCCTTTGGCGTGGGCCTCTTCGAATTTGGCGACGTTATCCAGGAACCGGCTGACGAGTTCCGGCGGCGCGTCATCGCTGGCGAAAAAGTGGGTGGCGCCGTGGTTGAGCTCCAGGTTGAGCGCTTTGAGTTCGTTTTCGATGCGCTGTTCGTCTTCGGGCGTGAGTTTCGGATCTTTCATGTTGGAGGGTTTTAAAGTTAGAGAATACGGTAAAAAGTGTTGTGCCGGCCGGAAAATAGGCTGCCCGTTAGAAATGAGCCACGGCCGGATTGTGTAAAGCACGAACCCCGGCTCCCGGATGGCACATTACAGCACTTTTGATCGTTCGGTAATTCTCTTGCGGAGCTGATTTGATGTAGGTTGGTTTCTCTTTAGCGCGATGCGTAAATATAGGGTTTATTTTGCTCAGATGCAATGTGCTTGTCTGGGACAAGCACAATTTCCCGCCGGGTTCTTTTCAATACAAAAAACCAAACAACCAGATCGGGACGCGGCCTTCACTTCCTATCTCAGTATCATCTGCAACCACGTATGCCCGGGGAATTCCCTGGACCTGAGCCTTTGATTTACCGCTGCCGCCCACTTCCAACGTGTACTGATCATTGACAAGGAAATCTCCTTTTTGGGGTAATGCCACCTCATTATCTACCTTCAGTTGATTCAACACGAAAGTCTCCCGCAGGCTGCCCTTATTAATTTGATTGGGAGAAATGGCGTAGGCGATATTGGTATTGTGAAGGAAGATCTTCTCCGGTTTCTGCAAAGTGCTGACGCTGATCCCCGCCCGATAAAGGGTATGGATCAATCGCGCTTTTTCCAGATGGAAAAGATATTGCACCAGGGTATTTCGGTGAACGCCGATATTAACCTATTGGATTTTTCTTTAAGCTTTTCCAATTTTTGCTGTTTTAGAACAGCAATTATAAAAAACTCATTTGTCTGCCCCTAAGTCGCCGCAATATGCCTGGGTGAAGGTTGAGCCAGGTACGGAAATCGAGCGGGAGAGGAGGAGGAAAGGCAGTCCTGCCTTGCGTCTATTCCTTTTTTATTACGGGCCACCTAAAGGTACTGGGCTTTGAACGTACCGACGTCGAAGGCGGACACGAGCGAAGCGACTGACGGAGTAAATCGGAAGGCGGAAGGCGGACACGAGCGAAGCGACTGACGGAGTAAAAGCAGGCGCTGAGGGACCATTCGGAGCCAAATTCCCACTTCCGATTTCCGACTTCCGATAAGGGTACGTCCCAAGTCCATTAAGACAAAAACCGGGCCTTCGGGCTCACTTCCGGATGGGCGGCGGCCAGCTGGTGCAGGAAGCCCAGGGTCTCCTGCTGCGGGCTTTCTTCTGCCGACAGGCATTCCACAACACTTCCCCCCCCAAATTGGTTATCCTGGGTAAAGAAACGTAATACCCATGCGAAAGATACTGACATTCGCCTTCATTTCCACTCTTATCGCCTGCAACGCCTACCGGGAGCTTCCCGCGGCAAAGGTAGACGACAGCTGGAAGGTGAAACGCCTGCCCGCTTCCCCACAGCAGGAAGGGGGCGACCCGGCAGCGGGCCTGCACTACCTGGCCTACGGCGACTACATCGGTTCGGGCGTACCGTACGAATTTTTCAAAAAGAAAATGAGCAACCGGCCGGATACGGTGCTGGCCCGGGAAGGCGACAACGCCAACGTGGGCTACGGCGCCACGGTTTTTGCCGCGCCCAACGGCGTGAAGGTCGTCAACGGAAACTGTTTCACCTGCCACGCCGGCAAGCTCGACGGAGAGGTGGTCCTCGGGCTGGGCAACAGCTTTTCCGACTACCGAAAGAGCCTGAAGCCCATGGCCAAACTGATGCGCCTGGGCGTAGATCTCAAGTACGACAAGGAGTCTCCGGAATGGGAAGCCTTCGAAGATTTTTCCAACTACTTCCGCGAGATGGCGCCCTACATCCAGGCCAACCAGCCCGGCGTCAATCCGGCCTTCCGCCTGGCCGAAGCCTGCATGATGCACCGCAACCCGGCCGACCTCACTTACAAAAAGGAGCCCAACTACCAAATGATGGACTATACCATCGCCACCGACGTGCCGCCCCTGTGGAACGTCAAAAAGAAAAATGCCCTGTACTACAACGGCATCGGCCGGGGCGATTTCACCAAGCTGCTCTTCCAGGCTTCTGTATTGGGCATCCCCGACAGCGCCGCCGCCCGCCAGGCCGTCAACCATTTCAAGGATGTGGTGGCCTGGCTCAACGAGCTGGAGCCGCCCCCCTACCCTGGCCCGGTGGACGAGCGGCTGGCGGCCAGGGGCGAAACGGTATTCAGCGAGCACTGCAGCGGCTGCCACGGTAGTTACGGCGCAGAAGAAAGCTACCCCAATAAGCTCGTCTCCCTGGCCGTGGTAAAAACCGACCCCATGTACGCCAACTACGCCTATAACTCCGGCATCGTCGGCTGGTACAACAACAGCTGGTTCGCCAACACCGAGCCCCGCTCCTGGTTCGAGCCCAACCTGGGCTACGTCGCCCCGCCGCTCGACGGTATCTGGGCCAGCGCCCCCTACCTGCACAACGGCTCCGTCCCCACCGTGGAAGCCCTGCTCAACAGCGCCCGGCGCCCCACCTTCTGGAGCCGCAGCGGCCGCAGCGACGACTACAACCACCAGGAACTGGGCTGGAACTACACGGCCACCGAAAAACCCGAAGGCGACTGGGCTTTTGATACAACTTTGCCGGGTTACAGCAATAAAGGGCACTACTTTGGCGATAAATTAGCGGACGAGGAACGGAAAGCGGTGATCGAGTACCTGAAGACGTTGTAGAAGGCGCTATTCGGGTTTCGGTTTTCGCTGTTTTAATCCGGCTGAACAGACGGACGGGTTTCAGCATCCGGGACCAGACATTAATTCAGCGCCCCCCGCTCCGGGATAAAAGCATCTTTCCTCCTCCACTCCCGGAGTAGAACACAGGAAATGTGGGCTCTTCCCATTGCTTTTCGGAAAGCCGGGCAGGCTTAAAATGTAATTATGCAAAAATTTACCACACTTCTCATTTTGCTCATCAGCACGGCCTTCACCACTCTGGCGCAGAGCAGCGACACCACCGCCATACAGCAGCGCCTGGACGAATATTTCCGGGCCACCGAAGCCAAGGACTGGAAAAAGGTGGTAGACATGGTCTACCCCAAGCTGTTCAACCTTGTGGAAAAAGAAGAAATGGTGCAATTGTTCGCCGATATGGAAGGCAATGGTATGGCGTTCCAGATGAAGGACTTTAAAGTACACGGCATCTCGGAACCCGTCGCCCACGAAGGCGAGCGCTATGCCCTGGTCAACTACAGCGCCGCGATGAACATCCGCTTCACCTCCGCCGCCTACCGGGATACCAATATGGTGGAAAACATTCGAGCGAATTTTGCCGCCACCTATGGGGAAGAGAACGTCCACTATAACAAAGAAGACAACAGCTTCGACATACAAGCCCACAAGGCCATGTTCGCCATCGCCCCGGAAGGAAGCGAAGAATGGGCCTTTATGGAGAACAACCCCGGCCAGGAGGGGCTCCTCGGGGCGCTGATCCCGGAGGCGGTTAGGGAAAAGCTGGAGGAAAAGGAATAACCTCTTACCGAACTTCGCTCCTCTCTCGCCGTTATCTAAGTAGGCATACTAATGTAGGGCGCCTCGCATTTCTCTGGTTCGATGCGGGGCGGCTTACTTCACAAAAACATCCTCACTTGATAAAATGGCAGCGAATAGCACGGAAAACCGGCAGGATAACCGGCATCATCCTGGGAATAGTGCTCTTGCTTTTACTTACTGTGTGGATCGCTTTGCAACGCCCGGCAGTACAGCAATTTGTTGCCGATAAGGTTACCCAAAGCCTGGCCCGCCGCCTGCAAACCCCTTTTACCATAAAGCGTATCGAAGTTAAGTTCTTCAACCGCGCTGTGCTGGAAGGCATCTACATCGAGGATCTGCAGGGCGACACCCTGCTCTACGCTGGCCGGCTGGAAGCCCGCCTCAACGTTTTCGCCCCTTTTCGCCAGGAACTGGAAGTCAGGAGCATCCATCTGGACAACGCGGTAGCCAACCTGGCCCGGGGGCCGGACAGCCTTTACAATTTCCAGTTCATCATCGACGCCTTCAGCAGTGCAGAACCGGACACCACACGGGAGCCTTCGCCCTGGGCCTTCGACATCAAAAAAGTAGCGGTGGCGAAAACCCGGTTCAGCCTGGAGGATGCCATCAGCCAAAGCAGCCTGTATGTCAGGATAGGTGATTTTTCCAGTGAGGTCCGGAAACTGGGCCTGGAAGAGCAACGGATCGACTTCGGCCGCATACGCCTCAGGAACAGCTACGGCGCCTACAGCAGCCGGGGTGGCCAATCCGCTGTTACGCCTCCGCCCGATACTGCCTCCGCTATGGAGTTCCCTTTTCCCGGATGGGTATTTACCGCCGGGCAATTGGAAGCCGAAAAAGTGGATTTTTCCTATGACGACTTCAGCCGCCCTCCCGGCCCTCGCGGGCAATTCGACCCTTACCACATCCAGGCTGAAGGCATTCTGGCCCATCTGGGGCCCTTCTCCTGGGTGGATACCGCCCTCGAGCTAACCGTCCAACAGCTGGCGCTCCGGGAAATGAACGGTTTCGAACTGCGGAAACTGGCGGGAGAAATGCGCATGAGCCCCAGGGAGATCAGCCTTTCCAAACTGGAGCTGGAAACGCCCGGCAGCCGTATGCCGCCCTCTTCGGCCAGCCTCCTCTTTCCGGAGTTCGCCAGCCTGGGCCGCTTTATTGATGAAGTGGAGATGGACGTTGGCCTGTCCCCCTCCTATTTCGCTGTGGAAGACATCCGCTACTGGAGTGGCCCTGTACCCTACATTGATACCACTTATACCGGCAAGGCCCGCCTGAGCGGCAGGCTCCAGGGCAAGGTGGGCAACCTGTCGGCCTCCCGCCTCTACGCCGCCCTGGATGACGCCCTGCATTTGCAGCTCAGCGGCAGGGTGCAGGGGCTGCCCCGGGCCGAAGCCCTCCGGTTTGGCCTTAATATCGTCGAACTGCAGGCCTCCTACAATGGCCTGAGCCGGGCAACGGAAGGGCTGGCCCTTCCCGAGGGCCTGTCCAACATGGGCGCCGTACGCCTCAAAGGGTTTGTCAACGGGCAGGCCGACAGCCTCTTCACCCACGGACTGGAAATACGGACTGACGGCTACACATCCTTTGTCGGCAAAGCTACTGCTGTCGGGTTGCCGGACATGGACAAGGCCCGTTTTCTGCTCGACATCCACGAACTCCGCACCCAGCCCTCCGAGCTGGCAGGTTTCCTGGAGGGAGGGCTCCCGCAGCCCCTGTCCGCCCTGGGAAAGATGCAGTACCGCGGCCGGTTTGAGGGAACGGCCCACGACTTTACCCTTGCCGGGAAATTGGACTCCGAGCAGGGGCAACTGGAAGAAGACTTTACCGTCCATTTCAACGAGGCATACAGCAACGCCCGTTACCAGGGCAATGCCTCTCTGACGTCCCTGGAACTCGGCGCGATCCTGGGAGATACCAGCCTGCTGGGAGCCGCTACCATGAACCTGGAAGCAACCGGAAGCGGCCTGTCGGTGGACAGCCTGAACGCCAGGATAAACGCCACTGTCCGGTCCATTACCCTCAGCGATTATGAATATCAGGATATTCGGGTCGACGGAAAATTCGAAAAACGACAGTTTGAGGGTAAGGTTAATGTTGACGACCCCCATCTCTGTTTTCAGTTTGACGGCCGTGCCGATTTCAACGACAGCATCCCGGATTTTGACTTCACCTTCCGCCTGGATACGGCAGAACTGGCCTATCTCAACCTGTACCCCAGCGCGTTGCGCCTGAGTACCACGATAGTAGCCCGCCTGCGGGGCAACACCCTGGACAACCTTTCCGGCGCCGGCGCCATGCGGCGCCTGGCGGTAGCCGATGAAAAATACAAGTACTTCGCAGACAGCATCATCCTCGAGGCATTTGAAAGATCCCCCGGTTTCCGGGTGGTCGATTTCCAGTCAGACATTGCCAAGGCCCGGCTCGAAGGCAACTACCGGATCGGAGAGCTGCCCGGCCTGCTCACCGAGTTTGTCGACGGCTTTTTCCCCATCAAGCGCCTGATCCAGCCCGACAGCCTGGCCGACAGCCTCCTGGTGGCGCCTCAACTCGCCAGCCAGGACTTCCGGTTCTCCGCCAGCCTCTCCCGGCCGGTGCGCCTGTCCAGGATCTTCCTGCCGGAATTACAGGAGCTGGACACCGCCAGCTTTCAGGGGCGGTTCAATAGCGAAAAACGGCAACTGGACTTCAGTGGAGGCACGCCGGGGCTGCAGTACAACGGGTTGCAGATAGATAGCCTCCAACTCTCCATCCAGGGCTCCCCGGCAGGGCTGAACAACAAACTCTCCCTACAGGGCATACAGAACGAAGGGCAGGCCTTGCTGGCCTACAGCGAAGCTACTGCCCGCATGTTCCGGGACAGCCTCACCTTCGCGCTCAACATTCAGGACGACACTGCCGGCCAGAGGCTGGGCCTGCAGGGCATGGTAGTGGCCCCGGTGGAGAAATTTCACCTGAAGCTTTTCGGCCCTATGATACTGAACGGGTATGAATGGGCCATTCCGGAAGACAATGACATTGCCTTTGCGCCGGGCTCCCTGAATGTGGAAAACCTCAGGTTTGCCCGAAACCGGCAGGAATTTCGGATACAAAGCCGGGACAAGGCTGCGGATGAAGGTTTCGCTCCGATAGATATCTCCTTTGAGCATTTCCGGCTCGTAGAACTGTCGCGCCTTGTAGGGTTGGATGAGAACTTCCTCAGCGGCGCCCTGAACGGGCAGGTCGTCGTCAGCCGGCCGGATACCAGTTTCCGGTACGAGGCCAACCTTGAAGTCCGGCAGTTGATGATCGACAGCCAGGAAGTAGGAGAACTGGCCTTATACGCGGCCCCGAGCGCCAACCGTGAGGAACTCATCCTGAATGCGCAGCTCTCCGGCCGGAAGAACGCCTTTTCGCTTACCGGCCGCTACGGCCTGGCTAACAGCCAGCTAGGTTTCGGCCTCAAAGTTGACAAACTACAGATGGCCCTGGCCGACATTTTCGCCGGCGGCGCGGTCAGCAACAGCCGCGGTAGGGTTAGCGGGCAGTTGGACATAGGCGGCACCGTTGATCAACCGGAAATAGTGGGCGCCATCCACCTGGACAGCGTATCGGCCTTTGTCGAGTACCTCCAGGCCCGATACCTGGTGCCAAGCCATACCCTGCGGCTCCGTGAGACGTCTATCGACATCGGGCGGATGGAATTGCTGGACCCCAGCAACAGGGAAGCCACCCTGGAAGGCCAGATTACCCATAAGCATTTCGGCGACATCCAGCTGGGCCTGCAATTTTCCGCACCTTCCTTTCAGGTGCTCAATACCGGCCCTGAAGACAACGATTTATTCTATGGCTCTGTAATGGCCAGTATTGACGCCCGGGTAAACGGGCCGCTCGAAGCGCCCAATATTGACGTCTATACCCGAACCCTTCCGGGCACCCGGGTTACCGCCCTGCCGTTGTCGGAAGAAGAGGCGATCGCGCAGGAGGAGTTCATCCTCTACGGAACACCAACCCAATATCAGAGTGACACCGGCCAGGTTGCCGTTTACCAAACCGATGTGCTTGGTTATGAACTCAGCCTCCAACTGGAACTCACCCCTGACGCCGAGCTGATCGCCATCATCGACCCGGCCACCGGTGACAAGCTCAATGCCCGCGGGCGGGCCAACCTGCTGGTGGAAATGAGCCGGAACGGGCAGCTGAGCACCACCGGAGACATATACATCACTGAGGGCTCCTATTTTTTCAATTATGAAGGACTGGTTAAACGGACCTTTCAGATCCAGTCAGGAAGCCACATCTTCCTGCCCGGCGACCCGCTGGACGCCCGCTTCGATATCACCGCCCAGTACAGGGCCCGCACGTCTACCTATGAACTGATCAGCCAGCAGGCGGGCCTCAACCCGGAAGAAGCACGGGCCGCCAAGCGGCGGACAGACGTACTCGTCATCATGAACCTGGAGGGCACCCTCTCCGAACCGGAGATCACTTTTGACATCCGGCTTCCGGAAGCCCAGGCCAGCGCCGTGGCCAACGCAGTGGAAAATAAACTTGCCCAGCTTCGGGAAAGCGGCAATGACCTCAACAAGCAAGTATTCGGGCTGCTCCTCTTCAATTCCTTCATCGCCGAGCAAAGCGGCTCCACCAGCCTGGCGCAGGCCGGGGAGAACATCGCCCTGTCCAGCGTCAGCAACCTGGTCACCAACCAGCTCAACCGCCTGGCCAACCAGTACATAAAGGGGGTAGACCTCCAGGTGCGGCTGGAGTCGTACCGGACGGATACACCCGAAGGAGCAGCCAGTACCGTGACCGATGTAGGGCTGGACCTGTCCAAACAGCTATTCAACGACCGCCTGTCGATAAAGGTAGGAGGAAGTGTCGGTGTGGAAGGGCCGTCCGGCCAGGAAGAATTCACTACCCTGGCCAGCGAATTCCTGCTGGAATACAAGCTCACCGAAGACGGCCGGTACAGGGTGCGGGTATTCCGGCGGCCCGACTACGACATCATAAAGGCCAGCAATACGGTACGGACCGGGGCCAGCATCCTGTATAAAAAATCGTTCGGCGGGGTGCAGCCCAACAGTGACGCCACCAAAACCAAGCGCCAATGAACCGCCTCCTGTTACATATAACCTTGCTGGCGCTGATCGCCACAAGTACAGCCTGCAACCCCACCCGCCGGATACAGGAGGGACAACTGTTTTACCTCGGGGCCAGTGTGGAATTCACCGGCGCTCCCCCTGCCCGGCAAAAGCAACTGGAAACCGAACTGCTGGAAATGGCCCGCCCCGCTCCCAATGAAAAATTCCTGGGGTTGTATCCACAACTTGGTATTTACAACCTGTTCGCCAACAAGAAAAAAGGTATCGGCAAATGGCTGCGCGAAAAACTGGGAAAGCCCCCGGTGGTTTACCAGCCCGGCCCGGTGGAAAGCAGCCACCTGCGCATGGAAAAGTACCTCAAGGACAACGGCTACCTGCAGGCGGCTATCCGGTATGACACCACGGCCAAAAACAAAAAAGTAAAAGTAAACTATTCGGTAAATGCCGGAGCCCGGTATACCATCGGAATGGTCGATTGGCCCCAGGACAGCGCCCTCACGCCCATTCAGGGCCTGCTGGAGCGCGAAAAGCTGAAGAGCCTCCTCAAGGTCGGCGAGCCTTACCAGCTCAGCCAGCTGGAAACAGAGCGCAACCGGCTGGCCCAGGCCGGCGTCGAGCGGGGTTTCTTCCAGCTGAGCAACGAAAATTTCTACTATTACCTGGACTCCACCCTCGCCCGGAACCAGGTTGGCCTTTATCTGCGCGTAGCGCCGCCTCAGGGCGAAACGCGCTTCCGCCGGCACTATATCGGAGAAACTACCGTCCACCCGACTTATCTGCTGGAAGAAGAGCGTTCAGACATTGAAACCGACACCTTCAACCTGGAGGAGTTTCGTTTCATTCAATCCCAGGAATTTATCCGTTTCCCCGTCCTGAGGCGAATGATCCTGCAACGGGAGGGGGACCTGTATATCCACTCCCTGCAACAGAAGTCGATCAACCGCTTGCTGAGCCTGGGCCCTTTCAAATTTGTCAACCTGAAGTATGATCTGCGGGAAGAACAGGACAGCCTTTTCCTGGACCGCCGGTTCTTTCTGACGCCGGCCCTGACTCAGGATTTTTCGGCAGAGCTGGAGGCCAGTTCCCTGGAGAGCAATTCGCTCGGTTCGGCCCTCAACATCAATTACACCCACCGCAATTTCCTGGGGGGTGCGGAGCGGTTGTCGGTAAACCTCTCCACCGGTATTCTTACCCAGTTGGGCAGCGATGTCCGCTTCATCAATTCCGTGGATCTTTCTCTGGAAGGGAGCCTGAGTTTTCCCAGCCTGCTGGTTCCCTTCGGGCTGATCCCCGCGGAACGGTCCTGGCAGGCGCGGTCCACCGCCTCCCTGGGCGGTGAATTCGAACGGCGGACGGCCCAGTATACCCTGCAGTCCTTCCGGGGCCAGTTTGCCTACCAGTGGCAGCCCGGCCGGCTCCACCAGCACAGCCTGTCTCCCCTGCAACTCACCTGGGTCAATACGCGCAACACCTCCGCGGCTTTTGAGGAGCGGCTGGCGGCCAATCCCCGGCTGCGTTCCAGCTTCGGCAATTATTTCATTGCCAGCATCGCCTATCAATACGAATACACAGAACAAAAGCCCCAACAACGGGAAGACTACTTTTTCATGCAGGGCAGAGCCGAAGCGGCGGGCAATCTGTCTTACGCCCTTTCCAGCGCCCTGGATCCCGCGCAGGAAGGCCCCTACAAATTTTTCGGGACTCCCTTCGCCCAGTTTTTCCGCCTGGAGGCCGATGTAAGGTATCACGATTACCTCAGCCACGGAAGCTGGATCGCCAGGGCCAATATCGGCGCCGCCCTGCCGTACGGCAATTCCGGGGCCATTCCCTATATCCGGCAATTCTTCGTTGGCGGCGCCAACAGCATCCGGGCTTTCCGGCTACGGGAACTCGGCCCCGGCGGTATAACCGACGGGTTCACGGCCGAACAGGGCATAAGCGACCAGACCGGAGACATCAAGCTGGAATTCAATGCCGAGTACCGTTTTCCTCTGTTCAGTTACCTCAAGGGCGCCGTCTTTGTCGACGCCGGAAACATCTGGCTGGTAAAAAGCCAGAGCGATAACGGCGCAAACAACAGGGGCATTTTCGAATGGGACAATTTCTACAACCAGCTGGCGGTCGGCGCCGGCGCCGGTATCCGGCTGGATATCACCTACTTCGTCCTGCGCCTCGACCTGGCTTTCCCCTTGCGGCGCCCCTTTCCCGGCGAAGGGTTCCGCTGGGTATTGGACGAGATCGATCTCGGGGCCCGGCAATGGCGGCAGGACAACCTGGTGCTCAACCTGGCGCTGGGGTATCCGTTTTAAGGAATGAGGGAATGAGGGAATGAGGGATTCGAAATTTCAATTATTTGCGACAGAAATAAGAACATTCCACAAAATAAAGTTGTATTCAAAAGCGAAGAACAACAAATCAAGGGGCGGAGCTGGAAAACTGAGCAGGCAGAAGGAGAAAATAAACCGGAGCGGGCAAAAGCCTGAGCATGAATGAACAAAGTAGCGTAATTTCCCTTGCCCGGGCTCCACTGTGGGCTATATTTGTGTATCTTTGCGCTCCGATATCCGAAAAAGCATCAAAAGAATGAGGACCAAACTGTCACAATTTGACTTTGAACTACCCAAAAAGTTAATTGCGCAATACCCCGCAGAAAACCGCCACGAATCCCGGCTCATGGTTGTTCATCGGGACAGTGGGAAGATTGAACACCGCATTTTCAAGGATATTCTGGAGTACTTCGACGAGGGCGATGTGATGATCTTTAACAACACCAAGGTTTTTCCGGCCCGCCTCTACGGCAGGAAAGAAAAGACCGGCGCCAAGATCGAAGTATTCCTGCTCAGAGAACTGAACAACGAATCTCGCCTGTGGGATGTGCTGGTCGACCCGGCGCGGAAAATACGGGTGGGCAACAAGCTGTACTTCAGTGACGATGACAACAACGAAGTGCTCGTTGCAGAAGTTGTGGACAATACTACTTCCCGGGGCCGTACGATCCGCTTTCTTTACGACGGTACGGACGAGGAATTCCAGAAAGAACTCAACTACCTGGGCAATACCCCGCTGCCCAAATACATTGCCCGCCCGGCCGAAGAACTGGACCGCGAACGCTACCAGACCGTCTACGCCAAAGAGCTGGGTGCAGTAGCGGCGCCCACTGCCGGCCTTCATTTCAGCCGGGAGCTGCTCAAGCGCCTGGAGATCAAGGGCATTGAATTCTCAGAGCTGACCCTGCACGTAGGCCTGGGCACTTTCCGCAGCATTGACGTGGAGGACCTGTCCAAACACAAGATGGACGCCGAATTCTTTCAGATCACCCAGGACGCCGTAGAGGTTGTCAACAAAGCAAAAGAAAACAGGCGCCGCATTTGCGCCGTAGGTACAACCTCCATGCGCTCTATTGAATCTGCCGTCTCTGCCGAGGGCATGCTCAAACCGGCCCGGGGATGGACCAACTTGTTCATTTACCCCCCCTATGATTTTCACATTGCCGATGCGATGGTCACCAACTTTCACCTCCCCAAGTCCAGCTTGCTGATCATGGTGTGCGCTTTTGGTGGTTACGACCTCGTGATGGAAGCCTACAACCAGGCCGTGAAAGAAGGATATCGGTTCTTTAGCTACGGCGATGCCATGTTGATCATCTGATGTTGCCATCCGTTTCATCATTAAACCCGCCGGAAAAGCGTATCATTTAAAAACGGATACGCTTTTCTCGTTCATCAATGCCGGTATTTATGCACCGCCTTTTCTTTTTCCTGACCGTAATGAATATACTGCTTCTGGCCCGGCGGCCAGCTGCCGCCCAGGATTACCGGGAACTCGTAGTACCTTTTTATTCCGAATCGGTAAAGATAACCTACGCTCCCGGTTTTCTGGCGCCCGGCAAACCCGACATCAATGACCGGGCCCTTTCCCAACACTTCCACACCCTGTCCAAAACGGATTATGCTCCATTACTGCGCAGCCTGAGCCAGGTGCGGAAGGCATTGCATCTCAATGACTGGCTGTATTACCGCCTGATGCGCACCACCGTAGGCCAGCTGTATGCCGGCCGTACCAACGTAGAGAAAGAACTCGCCTGCTGGTTCTTGCTCTCCCAGGCCGGTTACGATACCCGCCTGGCCTATCTGGGTGAGAAAACCTTCGTGTACGTTTATTCCCAGGACCCCGTCTTCGAAGCACCGGTAATTGAAGACCAGGGCCGGCAGTTTGTCAACCTGACCAATATCCGGACGGGAGGAGGCAAGCAACGGGCCCTGTACCTGCTCAATTTCCGGCCCAACCCTCAAGGCAATGCCTTTTCTTTTACCCTCGATGAACTGCCGCTGCTGCGCCCCAAGGAAACCCCGGTAAAAATACGCTTTCTGTACCGCGGCCAGTGGCAGAACCTGGAGGCCATAGCAGACCAAACCATCCGGGATTACATGGCCGAATACCCCCTGATCGATGAATCCCACTATCTCGACGTCCCCCTGTCCCCTATCCTTTCCGCTTCGCTATTGCCGCCGCTGCGCCGCCTGGCGGCCGGTAAAAGCGAGTGGGAAATTGCCGAACTTCTAGCCGCGTTCACTCGCTCTTCCTTTGCTTACAAAGAAGATAAAGAGTATTTCGGATACAGCAAACCCATGGTTGCCGAAGAAGTCTTCCTCTATCCTTACTCCGATTGCGAAGACCGGTCTGCCCTTTTTGTACAGCTGGCACGGGAATTGCTGGGCCTGCCAATGATCATACTGGCCTATCCGGACCACCTCACGGTAGGAGTCGCCCTGCCTCAAACAAAGGGTGGGTTCGTTCGTTATAAAAGCAAAGCTTATTACATCTGCGACCCTACCGGGCCGGTGAACTCAGCGGTAGTCGGCGAAATTCCGGAGGGATACGAAGACGCCCCATTCGAGGTCATAAAAGAATATAAATAGCTGATAAACAGCAACTTAAATCGAGGCAAGAAGTAAATTGGCGCCCGTGCCAACAACAAAAAAAGATTGCAGAAAAAATTAAGACATAATGTTTGGATAATAGCACAGGTTTTTTTTCATTTGCCGAAAAATAATTCCGCAATTATTTTGAGCCAACGCAGAACTTTTTTATAAAGTCAGCAATTAACAAAATATTAGATGATTGCGGCCATTTTTCGGAAAAATTGCAATGCTTTATGAAAAATCATACTTTCATAAAGCATTGTTCTTCTTTCGGGATACCGGATCACCTGAATTTCGACAAGCGGCTTTCCCGAAAGCCATTTAACTAACACGGACATTTAATCAGCTACTAATATGTATTGGACATTAGAACTTGCCTACCATCTGGAAGACGCCCCCTGGCCCGCAACACGCGATGAACTGATCGATTATGCGATCCGCTCCGGGGCGCCCCTGGAAGTGATCGAAAACCTCCAGCAGATGGAGGATGAAGGCGAAATGTATGAGGGGATAGAGGACATCTGGCCCGATTATCCCCGAAAAGACGACTTCCTCTTTAATGAGGATGAGTACTGACCGCACGCCAGGCCGCATACGAAATCAAGGCATGGACGAATAACGCCCGCCCTTTCTGCCGGCGCCGATATGCAGCAGCAAGTTGCGGGCAACCAACCTCACCGCAAGAGTTCTGCCGGGCTTACCCCTCCGGCAGAACTCTTTCTTTTTAGAGGTTCTGTTGGGAAAGCCGGAAAAAAATGTGACTTTTACACTGTCACAAATGGCTGAAAACAGGAACCGATGAAACACCTGATCGAGATATCCCGGATCGTCAATAAGAGAAAAGTACGGAAGATCGAGATCTTCGACGATCATTCGTTGAGGCATAAGAACAGCAAGTTCAACGAGTTCTATGAGGCCCTGCAGGCCGAAGAGTTCAAAACGGACCGCGATGCCGCTCAACAACTTTACGGATGCAGCCCCTCCGACCCAAAGTACCGGCAGCTCAAATCCCGTTTCCGCAAGCGCCTGCTCAACACGCTGTTTTTCCTCGATGTCAATATTCCATCGGCCTCCAATTACGACCGGGCCTACTATTCCTGCAATAAAGACTGGACGCTGGTGAAAACGCTGGTATGGTACGATGCGCCCCATACCGCCGCCCAGCTGGCCCGGCAGTTGCTCACCACGGCCCTCAAGTTCCAGTTTGCCGACCTCATCGTCAATTGTTCCCGCATCCTCAGAGCGCATGCCGCCGAAAGCGGCGATGAGCGCTCCTTTGAAGAGTATGGCGGCCACATCAGGCAATACGGGCAGATCCTGGATGCGGAGATCCGCTCCGAAGAACTTTACCAGCGCGTGATCCTGAATTACAACCAGCCGCCGGGAAAATACCAGGAGTTAAACAAGAAAATGCAATCCTACTGCGAAACGCTGGTAAGCCTTTCCGAACAGTTCGACTCTCCGGTTATCTTCTACAACATGTACCTCGTCTGGGTATACCGGTTTGAAATACAACAGGATTTCGACGCCATGCTGGAGGTATGCGAGCAGGCCGAAAAATACATCACTCAGAACCCTGTTTTCGAGCAGGAAAGCAAACTCATTACCTTCCAGACAAAGAAAATGTCGGCTTACCTGCACCTCCTCAATTACCGCGACGGCCGCATCAATGCGGAAAAGTGCCTGAACAATTTCCCCGAGGGCACTGAGGCCTGGTACACATTCATGGAATACTACTTCCTGCTGGCCATGCACACCGAAAACTATATCAATGCCATCGCCATTTTTAACCGGGCCGCCGGCCATTCCAAATTCAAAAAGCTGGACCAGCTCGTCCAGGAGAAATGGCACATATTTGAAGGCTATGTAAACTACATCATCGAGAGTGAAGGGAAAACCAATAAGGTTCTTCAAATGCAGCCCCAGAAAGGTTTCCGGGCCAGCAGGGTTATCAACCAACCGGCCCTCTACCCCAAAGGGCAACGCATGTTCTCTGTGCTGCTGATCATCCTTCAGGCCCTTTTTCTGCTGGAGCGCGGGACCATCAGCGCAGTGCCGGAACGCATCGACCGCCTGAAAAAGTACGCCAACCGGCAACTCAGAAAGGAAGAGTACCACCGCCCTGTTCAGTTCATCCGCCTGCTGCAACAGCTCAACAAGGCCGGTTTTCAGTTGGAAGAGCTGTCCAACACCGAAAAATACCATTCCGCTCTCCGCGAACGCCCCTTCTTTTACCGCGGGCTGTCATACGAGCTGGAGCCCATCCCTTATGAAAAATTGTGGAGCCGCATATTGTCCTATTTTAAATAAGCGCTTGTGCCTCACGGAAATTGGCAAAACCAGCCCATCCTCCTATATTTGGAACTGAAAACGAAGACCATTGGATAAGATAATCATTGCTATCGACGGGCGCTCTTCCTGCGGGAAAAGCACCCTGGCCAAAGGGCTGGCCGCCCGCCTGGGGTACACCTACATCGACTCAGGCGCGATGTACCGGGCCGTCACGCTGTATTTTCTCCGCCACCATATCGGGTTGGATGATGAAGAGCAGGCCCGGCAGGCGCTCGACAACATCAACATCCGGTTTAATGCCGAGAACCGGACGATCCTCAACGGTGAGGATGTAGAGGGGGAGATACGCCGGATGGAAGTGTCAAATTATGTCAGCCAGGTGTCTGCCATTCCGGCGGTACGCCGCGCCATGGTGCGCCAGCAACAGGCCATGGGCCGAAACAAGGGCATCGTCATGGATGGCCGGGATATAGGCACCGTCGTGTTTCCGGACGCCGAGCTGAAGATATTCCTCACCGCCGCCCCGGAAAAACGGGCGCAGCGGCGGTTTGAGGAACTGAAAAGCAAGGGCATAACAACCAGCCTGGAAGAAGTGCGGCAAAACCTGAACCACCGGGACCACATCGACTCCACCCGGGAAGACAGCCCCCTGCGCAAAGCCGCCGACGCTATAGAAATAGACAATACCCACATGAACCGGGCCGAACAGCTGAAATACGCGCTGGAACTGGCCCTCTCCGCCGGTGCAGTAGTAGAATGACCCCTGCCTGGTATCCTGCTCCGTTTTTTTTATTCAAGCTGCATTATCATGAGATCGGCCCCCTGGTTTATTATCCCCTTGTTTCTGCTTTCCAGCTGTGGTAACGGCGGGGGCCCGCCCGGCCGGCAGGAAGAATTCGGTGCAGAGCGGCAGCTTCTTTTTTCTCAGCGCCGCCCGTTAGACTCCCTGCTGGCCATTAGCCCGGAGGAGTTGGCCCGCTGGGACAGTTTTTACCGAAGCTGCCGGCAAGAGCTGAGCGCCCCCGGCCTGCCGGAAGAAGAAAGGCAGGCGCTGAGCAGGGCCATGGAGGAAGCGGCAGCCCGGATACAGCAATACCGGCATGACCCCTCCACTTACAACCTGGGCGGCGCCCTCAAGCAGGTGCTGGCGGCAAAGCAGGCGCCCCTTGCCCGGCGCCTCAAGGCCATAAAAATGCAGATGGAACAGGCGCCCCGGTATTATGGGTACGCCAAGGCAAATATCCATGCTCCCATCCCGGAGCGCTGCCGGCTGGCAGCCGAAAAACAGCGCCTCACCCTGGATTTTCTCAGCAATGAGCTGCAAGACTCTCTGGGCCGCCTGGAGCGGAATGAAGCGGAAGCCCGGCAGTTTCAGGCAACAGTGGAGAAGGCAAGGATAGCCGTAAAAGATTACCTGGCTTTCTGTGAAAGCCTTTACTTTGAGCACCAGGACTCCCTGATCAACCGCCCGGGCTTTTAACGTAACGAGCCACTTGAGAAAGTAGCCCTTCCGGTCAGAGGTCGCGGATGGAGTTTCTGTCTACCAGGATATCCTTGAGTTCTTTCAGGAATTCATATTGATGGGGGAGCACCTTTTTAAAGGCCTCCTTAAGGACAAAGAAAGTGCCTTTTTCCATTTCATTCAGGGCATCGGTCACCTGTTTGGCATCTTCGTAAAGCATGCCTTTGAGGGATGGGATCTCATGCCAGTCTCCTTCCACGGCCCAGGCCTCTTCGGTATCTCCGCTTTCCTGTTTTACGGGGTCCAGCTCTATGAGGCGGTCCTCATTGCGCAGGGATAAAGAGCGCTGGCCGTTGAATTCGCCCTGAGGGATCTCCCAGTTTTTTCCTTCTTCATCAGAATTGACCAGGAAAACCTCCAGGCCTTTCTCCCGGAAGCGGTAGATGATAAGGTTTGCTTTTTTCAGAAGATTCATGACACAATATTTGTAGCCTGATGCTTGTCACAATAAATTTTATCCTAAACAACTGAGCCGGGAAAAGGTTTTCTGGCTGGGCGTAAAGGCAAAGATACCCAACTCATCGGGCTTTCCAAACAGGCGCTACCGATTTATGGATTGTTCGATCACTTCCAGGACTGCCAGGGACAGGAAAACATCCTTTTCTTCTTTACTCATATCTTTTCTGACAAACTCAAAAGCCCGCTGGCCTAGTTTGGCGCTCTCGTTTTTCTTCAGCCGGGCCACATTGGCCACTTCCCGGCCGCTGATCAGCACGGGGAGGAATTCACCGGCATCCCGGTTAATCTGTGCCAGCATTCGCCCCCCCTGCTTGTTGTACAGGATACCATCTTCTTTGAGCGTTCCCACTTTTTCGCGGTCGATGAGTACCTCGATGCCTTTTTTGCTAATGCGGTAGACAAACTCCTGTCCGCCGGTGCGCACGTAAAGCAGGGCATTCTTGCCCGGCCCCATGTATTCCTTATAACTATAGGCCATCACCGGTTCGTGGTATATAGAAGTGAAGATCCCTTTAGCTTTTTTGCCAAATCCCTTGCGCATGATGTGTTTTTCCTGGTTGAAGGAAAAAAGCTCCACCTCTTCCCGGGTAAGCGGTACGAGATCGCCCGCCCATTTGTCCATGTCTTCCTTCATTTGGTCCAGGTCTTGCTGCAACTTGCGGTTGCCTGGGGCGAAGCTGGAGAAAATGCGCACCAGAAGGAAAACGCCGACTGCTGCCAGCAGTAAAGTGAATAATGCAAATAATGCCATGTTCTGTGGTTCTTCTGTTTTTTCGAAAAGGTATCATTCATAAATCCCCGTCCGGTAACTGAATCGAATACCGTATTTTTCGGGCTCCTCAAATTGTCGGCGCCGTGCCTCCAGGGCTTCCCGGCCCTCCGCCCCAAGCACTTCGAACCCGGCATTCAGGATGCTGTCGAGTTCTGCGGAGGCTTTTTCTTTTGATTCCCAATAGGTAACATCCGCACCCGTAATATCGTTGAGCAGTTGCTGCCGGAATCGGCCGATCTCTTCCCCGAACAGATCCTTATGAACCAGCAATTTATCTAATTTTTCCAGGATGCGGAAATGCCGCCCCCTTCCCAGCAGGCTATGGGCCTGTTTTTCGCCGGCCTGGAACACCCATGCCGGATAAAAATGCTCTATGCTGTCTTCGGGAAATGCCATCAGGCAGAGTTCCAGGAAAGCATCATCCGCCGCTCCTTCGGATGTACGGGCAAGGGGCAGGAAAGGCCGGTAATCCATAAACAGGAAAAAAGTACGCCCATCTTCCGTCAGATAGGGCGTCATGGCAGGAATGGCTTCTTTCAACCAGAAGAGGTTTTCCCGGCCATTGCTTTCGAGTGCTCTCAGCGCCAGCACCTCCACCAGGGAATCCCGCAGGTTGCGGCCCATACTCATCACCTGCGCCACCGCTTCCGCGGTATGGGCCTGCCGGAAAGCCTCCCGATAAAGGGCCAGCCGTTCGGCCAGGGGCGCTCCGAACAGGGAACGCAGGCGCACCTCGGGCGGAAGCCCGGAATACAGGGAATCGAGAAAGGCAAGGGTATAAACCCAGCCCTCCGTCCCGTCTTCCATCTGCACCAGCAACCAGGGTTCTTCATATGCTCTGCCTCCCAGTTCGAGGCGCGTGGTGAAAGCGCTCTGCTCGCCCAGGCTTCTGGCCCGGCCGCCGGGCTGCAGGCCGCGAATAGCCCTTCCTTCAGGGCCCGGCTCTTCGCGCAGCTGAAACCCGGCCCGTTTGACCTCCAGCCAGCCTTCCGAAAGAAGTTCCCCCCTTTCTCCGGCGGCACCCTCTCCGGAAGGCTTCTCCCGGCAGCCCGCTCCCAAAAACAGGGCTGCCAGTAAGGCGAATACGATCCATTCTACCTTCATTGGCTCGGTTGTGAGGTGAACAAATGGGTTGAGCAACGTAGCCGTTCGAAAAAAAATCCACCTCCCCATGCGGGAGAGGTGGAAGCTTTTTTTTTATCTGATACCCCGTCTTCTAGCCGAGGTATGATTTCAGGGCGTTGCGGTTGTAGGATTTCCGCAGGCGGCGGATGGCGCGCTCTTTGATCTGCCGCACGCGCTCCCGCGTCAGGCCGTACAGCTCGCCAATTTCTTCAAGTGTCAGGGATTTTTGGCCGTTCAGGCCGTAATAGGAAGACAGGACTTCGACTTCCCGGGGAGACAGTATGGAAAGGCCTTGTTGTACTTCCTCCTTCAGGGATTGTTCCATGAGGCTTCCGTCGGGGCTCATGCCTTCGTCGCTGGAGATGACATCCAGCATGGTGGAATCGCCGTCTTCCCCACTGAGCGGGGCGTCTACCGACACATGGCGGCCATTGCCTTTCAGCATATTGGCCACTTCCTTCGGCGTCATATCCAGCAATTCGGCCAGTTCCTCATGGGTTGGCTCTCTTTCGAACTCCTGAACGAAAGACAGGAAGGCTTCATTCACCTTGTTATACGAACCTACTTTATTGAGTGGTAAGCGGACGATGCGGGAGTATTCTACGATAGCCTGCAGGATAGACTGCCGGATCCACCAGACGGCATAGGAAATGAATTTGAAACCCTTGGTCTCATCGAACCGGCGGGCGGCCTTCATCAGGCCTACATTACCTTCGTTGATCAGGTCGCTCAGCGATAAACCCTGGTTTTGGTATTGCTTGGCAACAGAGACGACAAAACGCAAGTTGGACTTGGTAAGCTTGTCGAGCGCCTCCTGGTCGCCCTCGCGGATACGCTTGGCAAGTGACGCCTCCTCTTCCGGGGTCAACATCGGAATTTTGCCGATATCGTTGAGGTACTTGTCCAGAGCAAGGCTTTCTCTGGCCGTGATTTTGTTAGTAATCTTTAGTTGACGCATACTCAGGGTAGTTTAGGGACCAACCGTGTTGTTCTGTTAAGATACGCTTTAAAATCGAAAAAGTTGCCCTCTAAAAATAATACTTGACTTTTTCACGAAAAAGGACTATGGGGAACAATTTCACTTTAAATACAACTATCCCATACTAAAAGTTCCTGCTCAGCACTTTACTATAAAAATGATTTTCCCCGGGCAGCCATAAAAAAACCCGGCTTGAAAGCAGCCAGGTTTTTATATTGTCCTATATTTCAGGGTTTCATTGCTATTGGCGGCTACCATTCTAAGGTTGGACAGCCTCGTACATCGTACATGTCCGAGGGCAGCCTTTGGTTCATACATCGTACACGCCCCATGGCTTTCTGTCCAGCCTTAGACGGGTAGCCCTATTGGCTTCATGAACCTCTCCGGTAATGGCGCCATCCGGCAATGAAACAATGATTCATCTTTAATCTCTTCTCCGGTCATCGCGGCGCCCACCGCGGCGGCCTCCACGGCCCTCCCGGTCTCCATCACCTCTTTCTCTTCCGTCGCCGTCTTCCTCGCCTTTTCCGTTGCGTTGCGGCTTGGGCAGCAGGGATTTACGGGACAGGCGCAGTTTGCCGGTCTTTTTATCCACGCCGATCAACTGGACGCGCACCTCGTCTCCTTCCTTGAAGAAGTCTTCGACGCGTTCGATGCGGGAGTGGGAGATCTCGGAAACGTGCAGCAGGCCGCTTTTACCCATGAAGTCAACGAACACACCGTAGGGCATGACCGACTTGACCTTAGCGTCGTAGATATCCCCGACGGAAGGCGTAAAGGTAATGCGGCGGATGCGTTCCAGGGCCGCCTCGATGGAGGACTGGTCGCTGGCGGCGATATTGACGACGCCGGTGTCTCCCACCTCTTCAATGTTGATGATGGTGCCCGTCTCGCTTTGTATTTCCTGGATCACCTTACCACCCGGGCCGATCACGGCGCCGATGAAGCTCTTGTCGATGATGAGTTCGACGATGCGCGGCGCGTGCGGTTTGAGTTCCGGGCGCGGCTCGGCGAGCACTTTCTTCATCTCATTCAGGATATGGAGCCGTCCTTTACGGGCCTGTTCCAGGGCCTGTTCCAGCATTTCGTAGGGCAGGCCATCGATCTTGATGTCCATCTGGCAAGCGGTGATGCCGTTCTCGGTGCCGGTGAGCTTGAAGTCCATGTCTCCCAAAGCATCTTCATCGCCGAGAATATCGGAAAGGATGACGGTATTCTTGCCATCGGATATCATGCCCATGGCGATACCGGATACCGGTGAGGAGATCTGTATGCCTGCATCCATCAGCGCCAGAGAGCCGGCGCATACGGTGGCCATGGAAGAAGAACCGTTGGATTCCAGGATATCGGAAACGATGCGGATGGTATAAGGCGACTCTTTTGGCATGACCTGCCGGAGCGAACGGGCGGCCAGGTTGGCGTGCCCCACTTCACGGCGCCCCGGGCCGCGCTGCGGCTTGATTTCGCCGACCGAGAAAGCCGGGAAATTATAGTGAAGGATGAAATCGTCGAAGTATTGCCCGAGGGCGTTATCGATCATCATTTCATCCTGTTTGGTGCCCAGGGTCAGGGAAGTGAGCGACTGGGTTTCTCCGCGGGTAAAAACCGCCGAGCCGTGGGTAGAGGGCAGGTAGTCCACTTCACACCAGATGTCCCGGATCTCATCGAGTTTACGCCCATCCAGGCGCACCTTTTCATTGAGCACCATATTGCGGATCACCTCCTTTTTGAGGTCGCCGAAGTACTCTTCCAGCATCTTACCGTGTTCTTCCATCCACTCCTCTCCTTTCTGCTCGGTATAGGATTCGATCAGGCTGTCCTTTATCTCCGTAAAGCGGTCCTTGCGGGCTTGCTTGTCCAGGAAGCCTTTGGCCACTTCATAGATCTTGCCTTTGGCGAAGGCCTCGACTTCTTTTTTGAGCGCTTCGTCCTCTTCCACGGCTTCAACTTCGCGTTTTTTCAGGGCTTTTTCCCCGACCTTCTGCGCGAGTTCGAGCTGGGCTTTACACTGCACCTTGATGGCTTCGTGCCCCACCTGTATGGCTTTGACCAGGTCTTTTTCCGAGCACTCTTTGCCTTCCCCTTCCACCATCATGACATTGTCGAGGGTAGCGGCGACTATGATGTCCAGCTCGGCATCTTCCAGAGCGGACTTATTGGGGTTGACCACAAATTCTCCGTCGATCAGCGCCACGCGCACTTCCGAGATCGGGCCGCCAAAGGGAATATCGGATACGGCCAGGGCGGCGGAGGTGGCCAGGGCGGCAAAGGCGTCCGGCGGCACATCTGCATCACCGGAGATGAGGTTGATGATCACCTGGGTTTCGTTCATATAGCCGTCGGGGAAGAGGGGGCGGATGGCCCGGTCTACCAGGCGGCAGATCAGCACTTCATAATCAGAGAGCTTGGCCTCTCTCCTGAAGAAATTGCCGGGGATGCGGCCGGCGGCGGCGAATTTTTCCTGGTAATCGACGGATAGCGGGAAAAATGATTGGCCCTCTTTGGCTTCCTTTGCAGAAACTACGGAAGCAAAAAGCATGGTCTTACCCATGCGCACGACGACGGAGCCATCGGCCTGGGTGGCCAGCTTGCCCGTCTCTATGGTAACTGTTCTACCATCGGGTAAGTCAAAGGACGTTGTAATCGGAGTCTGTTGTCCCATTTCTAAGAATGTAATTTAGCATTGTGATAAAAACCTGTTAAGACACTACCGGCGAAAGCTCCCTTCATGTTTTTTTGCGTTTCTGAATCGAAGATATCAGGGGGAGGCCGGGCCGGCGTGAGGCGAGGAGTATCTGATTGCGGGTAATGTGCTTGCCTAACTGAAATTCAGATCAGCTTATTCCACTTTGATCTTTGTTCGGAGTACTCCTTTTCTTTTCAGTTGCTTTTACTTGTTTTAAACCTTTTTTTTCAGGTGCGAAGATAATCAAAAATTGTCATATTGCCAGTTACACCTGAAAATACCTTCAAAAAACTGGCGCCCGGCAGGCAAAAGGGGGAGTTGCATAAAATGGCAAGGGCCATCCCGAATATTGAGGATGGCCCTTGTTGGTTCTTGGTTTACTTACGGATACCGAGCTTTTCGATGAGCTCGCGGTATTTTTCCAGGTCTGTTTTCTGCAGGTAACCCAGTAGCCGCTTGCGCTTACCTACCATGGACAACAGCGCCCGGCGGCAGGAATGGTCCTTCGGGTTCTCCTTCAGGTGCTCAGACATCTTTTGGATGCGAAAAGTAAATAAAGCGACCTGCGCCTCAGTGGAACCTGTGTTCTTTTCAGCCCCACCGTATTGCTTGAAGATCTCCGCTTTTTTCTCTTTTGTTAAGTATTCTGACATGATTAAAAACCGTTGATGATTACGAAAATCAGTTACAGCGGGCGCAAAGGTACGATTATTTATTGAATCAGCAAACTGTTTATTGCTCGGCTTTGAACTTCTTCATGGCTTCCGTCAGGCGGGGCACCACATCGAAGAGGTCGCCGACCACGCCATAGTCCGCTGCTTTAAAGAAAGGCGCCTCCGGGTCCTTGTTGATGACGACGATGGTTTTGGAGTTGTTTACGCCGGCCAGGTGCTGTATGGCGCCACTGATGCCAATAGCTATATACAGGTTGGGGCGGATAGCGATACCCGTTTGCCCTACGTGTTCATGGTGAGGGCGCCAGCCGGTATCGGCTACCGGGCGGGAGCAGGCGGTGGTGGCGCCCATGACGTCGGCCAGTTCCTCGACGATGCCCCAGTTATCCGGGCCTTTCATACCGCGGCCGGCGGAGACGACCAGTTCTGCTTCCGGCAGCGGCGTAACGCCTTCCACGCGCTCCAGTTTCTTAACGGTTACTTTTGCTTCCGGGATCTGGACGGAGATCTCTTCCACCGCGGCCGGTTCACCGCCGGCTTCCGGCTGTATGGAGTTGCCCATCAGCGTGAGCACCTTGGCGTCGGACTTCAACTCATATTCCGCAAAGGCCTTGCCGGAGAAGACGCCCTTGCGCACGCGGAAAGCGCCCCCTTCTACAAGGGGCGCCGAATTGACGCCGGTCACTGAGCCGGCGTTCATCCGCACGGCCACGCGGCCGGCGGTAGCCTTGCCCAGGGCGGAATGGCTGAAGATAACCACATTGGCTCCGACTTTTCCGGCAACCTCGCTGATCACAGCCGCATATACCTGGCTGTCAAAGTTGTCAAGGGCCGCATCCGGTACGTGGTATACTTTGGAAGCGCCGTATTTACCCAGCTCTTCCAGTCCGGAAGCGGCGCCCAGTACCAGGGCGGCACATTCCGTGCCCAGGGCCTGAGCGGTTTTATTTCCGTAGGTGGCCGTTTCAAATGCCGCCTTTTTGAATTTTCCTTTTTGCGTTTCTGCTAAGATCAATACCATTTTATAATGTGCTTTTTATGGTCGGGAAATGGTTACGGGATTCGGTATACGCGGTTCGGAATTCGGGCTTTTTGTCAGTGAAATTCGCGAATACCGAAATCCGAAGGGCGAATTCCGTTTTAGATCACCTTCGCCTCCTCGTGCAGCAGGCGGACCAGTTCATCCATATTTTCCGGGTCGATGAGTTTCACATCGCCTTTTTCCGGAGGCAGCTCGAAGCGCACGGCTACGGCAAGGCCTTCGGCTTCAACCGGTTCCACCACCTTGAGCGGCTTGCGCTTGGCCATCATGATGCCCCGCATATTGGGGATGCGCTGTTCTGCCAGCCCTTTGGCGGCACTGATCACGAATGGCGTTTCCACCTCCAGTTGCGCGTCTCCCCCGTCGATATCGGCTACGATCATGGCTTTATTGCCCTCCATTTCCAGCCTGGTGGCGTGGGACACAAAGGGCAGGCCGAGCATTTCCGCCAGCATGGGGCCCACTTCCGAGCCGTTGTAATCGATGCTTTCCTTTCCGAGGAAAACAATGTCGAAATTCTCATTTTTGGCGTATTCAGCGACCTGCCGGGCCACATAGAGAGCGCTTGGGGGCTCGGCGTCGATCCGCACCGCCTCGTCGGCGCCGATGGCCAGGCCTTTGCGAATGATGGTATCATTGGCCGCCGGGCCCACATGGATGATCGTGACGCTTCCCCCCTGGGCTTCCTTCAGCTCCAGGGCGCGCACCAGGGCATACCACTCGTCGTAGGGGTTCATGATGTACTGAACCCCCGAGGAATCGAATTCGGTATTGTCGTTGGTGAAAGCAATTTTGGCGGTAGTTTCGGGTGTCTTGCTGACACAGACAAGTAATTTCATTGGCAGTCGAATTTTTGTATCTGTTCAGGGCTTACCGGCAACTGCCATCGCAGGTTTGCCGGCGTTGCCATATTATATTTGGCATGTATTTCAGGCATCGCAAAGATACTCAAAAAACCGACAAAAGAAAACGCCCCCAGCGAAAATTCGCTGAGTTTTAAGGGCGTAGTTTTTTAAAGGATATGATCCCCCAAAATGCAGCCTCTTTTACTATTTGATCGTACCTTTAGGCAAAAAGGACCGATGTCAACCAAGCGCCTCGAACAGCTGAAAGCCCTGCTGAAAGAAAGCCCCCGCGACTCCTTTCTGCTTTTTGCCCTGGCCAAGGAATACGAAAAGCTGGAGGACCCCGAGACGGCTCTGCGTTACTACCTCCACCTGGAAGAACACGACCCCGGGTATGTCGGCGCCTATTACCACCTGGGCAAGCTCTACGAACAGATGGGAGAAGAGGGCCTGGCCCTTCAAACCTATGAAAAGGGCATCGAAGCCGCCCGCCGCGCCGGCGACCAGCACGCCATGGGAGAGCTGGCGGCAGCCAGGATGGCGCTGGAGTAAACCGAAAAAGCCTTACTGCACGGCCAGGAAAAAAAGCATGGCCAGCCCTCCCAGCATGATCACCTTGGCGGCCTGGCTGAGCCGGTGGTAGTGTTCCTTTTCCCGGGCGCCGAATATCCAGATCAACGCCAGGAGGAGCGGCGCCAGGACGCTAAAGATCAGGAATACCAGGCTCAGCTCGGTAAAGAGCATAGGCTGGCTTAAGGCCAGATGGATGAGAAAAACGGCCAGCCCCACGCCAAAGGAAGCGGCCACTCCTTTAGCCGCCCTCATCCCCCAGCGCACCGGCAGGGTCCGGCAATCGGCGCTCACATCCCCCTGCACATCCTCCATATCTTTTATGACCTCCCGAAACATGGTGGACAGGAAAGCAAAGGCCATGTACCAGCTGATGATGCCCCCAATGCGCCCCGCCAGGGCGGGCGCCTGTTCCATCAGCTCCCGAAAGCTTTCGCGCTCGGCAAACCAGACGATACCGGCAACCCCGGCGCAGAAAAAGGCAACAAGCAGGTTGCCCAGTATAGCCAGGCGCTTCAGATAAGTGGAATAGAAGAACAACAAGGCCACCGCCAACGGAAACAGGTTGGCCAACGGGATGCACTCGACATGAAAGGAAAGATAAAGAGCGATCAGGAAGCCCATGAGGTTGAAACAAAAATACAGCCAGTAAGCCGATTGCACCCGTATCTGCCGGTTGACCACCACCTTTTCCGGCCGGTTGATGAGGTCGATCCGGAAATCCACGATATCGTTGATCACGTACCCACCGGCGGTAATGAGCACCGTGACGGCAACCAGCAGGCCGAAGTGCGGCCCGTCGAGTGCGGGCGCCAGGCCGTATTGCCGAAACGCAGGCAACAACAGGATGTAATACAGCAGGCACTGCGTAAGCGCCACGATTAGCAGATTGGGAAAACGCACCAGCCTTAACAGAGCAGTAAACATAGCCTTCATTATGTTGCTTCCTCCATTGAATGCCTGAGCAGTAAAAAAAGAGTGTTCCACCTTTGTAGCCGCAAAACACAAACAAGATGAAACACCCTACTTTAAAAAAAGCAATCCAAAGTAACGGGATTAGCCGCCGATTTGGAAATATTTGCGCGACAGATTTCCTCCACACGCTGGGGGTTAAAGGGTTTCAAAGTGTTGAAGTATGTGTTTAGCTATGCTCCAGGTGACATCTTTCGCTGACACTGGACTTTAGCCTATACCACTATAGCCTAAAGGCGAAAGAGCCTGTCCCGATATTTTCGGGATGTCTTCTGGCGGGGGTGGCTGAGTAACGAGATGACATCCCGACAAAATCGGGACAGGCTCTTTTTGCCCTTCAATCCTCGGAATAGGCTTAATTGCCGGTGGCAGGGCAAAAAGATGTCACCTCGACGATAAGCAGGTATCTAAGCGGCCATTTGATGAATGCCCTCTGTGGTGTGCCCAAAACAATGGAAATTACAACATGAAAATTCCGTGTTAACTGAACACCCTAGGCGACGCCTTTTGTCGGGCAGGGGGTTAAAGGCGTCGCCTCAGGGCCGCCATTCCAGCACCCGCTTCCGGCAGAAAGCCGCCAGCTTTTCCTTCAGCTCATTTTCCACCTCCGCATATTCCGGCTGGCCGGCGAGGTTTATAGTTTCCAGCGGGTCCGTTTTGTAGTCGAACAGCTGGGTGGCTACCACTTCGTCCAGCCTGGCTTCAGGGTTCACGTGGCGCCCCTCGGCCACCCATTCGACGTAGCGGTAGCGGCCGTCGCGGATGGCGTAGCCCATTTTTTCATCGCGCTGGAACTGGCTGATGGCATAGCCTTTTACGCTTTGCTCATTGCCCTTCATAAGGCCCACAAGGGTTTGCCCGGAGAGGTGGGGCGGCACTTCGACGCCACTCAGTTCACAAAGCGTGGGAAAGAGATCTGTGAATTCGGTGGCCACCGGAGTCCTTCCCGGCGCTATTCCCGGAGCTGAGATGATCATAGGCGAGCGGGTACCCTGCTCGAAATTGGTGGACTTGCCCCACATGCCGTGGCCGTAGAGGTGATAGCCGTGATCGCCCCAAAGGACGACGATGGTGTTCTCTTTCAGGCCCAGGCCCTCAACGGCCTGCAGGACCTTTCCCACCTGGGCGTCGATGTAGCTCACCGAAGCCATATAGCCGTGCAAGAGCTTGCGCTGCTCAGCTTCCGTCAGGCGCCCTCCTTTTCCCAGCTTTTTGTAAATGAAGTTGCCACTCTCATCCGAATAGGACTTGATGGAGCCGGAGTTGGTGTAGGCGAAATCCACATCGTCCCGGGCGTGCTCCTGAAAGGGCGCCAGCGCTATCTCATCCCGTTCATACAGATTCCAGTATTTTTCAGGCGCTGTGTACGGCAGGTGCGGCCGCTCAAAGCCGACAGCCAGGAAGAAGGGCTGATCCCGCTTTGACAATTGCTTCAGGTAGTCCACCGCCCGGTTGGCGAAGACGCCGTCTTTATAGGCATCGTCCGGCACATCCAGGCATTCGGTGGCCGGCTTGATGACTTTGTGGAGATAGGGTTCGGGGCGGGCGGCAATTTCGGGGTTCGCCTGTACCAGGGAATCCTGCTTGTTCTTCACCATCTCAGACCGGTAGAAATAGCCCATCAGCGGGCCGTACCCCTCCGCGTAATGGGGCGTCAGTTCTTCCTCCGTCAGCGGAAAGGCCGGCTCGCTCCACGAGAGGCTGTCGCGGTAGGCATCCACATTGCGGTGGTCAAATATCTTGGAGATGCCCACCGTGTAATAGCCCTGGTTTTTGAAGTGCTGGGGCAGGGTGAGCACCTCGAACGGCGCATCCCGGATCTGGCGTTCGAAGCCCCAGGCCCGGATCTGGTCGGGGTACAGGCCGGTGAGCAGGCTGGCGCGGGCCGGGCCGCAGACGGCCTGCTGGCAGTGGTTGTTGAGGAAAACAGTACCGCGAGCGGCCAGCCGGTCCATATTGGGGGTGAGGATGGCAGTATCGCCATAGGCGCCCAGCATGGGCTTGAGGTCATCGATAGCGATGAAGAGAACGTTGGGCGGCGGGAACTCCGGAGGAGCGGAGCAGCTCCAGAGGCCGGCCAGAAGAGAAAGGAGGAGGTTGTATGACATGATTTTTTTCATCCCGTGTTGAATTATTTTCATGTAAGTACGTCCTGGATAAACACTGCCGGGTTGACCGCACCGCAAGTCTTCTAAAACCCGGCAGGTTGTCCCCGTTTTTTGCCGTTAATACCTGGCGTCAGTTTCATCCAAATCCATGTGGGGCAGCCACTCCCGGCGGAATTCCGGCCGGCTGGTGCGCAGATCGCCGCGGTATGCCGGATCTTTGACTTTCAGCACCCGGTAGTGTTTGAAAGGAATGGAGTTGATGCCTCTGTCATCCTCCCATTCCGTCAGTTTGCCGTCCCAACTTTTGTCCGGATGGCCCCAGAGCCCTTCCACATAGAGGGGCTGCCCCTGGGCGATGTCAACTATTACCATGCCATATTCCTGCAGGGCGCGGGCAATAACTTTTTCTTCAGGTGTCAGGTTAAACTGGTTCAGGTCCAGGACAGGGTTGAGTTGAATGACGGCCCCTTCCGGGATGCCGCCCTCCACGTAGCCATCCGTCCATGATGCAGGATATACGAAGGTTTGTTTGGCGGCAAAGCGGGTGGCGCAGGACAGTTTGTGGCGGATCTCTCCGGCCATCACCTCGTCATACCGTACCAGCCCGGCGATCACGGGAACGCCCGCCGCCCGGCTGGGGCCGTGGAAGTGGACGCTCTCTCCGTCCACATAGCCCAATTGAGCGCCATCGAACACGCCTGGCCCGTCGAGCCGGTAGAACATGCCGGTTTTGGACTGCCAGGAGCCGTCCTCCAGTTGCTGCAGGCCCCAGGCATCCCAGGCCACCATCCGCTTCCAGTCGACTACCGCGAAGTGGGAATCGTTTTCCGGGTCAGGCCGGGCGCCCTCGGGGATGGGCACGGGGTTGAATTCAGGGCCGTGGCCGTAGTAGTCCTTCCCGGCAATCCATTCGATCAATTCCTGCTCGCTCAGCCGGTGTTTTTTGACGTGTACGTACTCCGTAACCTCATCCACCTCGTACACCGGGATGGTCCACTTCCGGAATACGGTGCCGAAGTGTTCGCCGGTGGGCTCTTGTTCCAGCATGCTGATCCACTTGTCGCTGTTGGGGTCAATCTCCGGGTTGTCGCCGATGGGCTGGTTCCAGAAGCTGTCGCCGGCGAAGAAGCGGCGGGGTTCGGGAGAAACCGGTGAAGCTGGAAGGGGCGCCTGGTTTTGGGTACATTGGGTGAAGGCTAGTATGAGGACGATGCCTGACAAAAGTGTTTTTCGAATTTTCATGGCTGCAGTGGAGAACATTTTACTTTTTTTAAATAAGTATCGCAGAGCATTCTTTTGCGTTTTTTGGGCCTTTGCGATCAGGCCTTTGCCTGCCAAGGCCCTTATGGGCGGAGGCAGAACGGGAGGAGCGGCACAAAGGCCTGCCAGTTTTTCTTTCTGCCTCGCGATCAGGATGATCGCGGCACGATGGTTAAATGGGCCGGGCCAGGATGAGGGAGTCGAAGGGCTCCACCCCTACCCTTGCGGCCCACTCCTGGTAAAGGCGCTGCAGTTCCCGCACCATTTCCGGATGTTGTGCGCTGACATCCCGGCTTTCCGAAGGATCGCTGTCCAGGCCGAACAGTTGGAGGCGATCGCCCCCGGCGTCTTTGGCATCCACTACGTTGAGCAGCTTCCATTTCCCCTTTCTTACCGCGTAGTTGCCGTGGTGCTCCCAGAAAAGGGGCCGGCCGGCCGGCAGGGCGCCGCCGCGGAAAGCAGGCGCGAGGCTAATGCCCTCGGCGGGTTGTATGGGATGTCCGTTGTAAGTTTCAGGGTACTCTACCCCCGCCAGTTCCAGGCAGGTGGGCAGGAGGTCGATCACATGGCCGTAAGCGACGGAGACGGTATTCGGCTCAATACCTTTTGGATAATGGGCGATCAGGGGCGTTTTGATGCCCCCTTCCGCAGTGTATAACTTGAAAAGGGGGTAGGGGGTATTGCTCATATTGCCCCACCGGGCGCCGTAGGAATCGAAGGACCGGGCGGAGCCGATGGGGCCGCTGCGGTCGGCGATGAAAGAGGTAGCCAGGTAGATGGCTGCATGGGTGGCGCCGTTGTCCGACAGAAAGAGAATAAGGGTGTTGTCCAGTTCTCCTTGTTCTTCCAGATAATCCACCACCCGCCCGATGGCCCGGTCCATGGAATACACCTGGGCGGCGTAGACGGCCATGCGCCGGGCCCAGGTTGCGCGGGACTCCGCCGGGAGGGTATCCCAGGCGGGGGTCAGGATGGGGTTGCCGACGTTGACGTATTCCGGGGCCAGGGCGGCATGTTCCGGGATAACGCCCAGCGCCTTCATCCGCTCGAACCGTTCTTTTCTCAGCACGTGCCAGCCCTGAGTGTACCTCCCCTCGAATTTTTCAATATCCTCCGGAAGGGCATGCAATGGCCAGTGCGGGGCGGTGTAGGACAGGTACAGGAAGAACGGCTTTTCTCGTTCCCCTTCCTCCATAAACCGTAGGGCGAAGTCCGTAATGGCATCGGTCATGTAAAAGCCTTCTCCGGGTTGGAATTCCTCCCCATCTACATGCAGCCGCCGGAACTGATCTTTGCTCGCCCAGGGCTCATCATTAAAGTAGTTGCCCGCCCCGTGAATCATTGCGAAGGTGCGCTCGAAGCCGCGGTTGTCGGGCCAGTGGGGCTCGTCGTTGCCCAGGTGCCACTTGCCGGAGAGGTAGGTTTGGTAGCCGGCCTGTTGTAGTACCTCGGCGATGGTGACGGCATTCTGGCTCAGCCAGCCCTGGTAGGCGGGCAGAAAGGTAGAATCCTTTCTCAGCCTCCCCTCCACCATATCGCCCATGCCGGCCTGATGGGGGTACAGGCCCGTCATCAGAGCCGCCCGGGTGGGGCAGCAGCGGGCGGCATTGTAGAAGTTGGGCATGAGCAGGCCGCCGGCCGCCAGGCGGTCGAGATGGGGCGTAGGGATCTCGCCGCCGGTGCAGCCGAGGTCGGAATAGCCCATATCGTCGGCCAGGATGAGGATGATGTTGGGCGGGCGGGTGTCGCCGCCAGTTGGCTGGCATGCCAATGTAAGAACGGAGAGCAGGAAAAGAGCTATCACCTGGCCGTAGCTCCCCCCTCGTACTCCCCCCGGGGGGAGACAACATTCTCTCAACAGGTTTAAGAACCTATCCGACAGGGCCTGGAAAAAGGTTCTCAAACCTGGGGGTTTACCTGAAAATGACATTCCGCGCCTGTTTGACGTACAGGTCCAGCTCATCCGCATGGGTGATCTTTTTTCCGTTGATGTAAAAATCCTCGATGATGACGTTCTCGACCTGGTACTCCGCATCGTAGCCGCCGATAAGGGAAATGGAATACCCCGGGTTGTAGATGGAGTTGCGCACCCGGATATCCTTCAGCACAACGTCCTTCACCAAGCCCACTTTTTCTTCTTTCGACCAGCGGCTCTTGATGATGCGCATATCGATCAGCTTGTTGTAGTAATGGTCTACGCGGATGTTCTCGTACCGGACGTTGCTGATAGCAGCCCCGTCACAGTTGTGGATGCCGAACACCCCGCCCTGGCCGTGCACGCCCAGCACATCGCAGTCGGTGAACTGTATGTTGCGCACCGGGTTGAGGATCAGCTCGTGGCCGATCTCGAAGGCCTGGCCGCCGCCGTTGGCCTGCACGGAGCAGCCGGTGGCGACGATGTCTTCCGGCCCTTGAATGGCGTTCAG
>JAGFJE010000640.1 GCA_024103175.1 Phaeodactylibacter sp.
GGCCCCGGTGCCGTCCCGCGCCGGCGACCCCGCCTGTCCAGGATCAGTCGAGCGGCCACGCCCCCGGCCTGCCCCCCGGCCCCTACACCGTACGCGCCCGGCCCTCCCCCCGGCCCCTACACCGAACACCCCCCCGGCCTGCCCCCGGCCCGTACACCGTACGCGCCCCGGCCTGCTCCCGGCCCGTACACCGTACACGCCCCGGCCTGCCCCCGGCCCGTACACCGTACACGCCCCCGGCCTGCCCCCGGCCCTTTTTTCCTTCTGTGATGTAATTCACTGTCAGAACACCGGATTACCTGCATCTTTGCATCGAGAATTTAATTACCGTCATTTTAATACCAACGATATATGTATTTTCAGCACGTTTATGATAAGACACTGGCCCAGGCGAGCTACTTCGTAGGCTGCCAGCAGGAAGGTGTAGCCATCGTCATCGACCCTAAGCGCGATGTGGACACTTACCTGAAGATCGCCGAAGAACAAAATATGAAGATCACCCACATTGCGGAGACGCACATCCACGCCGATTTCCTGTCGGGTTCGCGGGAGCTGGCGGCCCTGACCGGGGCGAAGCTCTACCTGTCGGATGAAGGAGGAGAAGGCTGGGAATACGAATTCCCGCACGTGGGGCTGAAAGACGGCAGCACTTTCTACGTCGGCAACCTCAAGTTTGAAGTGCTGCATACGCCGGGCCACACGCCGGAGAGCATCAGCTTCCTGCTGACCGATACCCCGGCAACCTCCGAACCGGTGATGTTCTTTACCGGAGACTTCGTTTTCGTGGGAGACATCGGCCGCCCGGACCTGCTGGAAGAAGCCGCCGGCATCAAAGACACCAAAGTGGCCGGCGCCAAGGAAATGTACCGCTCCGTAGAGCGCTTCCGCGACCTGCCGGGACACCTGCAGGTATGGCCGGGCCACGGCGCCGGTTCCGCCTGTGGCAAGGCCCTGGGTGCTGTGCCCAGCACGACGGTGGGCTACGAAAAGATCCGCAACTGGGCCCTGCAGTTCGAGAACGACCAGGATGGCTTCGTCAAATTCCTGCTGGAAGACCAGCCGGAGCCGCCGAAGTACTTCGCGATGATGAAGAAGCTCAACAAGGTGGAGCGCCCCCTGCTCACGGAAGTGCCGCAGCCGAAGCAACTCACCAAAGAGGAGTTCCAGGCCGCCATGGCTAAGGGCATCAAGGTGATCGACACCCGCCAGAAGCGGGACTTCGCCGCGGGCTACATCCCCGGCACGCTCAACATCCAGAACAACAACGCCTTCCCGACCTGGATGGGCTGGTTCGTCTCCTACGATGAGCCCTTTATCCTGATCGCGCCGGAGGAAGAGGTCGAAATCCTCACCCGCATGCTGATGCGCATCGGGCTGGACAACATCTACGGTTATGTGCCGGATGTAAGCGTCTGGAAAGAGCTGGGCCATGAGCTGGATACGGAAGAGATCATCTCCCTGAGCGAACTGAAAGAACTCATGAAAAAAGGAGATACCCAGATCGTCGACCTGCGCGGCGCTGCCGAATACAAGTCCGGCCACCTGAAAGGCGCCGACCACGTCTTCGTCGGCACGCTGGAGAATAACCTGGATAAGGTCAATAAGAACGGGAATGTGGTCGTCCACTGTAAGACCGGCGACCGCGCCGCCATCGGCTATTCCATTCTTGCCAAGCACGGGTTCAAAAACGTCAAGAACTACCTCAACGGATTCGAGGAGTGGGTGAGCAACGGCAACCCGATCGTGAAGGAAGAGAAGGAAGAACCGGCTGAGGTGAACTAATTCCGAGCACAGTTTTTCAGGCAGAAAAAGTGGGCGATGCCTCCTCCGAAAGGGGAGGCATCGCCATTTTCGGGCGGGCTACCTTTACTGGACTTTGGACGTGCAGCCATTTTAAGTCGGAAGTGGGACCGTCTGGTCAGCCGGTTAAAAAGTCGGAAGTCGGAATTTGGGCCAGAATGGGCGCTCAACGCCTTCTTTTACTCCGTCAGTCGCTTCG
>JAGFJE010000666.1 GCA_024103175.1 Phaeodactylibacter sp.
CTGAATAGTAAAAGGAAACGCATATGGTGTTGTTTGAGAGCGAATTTAGCAGTTTTATTGGGAAAAGGGGTCCCTTTTTTAGTATATGTTAAGCTCGTCGAAAGCCTTCGGCAAATGTAACTATCAGTATCATAATGCGTTAGCCCCGGGAGCAAAATTTTGTAAGCCATTTCCCTGCAAACCGGTTACCTCCTACAAGCCAATGACACCTTTATCGTTTCCTTTACGGATCAGGAGCAGGTAAGGCTGCCCTTCCGGCTCATGCCCCTGGTTTCCGCCGATGGCAGCACGATCATCCAATACGGAGACCTGACCTTTCTGGACGAACCTCAGCGCCTGGATGTTTACTGGATTGCAAAGGATGGAAAGGTAAAAAACCGGCTGATCAATTACTACGGAGGAGAGGCCACAGTGAACCTTTCGGCGGATGGGTATACCGCTGTAGGCGGCCCTGTTATAGCCCAAGATCAAAGGCCCTCCATCAGCCTTTTTTCTCCGGAAGGTGAAAAAGCCTGGGAAACCAGCCTGGAGCAGGGCCGGCGCATTGCCCAACTCTATCCGGCCCGGCAGGGAAGCAGCGTGGTGGCCGTCTCCACCGACGCCGAAGACTGGCTCGAAGGGCATCAGCTGGACATTTACGGGCAGTCCGGAAACCGCCAGTCGGTTGTCCGGGGGCTCGGTATTGTGCAACGAGCCGTATTGCTGGGCGATGAGACAAGGCTTTTCTTTCAGGGAGCAGATTCCCATGGAATGATCGAAACCGGATCGGGAGAGGTGATCTGGAAAAAAGCCGGCAAAGTCACCATGGTTTCGCCGCACGGAGCGGCGCTGTCTCCCGACGGAAAGTATCTTTTCCTGGTTGTGATCCAGCCAGAGGCAGGAAGGCGAAAAAGCCCCTACACCTGGAAACTCCTGATCCTCAACCCTTCCACCGGAAATGAAATCAATTCTTTGGTTCTACCCGAAAAATACCCGGCAACCTGGGACCCGGTTTTTGATGCGGTGAGCAATACAGGGCTAAGCCTGCGTACCGGAGAATCGATTGTCGTTTTTACCATTGAAAACTAGAAGAATAATCGCCATGATACCCCAAAAATCAACTATGCTCCGCTCCTGCGGTTTTGCCGTATGTATGTGGCTATTCCTGGCCGATGTCGCTGGCCAGCCCAATGCGCCGACCCAACTTTCGGCCCTGCCCCGATATTCCACTCCAGTCGAGATTGTGGTGCTCTGGCAGGATAACTCCAATGATGAAGACGGTTTCCGGATCGAACGCCGCGAAGAAGGGACAGCCGCCTGGACGTTCTGGACGACGGTTCCTGCCGGCGCCGGCGCCGGGCAACGGGAATGGATCGATAATGCGGCAGATGAAAACACCTACTGGGAATACCGGGTTTGTGCAACCAGCGCTGCCCTGGGCAATTCCGCTTTTACGACTCCCTCCTACCCCATGATCCGGAAACAACTCTGGCCGGTCCACGACGGCGACCACGATATCCTTCACAGTTTCGGCACCCCGCTGGATTTTAACT
>JAGFJE010000551.1 GCA_024103175.1 Phaeodactylibacter sp.
CTTTTTTAACAACCCCTCGGAGACGTTACACTAATCAACTTGAGGGGACGCGGGTTTATCGTCTTCGACGCCAAAAAATTTTGGCGAACCGAGTCAGCATTAGCTTTTCGTCTCCGATCCTGGACAAACGTCATTGCCGCTACGCAATCCGTTATATTCAGCTATATTCGAAAAAATAACCTACATATTATCATGGATGAATTTCTGAAAGCCGCCCTGGAGGAAGCCGAAAAAGGGTATCGGGAAGGGGGCATCCCCATCGGGTCCGTTATCGTTCACAACGGCAGGATCATCGGCCGGGGCCACAACCAGCGGGTGCAGAAGGGCAGCCCCGTCCTGCACGGCGAGATGGACGCCCTGGAGAACGCCGGGCGCCTGCCCGCCTCCGTCTACCGGGAGTGCGTGCTCTACACCACCCTCTCGCCCTGCCCCATGTGCACGGGCGCCATCCTGCTCTACGAGATCCCAAAAGTGGTCATCGGCGAGCACCGGACGTTCATGGGGGAAGAAAAATTACTGGCTTCCCGGGGCGTGGAAGTGGTGGTGGCGGACAGCCCGGAGTGCCGGGCGCTGATGGAAAAGTTCATCCGGGAGCAGCCGGGATTGTGGAGCGAGGATATCGGGATTGATGAGGAGTGATGGATGGTTGGATTGTTATATTGCTATGCGAATCCAGGGCTAAATGGCCTGCCACGGGCCCACCCTGTGGAATAATTGACAATTCCACAGGGTGGGCCGTAATATTGGTAGCAAGAAGCAGGAATCGTTGCTCTTAGGCCCAGGCGCTTACGCTTGCTTCAGCGCCGGGACACGGGCCGTAAGGTAAAAGGGTAATGAGCCTGAATACGAGGGTGACATTCCGGCCCTCTGGGCCTAAATCGATACTTTAGTTTTTTTTTCTAGCAACATTTCGGCCCTCCGGGCCAAGTCTCGGGGTTGAAGGCTTTGTCTCCCGGAGCGGGCCTATGGATTTAGCTCTGGATTCGCATATTGCTTTATTGTTATTGCAACGGGGCCTTGGTCAGCGTTCGACAGGTAGCCGCATCTCCGGGCATCCGTCTAGGGTTGGACAAAAAGCTTCGGGTGCGTGTACGTTGTACGGGGCCAATGGCAGCCCACGGGCGTGTACGATGTACGAGCTTGTCCAACGTTAGACGGGTAGCCGCATCTCCGGCTAGTGGTCTAGCGTTGGACAAAAGTCGGAAGTCGGAACGCAGAAGTCGGAATGGCTTTAGGCTTTCCGCAACCCTTTGGCTATCAATAGTGTCCAACCTTAGAAGGGTAGCCGCATCTCCTAAAAACCCCTTGATTTTCAGCTATTTACGAACAGTAAACACCGAAACACCGAACGCCCCCTGCCCGTCAATACTTCACCACCACATTGAAGCCCAGCCCCACGTTGAACGGCCCCTGCCGGCCCATCTCCTTCCAATCCGACTGGCTGGCGTAGCGCAGGAAAAAGGGCCCGTTGAAGGGGCCGCCGCTGAACTGGAGATCGTTGCTGATGTTGCCGCCCCCCATATCGCGGAGCCACTCCAGGCTCAGCAGGAAATCCGTATCCACGATAATGTTAAAATCGCTTAAGTCAACGCTGGCTTCCCCTTCTTTGATGTCCGTCCGGATCAGCACATCTTCCCGAAGGATCTTCTCCCCGATCTTACCATCGTTAAGCTCGTAGAGGTTGACCCGGAAAAACAGAGGCCCCACATTGTTCGCCGCAATATTGAACCGGGCCTCTTTGACCCACGCCTCCCTTTTAACCCTTATGGGCGCTCCGATCTCCGTGCCCGGCTCGTTGCGGATGAACGTGGCGACGACCTTTTTGGAGTCGCTGCGGTTGCCGAGCACCTTTTCTTTTCTGAACTGGCGGCGCTTTACTTCCACATCAGGCAGGGCGTATGCCTTCTCCGGCAAAGCCACTTCGTACACTTCTCCATCCGGGAATTCCGCCAGGGCAACCTCCCTGCTTTCATAACCGACAGCGGATATTTTCAGCCTGCCGCCCTGGCCTCTCACGCTCAAGGAGAACAGGCCAGCTTCATCACTCACCGTGCCGTTCCGCCCCTCAACCACCCCCACATTGGCATACCCGATGGGATCGCCGGCTGTATCCACCACTTTTCCGCGAATTACCGGCTGTGCTTCCGTCGCAAGGCACATCAGGAAGAAAAAAACCGCAATGAGGACAGCTAATGGTTTCATGTTATCAGAGATCTTGCGTTGAATAATGAAGTTTACCCAGACAAAACGCGGAAAGAGGACGGCGGATTATTCTCCTTCCTTACCTATCACCATCAGGTGGTAATCAAAGACAAAGCCCGACTTTAGCCGCACTACCCGTTCTACCCGCAGTTCCCTCGCTTCCACCATGCTCCGGTACTCCTCCAGCCCGTACTGATGCGGGTGTAGCACATCGCCCGGCAGGAACTGAAATACTTTTTTCAGGAACAGGTGATTGTGAGCGTCGACGGAAAGCAGCAGCTTGCCGCCCGGTTTCAGGGCGCCGGCCAGCACGTCGAACGACCGGCCCAGGCCGGCCACGTGGTTGATGGCATTGAGGCAGAATACGGCATCGTAAAGGGCCGGCGGCTGAAAATTTTCCAGCGGTTCATTAAAGAACCGGACGTGGGGATAGCGGGAGGGCTCGAAATGGGGCAACCCGGACCGGTAGGCCTCCAACAGCGGGTCGACGGCATGGACCTGCTGCTCGGCCAGGATGAGGAAGATGCCCGCCGGGCCGCAGCCGGCGTCCAGAACGAGAGCGCCGGGAGAAGGCGCATAACCGGCCGCCTGCAGCACCCGACGCCAGTATTCGGCCTTCCGCCGGAGGTACTCCTCCGGGTCCTTGCCCCGCAGATAGGCCCGCCACCAGCGGATCTCCGCCGCCTGAGCGGCCCTCCAGCGTATACTCATGCCGTTTTTTTGTGCCAAAGGTAAAGCTTTCCCGACCTGATCCTGAAAAATGGCCCCTTTTAGCTGCCAGGATGAATATACAAAGTGCGGTTTTAATGATTTCCCATCCTAAAAAGGTATTTTTGAACCGCACAGGCAATGGGGTGTTCTAACCTCATATCAACCGTAAAACCATGCTGTTCGCCGTCGGTACAAGGGTTCGCTTCCTGCACTCCAGGGATGAAGGCGTTGTCACAGGCCTGCTCGACAACGGCATGGTCAATGTTTTGCTCGACGACAGCGACTTCGAGATCCCGGCCTTTATCGACGACCTGGTGCGGGCGGAAGATTTCCGGGACGCCCACCCTTCGGTGAAGGCCAAGATCGTCCCCGGCAAACAGGAAACCAGGGAACGAGGGCCGGACCGCCCCCCCATAGAAACGCAGTACGCCATCCTGAAAAGCTTCGGCATACAGCTGGCCTTCGACCCCGTCCTCAATCCGCAGGGGCATGCCGAAAAGTACAAGGCCATCCTCATCAACGATACCCAATATGACGCCATCATCGGCCTGGAGTTGTACCTCAACGGCAGCCTGAGCCTGCGATATAACGGCAAGCTGTCCAATGTGTCCACCCTGCCGGTGGGCGAGCTGCTTTTCGACCAGCTCAACGACAGCCCGGTGTTCGAGGTGGATTGCTGGCGCATTACCACCCAGGGCACCGGCAGCAGGATGCACAAGACCCTGCGCCTGAAGCCCAAGCAATTCTTCAGCAAGGTAAAGACCGCCCCCCTGCTCAATAAACGGGTCCACCTGTTCCGGCTATTCGAAACGCTGAAAGGCCGAACAGAACCCAAGGAGGAAGACCTGCAGGCCTACACCCGACGCAACCTGCGGCCGTCCGCCGAGTGGCTGGACATCCGCGAACACCTGCCGCATGAGGTGGTCGAACTGGCGGAGTTCGTCCCCGAACTCGACCTCCATATCGAGAACCTCACTCCCAATTATAAAAAACTGAGTAATGCCGAGATCCTGAGGCTCCAGCTTTCCCACTTCGAATCTTACCTCGACAAAGCCATCCGCCTCGGGGTGGAGCGCGTTTTCATCATCCACGGCGTCGGGAAGGGGCGCCTGAGAGACGCCATCGCCAGCCGCCTCCTGCAAATGCCGGAAGTACAGACTTTCCGCAATGAGTACCACCCCCGTTATGGGTATGGGGCGACGGAGGTGGTGTTCTGATTAGTGTATCTGGGAGCAGTGTAGCCGAGGGCAAGGGATAGTTCATTTTTCTGTGTCTTTCGACCCCCCCCTTTGATTTTCAGGAACTTGCGAACGGCGAACAGCGAATCGCGAACAGTCCCGAGGGCAATGCTCCAGAGGCTGCAACCAGCCTACCTGACACACTGCTCCCTGCTCCCTGCTCCCTGAAACTCTATCTACAGAACGCCTACCGCATCAACACCACATCCCCTTTGAAGAGCTCCACCACCCCGTCCACAAACTCCACTTCGGCAAACCAGGTGAACACCGCGCCATTGAACAGCTCCGCGCGGTAGGTGCCATCCCAGCCGTAGGTGGGGTCATTAGGCAGGAAGTTGTAGATCTCAAATACCGGCTCTCCCCAGCGGTTGTAAATTTCGAAGGCGCGGATTCTGGTAACCTCCGGCCCGGCAAAGGGATGAAAGACATCGTTTTTCCCATCCCCGTTGGGAGAAAAGACATTCGGCAAGTAGAGGCTTCTCGTCTTGTCCAGAAAGAGGGACACCTGGCTGTTGGCGGCGCAGCCATTTTCATCAATGACCTCAATGAAGTAGGACCCCGAGGTTGAAGGCCGGACCATCGGCCGCAGGCAGTCGCGGCAAGAGAGGCTGTCCACGCCATTCCAGCTCAGAGAGGCGATCTCGCTTTCGTCGATATTTACCAGGGCCTGCAGTTCGACCTCTTCGCCCAGCTTAACGGTGCGGTCTTCTCCCAGGTCAACCATCAGGTCATTACCTTCTTCAAGCGTGGCCTCCAGCTCGTACTCGCATCCGATGGCGTCCTGTACCCGTATGGAATATGTGCCTGCCGGCAGGTTCGGGAAAACAGATTGGCCGTTCAGCGGCTGCCCGTCAAAACTGTACAGGTAGGGAGGCGTGCCGCCCACTACCCCGCTGATGATCACGCTGCCGTCGGCGTCGCCGAAACAGGTGGGGTCATCGAGGGCCAGGTTGATGCCGGAGGGAGCGGCGGCATTCTGGCTGACCACTACGGCATCGGTATTGGCGCATCCATTTCCGGTATCAGTGACGATGATGAAGTACGTTCCGGGTTGGCTGGCTGTGTAATTCAGGCCGGAGCCCACTATGCTGTCCGGCTGCCCGAAGGCCCATTGGTAAACATACTGACTCCCGGCGGAAGAACCCGAGCCATCCAGGGGGACTGTCGGATAGAGGCAACTGATCTCCTGAGGAGCGCCGGCATCGGCGGCCGGAACCTCGATATCCTGGGTGACCAGGACAGAATCCGTGCTGCTGCAGCCATTCTCCGTATTGGTTACCATAATGACGTAAGTACCAGGTTCGTCCACACTCGGAGCCAGGCTATTCCCGCCGCTCAGGATACGGCCCGAGGCAGTAGACCAATTGTAAACAACCGACGCCCCATTCTGAGAGCCCGTACCATCCAGGCTGACGGTATTGGCCTCGCAGTCCAGGTGTTGGGGCGGGCCGGCTTCGGCGCCCGGATATTCGACATTCTCCTCGACCTCCACACTGCCGAGGGCGTCACAGCCACTGCCCGTATCGGTTATCAGCAGGAAGTAAGCGCCGGGGGCGGTGGCGTTCAGGGTAAGGCCCTGGTTGCTTATCGGGGCCATATTGGCATCGAACCACTCGTAGGTATAGTCCGGCCCGGTTGAGGAATTGCCGGCGGCGACCATTACCGATGGCGTAACACAATCCAGCACATCGAGGGCTTCGAGAACCACCACCGGATCATCGGTATCGTCCGTAACCTCCACTACCGAAGGTTCGGAAGTACAGCCCAGGATGGTATTGACCGCAGACAGGGTATACTCGCCCGGCGCGCTCACGGTGGGAAACTGTTCATTTTCATTGGAAGCCCCGATGCCCGGCCCGGACCACTGGTAGATGATATTGGCGCCCTGGCTGGAACCGTTGCCGCCCAGCGTCACTTCCGAAGCATAGCAGTTGATGACCTGAGGCAGGCCGGCATCCGCCTGCGGCTGTGGGACCTGGGTAGTGCTCACGGCATGCTGGCTGGTGCAGCCGAAGCTGTTGGTAACCGTCAGGCCGTAGTTTCCGGGCGATGGCACGGTAATGGACGCCTCCCGGGCGCCATTAGACCACAGGTAGTCGGCAAAGCCGTCCGGCGCCGACAGGGTTGTGGCGTCTCCTTCGCAAAAACTGAGAGGGCCGGAGATCTGGAACACGGGCAGGGGGTTTTCCTGCACCTCTACGCTGGCCGTTTCTCCGCAGCCGTTTACATCGGTTATGGACACGGTATAAGAACCGGGCTGGCTGGTTGTTATCTCCGGCCCCACCGCGCCTGTAGACCAGTTATAGGCGGCAAAGCTGCCTCCGGTAACCGAAAGGCTGGTGGAACTGCCGGCGCAGTACTCCAGGTCTCCTTCGATGGCCGGCATGGGCGCGGGGTGCTCCGCTACTTCTACCGTTGTATCCCCCGTACAACCGGAAGCATCCGTCACGGTCACGGAATAGGCCCCCGGGCTGTCGGCCACCAATACCTGCCCGGTGGAATTATCCGACCATTGATACGTTTGAAAACCCGCTCCGGCATCCAGGGTAGTGGAAGCGCCCGGGCAGAAGGCCAGCGGGCCGGAAATCGCGGGGTTCAGCTCAATATCCTCGGCTACCTGTACTTCGGCGCTACCCACGCAACCGTTGGCGTCGGTAACGGTCAGGCCGTAGAGGCCGGGCTGGTTGACCTGCAAGGTTGGCGCGGTGCTGCCGTCCGACCAGTTGTAGGAAGCGTACTGAGCGCCGCCGTTCAACGTGGTGCTTCCTCCAATGCAATAACTCGTCGACCCACCGATATTGACAACCGGCAAGGGGTTCTCTGTTACGGAGAAGCTGTCGCTGGTATTGCAGCCATTGGCGTCGGTGGCAGTAACGCTGTACACCCCTCCGCTGCCGACGGTGATAGAAGGCTGGGCGCTCCCGGTTGACCAGATGTAGCTGTCAAAGCCGGCGCCGGCCTGCAGGGCGGCCGTTTCCCCGGCACAAAAGGCATCGTCTCCGCTGACCTGCGGCTGGTTCACCGTATAGGCCTCCACCGTCACTTCCGCCGAAGTCCGGCACCCGTTGGCGTCGGTAACGGTAAGGCCGTAAGCCCCGTCCGCATTGACGGTAATGCTGCTGTTTACCGCTCCGTTCGACCACAGGTAACCCGAAAAACCGGTTTCCCCATCGAGCGTGGTGCTTTCGCCCGGGCAATAGTTGAGGCTGCCGCTGATCTGCGGCGGGCTGGTGGAGAAATGGGCCACGTCCACCGAAGTATTGCCTTCACAGCCGAAGCCATCGGTAACCGTCAGGCTGTAAGTACCCGGCTGATCAACGGTAGTAAAGGCTCCTGTTGTTCCATCCGACCACAAATAAGCAGGATAGTTATTGCCGATACTCAATTCCGTCGACCCTTCCGGGCAGAACATCAGTTCGCCGCTGATCACCGGGGTGGGAAGAGGGATCTCCTCCACCTCGACGGAGGCCGTGCCCTGGCAACCGTTGGCATCGGTGACGGACAGGGTGTAAGCGCCGGCCTGGCTGGCCTGCACGGTGGGGCCGGTGCTGCCGTCCGACCAGTTGTAATATTCATACTGAGCATCGGCGCTCAGTATCGTGGCCTCTCCGGCGCAGAAGCTCGTTGCACCATCTATATTGACAACGGGCAAGGCGTTCTCGGCCACCGAAAAGCTGCTGCTGGTACTGCATCCGTTGGCGTCGGTGGTCGTCAGGCTGTAGAGGCCGCCGCTGCTGACAGTAATGGAAGGCTGGGTGCTGCCCGTCGACCAGTTGTAGGCCTCAAAGCCGGCTCCGGCCTGCAGGGCGGCGGCCCCACCGGCACAGAATGCGCTGTCCCCGCTGATCTGGGGCAGGCTCACTGTATAGGCTTCCACCATTACCTCCGCCGAAGTCTGGCATCCATTGGCGTCGGTAACGGTAAGCCCATAGGCCCCGTCCGCATTTACCGTTATGCTGCTGCTCATGCCCCCGTTAGACCACAGGTAGCTGGCAAAACCGGCTTCCCCGTCGAGCGTGGTGCTTTCGCCCGGGCAGTAGTTGAGGCTGCCGCCGATCTGGGGCGGGCTGGTGGCAAAATGAGCGGCATCGACAGAAGCACTGCCCTCACAACCGTAGCTATCGGTAACCGTCAGGGAGTAAGCCCCGGGTTGATCGACGGAGGTAAAGGCTGTTGTATCGCCGTTGGACCACAAAAAGGAAGCAAAGTTTCCGACGGCGTTCAGCGCCGTCGCCCCTTCCGGGCAGAACACCAGATCGCCGCTGATCACCGGCGCCGGGGTGGGGATCTCCTCGACTTCGAAAGAGGCCGTCCCCTCGCAGCTATTGGCATCGGCTACCGTAACGGTATAAACACCAGGCTGGGTAACTGTAAGTTGCCGGGTGGAATCACCGCCCGTCCAGGCGTAAGCGGCATATCCTCCACCGGCATCGATGGTAGCGGCGGTTCCTTCGCAGAAGAAATCCTGCCCGGTAATGGCGGGCTGAGGAAGAGGAAGCTCTGAAATGTCAACACTCACCGTACCTTCACAGCCATTATTGTCCGCAACGGTGAGGACGACCGTGCCCGGAGCAGAAACCTCAATGGAAGGGCCGGTGGCGCCGGTCGACCAGGAATAGCTGTAATAGCCGGGTTCTCCTTCGAGCGTGGCCGAAGCGCCGGCACAGTACTGCAATGCGCCGTTGATATCCGGCTGCAACTCGGAAATCTCCGCAACAGCCACCGTAGCGCTGTTGGAACAGCCGTTGTCATCCGTTACCGTCAGGCTGTAATTGCCGGGCTGGCTTACGGTGATGGAAGGCTGAGAACTGCCGTCCGACCAGGCATATGCGTCGAAGCCGGTATCCCCGCTCAGGGTGGTGGACCCATCGGTACAGAATTCAAGCAGGCCATTGATATTGACGGCCGGCAAGGGATGTTCCACAACCGTAACGGCCTGTTCACTGGAACAACCGTTGCTGTCTGTCACTACAACCGACACCGGCCCGGAGGCGGAGACGTCGGCCACTGCGCCCGTATCTCCGGTACTCCACAAATAACCCGCATATCCCGCCGGGGCCTGCAAGGAGGTGGAAGCGGTTTCACAGTATTCCAGCTCACCGGAAATGGTGAAATCAGGCAGGGTGTTTTCCACTGCTATTATGCTGCCGGCGCCGGTACAGCCATTGTTGTCGGTAACCGTATAGGCGTAATTGCCGGGAGCGTCCACCCGGATCAGGCTATCGGTGCTTCCGCCCTCCCACTGGTAAGCGGCAAAACCCGCCGGTGCGAAGAGGCTGGCAGTGTCGCCTGAGCAGAAACCCACTTCAACTCCGACGGGAGGCGAAGGCGGGGCGAATTCCTGTATGCTGACGGCGGCCATACCTTCACAACCATTGGCATCTGTGACGGTGACGGCGTAATCGCCGGGGCCGGGCACGGAGGCGGAATCCGCTGTTCCGCCGGCCGACCAGGCATAGCTCTGGTATTGCCCGTCCAGCGTGAGGGTGGCGCTTTCGCCCGGGCAAAGGCGGGCCGGCGCCTGGATCACCGGGGCGGGGCTGTCGTATTCCACCACTTCAACCGAGGCGATACCCTGGCACCCGACATCATCCGTAACCGTGACGGAATAGGCGCCGCCGGCAGTGGCCTGGATAGCCGGGCCCGTGGCGTTATTCGACCACTGGTAGGAGGAATAGCCGGCCTCTGCAACCAGTTGAGTAGATCCGCCCGCACAGATCGAGGTGTCGCCGTCGATCACCGGCTCCGGGCCGGGGGCTGCCGTTACCGTTACCATCGTGGAGCCGGTACACCCCCGGGCATCGGTGACCGTGACCCAATAGGGCCCCGGTTGGTTTACCGTTATTACAGAACTGCTGCTTCCGGTAGACCATTGATAACCATAATATTGAACGCCGGCATCGAGGGTGGTAGCATTTCCCGAACAGATGGCCAGGTTGCCCGTAATGACGGGCTCGGGAGGAAAGGCCGGGCTTACGGTAAAAGACCCCGTGCCCTGGCACCCAAAATCATCTTCCACGGTCACGCTGTAGGTCCCCTGAGCGGTGACTGTGTTGACCTGTTGCTGAGACCCGTTGTTCCACTGGTAGGACACATAACCGGGCCCGGCGTCGATATCGGCTGTTCCTGCCGGGCAGATGGTATTGTCTCCTGTGGGGAAGACACCAATACCCTGAGATTGCTGGATGGTGATCTGCCCGGTGCCCTGGCAGCCGTCCTGGGTTACGGTCACCTGGTAGGTGCCCGGGCCGGTAACGGCGGCCAGTTGGTTGGGGCTGCCGGTCGACCATTGATAAGAATCGAACCCGCCGCCGGCATCAAGAATGGCATTGCCGTTAATGCACAGCTGGCCGGGCCCTGAAATAACGGGTACGGGAGTAGAAGCCGGGCTTACCGTAAAAGAGGCGGAGCCCTGGCACCCCTGGCTGTTGGTGACGGTGACGGAATAGGTGTTAGCGGAGCTGACCGAAATGGTTGGCCCGCTTTGATTATTGGACCAGGAATAACCCGAAAAACCGGGAGTAGCGGACAGGGTTATCGATTGCCCCGGGCAGATGAGGTTATTGCCGGTAATGGAGGGCTGCGGAATGGCGCCGGCATTGACCGTCACTGTAGCTTCCTCTATGCAATCGTCCTGGGTGACGGTAATAGTAAATTGAAAAGTACCGGACGCGCCCGCCGGTATATTTACCGTGGGGTTGGCAATAAAGGGGTTGCTCAGATAGGCATCGCCGCCATTGGTGCCAGACCAATTGATGGACGGGGCGCCGGTAGCTCCATTTATGTTTCCCTGCAGCGTGATCGGGCCGCTGCCGGCACAAACAGTATAGTTGGCGGGGTAATTGAGCGCTACGTTGCAGGGCGGCGTCGCATTGCAGTCCAGATAGGGCGCTGCCGACCCACCCCAGCTCATGTTAAAACTGGTGTTATTGCTCGAAAAGTTATCGACGACCAGGTAATACCCCTGGCCGGGCTGTACCGGTAGCGGGGCCACAAAGCCGTCTCCCCCGGCGCCCTCGGAAGCTTCGGTAGCCCCGTTGCCCAGGCCGGTGGGGGCGCTGGGAGCGGCGTAAGAACACCGAACGGGGCTTCCCAGTCCGCTGCAGCTCACTCCGGGCCCGTATAGGGCGAAGTCGTAATCGGCCAGCCCGTTAGGAGCGATCGTAAAGGTAATCACGCTGTTAGCCGGCATGGTGTTGTCGAACTCGAAATAATACCATGCTGTGTTGCGCTCTCCGGTAAAGAGGCATCCCTGGCTGTTGGCGGCAGGGGCAAAGTCGTTCACCGCCCCAATGCCCTGCGGGTTGAAAGAAATGGATGCACTGCTACATAAGACAATTGCACTGGTACAGTCTGGCGCGCCCTGGCCATACGAAATGAACGGAAGCACAGAAACGAACAGAGCGGCGGCCAGATAGTGGCAACGAGAGTAAAATTTACGCATGAAAACTTATTTTAACATAACCGGGGTTATACCTACCAAATCAGTTTGGCTCAGGGGAAAAGGCGGCCTTACCCGGCAACCTTATATTTTTTGCATAATGGCGATCATTCCTCTTTTCTATTGGCCTGGATAAAGCCCAACTGCTAGACGGACGCAAAAAATATTAGCCAGGGGTCGTTTAATTTTGGCGGCCATATGGCCTTTTATTCAGGGCAGGTGTAGCTTTCGTCAAAGGCCAGGCCTTCAGCATCATTTATTGGCGAAATTAGTGTTTCCTGAAAGAAAAATAAAAAAAAGCGAAAATCGAAATAATTATTATCATCATCCAGATCCTGGGTGACAAAAAAGGCGCTTCCCCGGCATGAAAAAAGAGGGGGGGGGTAAAACGGGCGCCAGGGAAGCATGGAGCGGCACAAAAGCAGTGCCTGCCCCGGCCTTTATTTCACCAGGGTGAGGCTGCCTTCGAACAATTCTACCTCACCGTCAATAAATTCAATTTCCGCAAAATAGGCGAAGACAGCGGGGTCCAGCGCCCTGCCGCGGTGCCTTCCGTCCCATCCCATCTGGGGGACATTGGGGGGGAAGTCTAACTTGGCAAACACCTGTTCTCCCCAGCGGGTCATAATCATCAGGCGCCGCACCTGAACCACCTCGCCGCCGTTGGCGAATATGGTAAAGTAATCGTTGGCCCCATCGCCGTTGGGAGAAAATGCATTGGGAATATAAACATTCCGGCTTTTATTAAGGATAAGCTGTATTTCATCAGAAGCGCGGCATCCATTCGTATCGATAACGGTAGCCCTGATCAGGGCAGATTCCTGCATTTGCAGTTCTTTGACCAGGCACTTCGGGTCCAGGCAGGGAAACGTGTCAATGGGAAAGGACCAGACGACCTCGCCAATCTCTTCAGGGGCCAGGTTGGTCAGCGCCTGAAGGGTGACTTCATCCCCCAGTTGGAGTTCCAGGTCGCCGCCCAGCCTGACTTCCACGTCATTACCGTCTTCGAGGAAAGTTTCCAGGCTGTATTCACAGCCCGCGGCATCCTGCACCCTGACCTCATAGGCGCCGGCCGGCAGGTTGGTAAACTGTGGCCGGCTTACAAACGGCTCCCCGTTAATGCTGTAGAGGAAGGGTTCGGACCCTCCCTGAATTTCATTTACGGCAATGAAGCCATTGCGTTCACCGAAACAAAGCGGGCCACTAGCGGCCAGTTGCATGCCCCTCAGGTAATTCTCGGTTTCGAAAACAATGGCTTCATCTATGCTGCTACATCCATTTACCAGGTTGGTTACGGACAGGTAGTAGGTTCCGGGCTGGTTGACCGTTGGCTGCAGCGTACCTACTATGGTATTACCGTTTTCAGGACTCCATTGGTACTGAAACTCCACTCCCCGGGAGGAGTTGCCGCCATCCAGCGTGGCGGCCTGCTCCAGGCAGCCGATCTCCTGGTCGGCGCCGGCATCGGCAACCGGCGCTTCGATATCCTGGCGGACCCGGACGGAATCCCGGGACTCACAGCCGCTGTCCTGATCCAACACCGTCAGAAAATACAGGCCGGGGGCATCGACCGTTGGGTTGAGGCCTTCCGGTAACCCCACGAAGTGGCCGTCGCTGCTTGTCCAGGTATATACCAGGTTTGAAGATTCGGAAAGGACGCTGCCCGACAGTTCCAAAGCGGGGGCATAACAGTTCAGCAAGCCTTCCGGCCCGGCGTTCACCTGGGGGTAAGCATAATCAACAGCTACTACAACAGATTCCGCGGCGCTGCACCCCAGAAGGGTATCGGTAACCACCAGGGTATATGCGCCGCCGGCGGATACCTCCAGGGTTTGTCCGTTTCCTCCGGTGAGGGGCGCCCCCAAGCCGTCATACCACTGAAAAGCAAAATGCTCTCCCTGGACGGTACTGTTCACGGTTACGGTTGGAGTAGAACAATCGAGGGTATCCATCACATTAAGAGAGGCCTCCGGCAGATAGCGCAGGTCTTCCACCACCACTTCGACAGGATCGCCGCTGCACAGATGGGTTGTCTGTACAACCTCCACCGTATACACCCCCGGCGCCCCAACCAGGGGCATGGGAAGGTTGCGGTTTTCATCATTAATTCCAGGCCCGCTCCAGGAATATTGCAGGCCTTCCACAGGATTGGAGGGGCTACCCAACTGCACCGCTTCTTCGCGGCAGTCGATGGCCTGCGGGGGGCCGGCACTGACCGCGGGAACGATGATCTCCTCAACCGCTATGGTATCGGTTGTTTTACACCCGTTGTCTCCAAAGGCGGTCACGAAATAAGCGCCAGGCTGTTCAATAGCCACCTGCCCCCCGGCAGAGCCGTCAAACCACAACAGGCTATCTCCGTCGGTTACGGCTTCCAGGACGGTAGAGCCGTTCCGGCAAAAGACAGAATCTCCAAGGATCTCCAGGGAGGGCGCCGGGAGCGCCTGCAGGGTAAACTCGGCCGCACCCTGGCAACCATTGGCGTCGGTTACCACAACCGAGTACACATCCGTTGTCCCTACGGCGATGGAGGGGGTCTGCTCCCCGGTATTCCAGCGGTATTCCTGATAGGCCCCATCGACTGAAATGTCGGTCGTGGCGCCAATGCCCAGGCATATGGGGCTTCCGCCGATGATCTCCGGTTCCGGCAGCGGCAATTCTTCCACCTGTTCCGATACGGCTCCCACACAACCGTTTTGGTCGGTAATGGTGAGCCCATAGAGGCCGGGCGTATCCACCGTCAGGGTGGGGCTTGTTGAGCCGTTTTCCCAGAGGTAGGTATTAAACTGTTCTTCAACATAGAGCACCGAGCTGTCTCCCCGGCAAAACTGCCCGCCCAGGACCTGGGGTTGAGGCAACGGCAATTCGGAAACGGTGATGGAAGCCACCGCCCGGCAGCCGTTATCGCCGGCCACGGTTACGGAGTAATCTCCTGCCTGGCTGGCCACGATCAATTTGGAAGTGTCGCCGGTAGACCAGATATAGGATTGGTTATCGCCAAAAGCGAAGATCTGGGTGCTGCTCCCTGCGCAAAATTCGGGTTCTCCCCCGATATTTGCCTGAGGTGGCGCCAAAGCATATACCGGCATGGCGGCCGTAGCGCTACAACCATTGGCGTCAGTGGCCGTTACAGAATAGTTGCCGGGGCTGTTGACCGTGATCGATGGGTTGGTGCTGCCGGTACTCCAATTGTAAGCTGCATAGGAAGAGAGCAAGCTGAGCGTGGCCGACTCCCCGGGGCAAAATCCCGGGTCGCCATCCAGGACGGGCGGCACGGTTTCAAAATTTTCTACCTGGGCAGTACCGGCGCCGCGGCAGCCCAGGCTATCTGCTACCGTAACGGTATAGGTTCCTGGCTCTGTCACCGTTGTAGAACTTGCCACACCGCCATTTGACCAGGACACCGCGGGCCATTCTCCCTGCACTTCAAGCGTCGCCTCTTCGCCGGGACAGACGGTGGCGCCCCCCAGCACAATGGGCTGGGGTGCGGGCTGCTGCCGGACCTCCACCGTATCCTGCCCGGAACAGGAGCCATCCGAAACGATCAGGACGTATTCGCCCGGAGCATCCACTTCCCGGATGGGGCCGGAGGAACCGTCTTCCCAGAGGTAATACGTAAAACCGGTATCCGCCCGGAGCACTACCGAGCTGCCTTCACACAAAAAGGCATCCTCCTGCAGGCCGGGATCGGGCAGAGGCAATATCCTCAGGCCGGCCCAGGCCGTATCCCGGCAGCCGAAGAAGTTGGTAACCACCACATTGTACAACCCTTCTTCCGTAGCTGCCAGCTGAGGGCCGGTGTGGCCGTTCGACCATAAGTATTCAGTATGGTTGCCGGCATCGAGAATAGCCGTTGTCCCTGCGCAAACCTCCCGGGGCCCCGTGATGGCGGCTTCCGGCGCCGGGACGCCGTTCACCAGGATGTTGGCCGTCCCCTGGCAGCCGGCCTGGTCCGTTACGGTAAGGGTATAAAACCCGGCCTGTGTCACCAGAAGTTCATTGCCGGTAACTCCGGTCGACCAGTAAAATTCTTCATATGGTTCATTCACTACCAGCAGAGAGGAATCTCCCGGGCACAGCCTGAGTGAGCCCTCGATCTGCGGAGAAGGCACGTCAATTTCCAGTACCGCCACCTCGTCCCGCGCCACACACCCCAATGAATCCAACACTTCCACTTCATATATTCCGGGGGCGTCGATAAGAATAGCCGAGGTGTTTTGCCCATCATCCCAGGTGTAAAAATAAGGGCCGTCGCCGGCGTCCAGCAATAGTTCGCCGTCTTCACACAAGATCATGGTATCGGCAAGGGCCACCGCAGGCAGGGGCTGAAACCGAACAAATAGCGTATCATAACCTTCGCAGCCCAGTTCATTGGTAACGGTGACCATATAGGCGCCACCCGAGGTTACCGCCACCGAATCCGCATTCTCTCCGTTAGACCAAAGATAAGAGCCGTAGCCGGGCCCGGCGCCGAGCACGATCGTTTCGCCTTCACAAGCCAGGCTATCGCCGCTGATATCAACCGGCGTTGGGCCCAGCTCTTCCACCCGGAAGGCGTAATTGGCGGCACAGCCGTTGGTATCGGTGACCAACACACTGAATTCTCCGGAAGTGTCAAAGGCCTCCTCCATCGAGGTTCCACCGGTCGACCACCGGATGCTTTCGTATCCGCCAGGCTCCAGCGTGAGGATTGTTGAGGAATTCTGGCAGAATAGCAGGCTGCCGCTGACCTCAGGTTCGGGAATGGGGTTCGACGTCACGGCAATATCCTGGCTATTAATGCAGCCATTGTTGCCGGTGACGGTAACGCTGTACACGCCTGCCTGCCCAACTGCGATAACCTGGCTCGATGCCCCGGTAGACCAACTGTAAACGGCGAAGCCGGCGCCGGCGTCGATATCCAGCATTTCGTTTTCACAAAAAGAAAGGGCGGAAGGCAGGGGTATCTGCGGCTGGGAAAGCAGTTCTACCGCCAGCGTGTCAGTAGCGCTGCACCCATCGGCATTTGTAACCGTTACCATGAATTCGCCACCGGTGCTGATCACCAACTGTGGCCCGGCAGCGTTGTTCTGCCACTGATAAGTATCAAAGGGGCCTCCGCCAACGGCCAGCAGGGCCGAAGTGCCTTCACAAAGGCTATCCGGCCCGATTATCCGGGGAGCCGGGCTGCTGTAGGCAGTTACCGCCAGGCTGGCCGTTCCGGTACAGCCATTGTTGTCGGAAACGGTGACTGCGTAGGCGCCGGGAGCATCGATGGTAAGCTCCGGATCGTTGCTCCCGTCCGACCATTCATAAGTGGCGTAATTTCCCACCTGCAGGGTGGCGGAAGCAGCGGGGCAAAGCCCTTCGGGGCCATCGATGGCCGGTTGAGGAGGAGGGAGTTCTTCAATCTCCAGGGCGGCGGTTTCGGCGCACCCCCATTCATCCTTAACTTCCACGGCATAGCTGCCGCCGGCAGTTGCCAGCGACACCGGCCCTACTGCTCCACTCTGCCATTCATAGGAAGCGAAGCCCGGAGTTGCCTGCAGGAACAGGGTATCTCCGGTGCAAAGCACCGAATTTCCCAGAATATTGATGTTAATGGCCAGGGGAGGCAATTCGGTAAAGCTCAGGGTGTCGGCCGCCGAACAGCCCTCGGCATTGGCCACCGTGATACTGTAATGGCCACTTTCATCAGCCAGGATAGAGGGGGCGGTAGAACCGGTAGACCAAAGGTAGGAAGCGAAGTTTGGGCTAACGGCAAGAGCAGTATTGGCGCCATAACAGATCGTATCGGGGCCGAAGATCTCGGGATCAGGGCCCGGCAAGGCTGCTATATTCAGCGTGTCCATACCCTGGCAACCGTACTCATCCCAAACCTGAATGGTATATACCCCCGGGTCGGAAGTGTTGAGTTCGGGCATAAAATCGCCGGTAGACCAGAGGTAAGCAGAATAAATAGAGAATACGCTAAGGGTGGCTTCGTCATCCGGGCAGAGCGCTGCCGGCCCGAAGATCTCGGGCTCCGGGGGGGCGATCTCTATGATATTTTTCGAGTCGGCGCCGGCGCATCCGTTGCTGTCCACCACTGCAACGGCATAGTCGCCGGCCTGGGTTACCGGCAGAAAACGCCCGATGGCCCCATTCTGCCAGCTGACGGTTTCAAAGCCGGGCCCGGCATCCAGCAGTAGGGTATCTCCGGTGCATAAGGCCGAATCTCCGGAAATGGATACCTGTGGCAGGGGATGCTCCGTAACTTCGATCTCCTTGGCGATGGTGCAGTTGTTGCCGGCTGCCGTAACGGTAACGGAATAGAGCCCTCCTTCGCTCACTTCGATACTCTCGGCGGTACTGCCATTCGACCATAAGTAGCTGTCGAAGCCGGAGCTGGCCGTAAGCGTGACGGTATCTCCGGTGCAAAAAGAAGCAGGGCCGCTGAGGGAAAAAGAACCGGAGGGCAGGACATTCAGCCGGAGGGTATCGCGATGGATGCAGCCGCCGCTTTCTACCGTAAGCACATAAGTGATCTGGCCCTCGAAGTTGGGTGGAAAAGTAACAGTGGGCTGGGGGCTGTTGGGGTCGTCGAGGAAGGTTTCCTCACCGCCCTCGCCCGTCCAGGTATATATTTCATAGCCGGTAGCAAAAGTAGCGCTACCGATGAGTTGGAAGGGGATGTCGCCGCTGCAAACGGTGGTGTCCCGGCCGGCATCCACCACCATTTGCGGGCAGTTGGGGTTGGCCAGGCAGTCGAGATAAGGAGCGGCGCTTCCTCCGAAGGAAATATTAAAGCCGCTCGAGGCGCCGGCGTCGTCGTAAAATTCATTGACATACAGGTAAAAGCCCTGCCCGGGGTATACGGCCAGGGGGGCGAGGTAACCATTGCCAAAGGGCCCTTCGCTCACATCCAGTTCGCCGTTGCCCAGGCCGGTGAGTGGGCAGAAGCCGCAGCTAAACTGGTTATTGGAAAAGACCCAGGCGTAGCTGCACCGCACCGGGCTGCCGAGGCTATCGCAGGGCGTATCGGCAGCATACAGGGAAAAATCGTAGTCGATCTCTCCATCTTCCACCGGGTCAATGGTAAATTCGATGATACTGCTATCCGGCATGTCGGTGCGAAAACGGAAATAGATCCATACGCTCTCCGTTTCTCCCGTGAGTTGGCAGTCGCCCAATTGATTATTGGGGTTGTTGAAATCTGGTAGGCCCGGCCCCCCTTCCAGGGTAATAAGCTGGTCTCCACACACTACAATTGCTCCCGGGCAATCTGCCGTAACCTGTGCCTCCAGAATACACGGAACAAGAGCGGCCAAGAGCAATAAACGGTTTTTGAGTTTCCTGCACCTCATTTAAACAGTTTTTACTATTCCGGCAAAGCCAGCTTTTGATGCCAGCAAAGTTAGTCGCTATGCATCATGGGATTATAATGGGGCCACGTTCAAGGGTGCATTTTTTCAGAAGCATATTCGCTTCTGTGTACCACCGGGGAAGATGGGTACCTCTGAGCCAGGGGGAGCGGATGGCTCAACGCATATACAAAACAAAGATAATTTTTTATTTGATAAAACTGAATATTGCCCACCCCTAAACTCCGTCACCCAGAGTACGCTTAATTAAAAACCTCAAGATGATAATGGTTTGGGCAGCGTGTTTGTACCATGGACGGAGGGCGCCAGGCGCATGAACGCTCAGAGCCCTTCCCTTTCTTCCTTATCTACAAGACCCGCCAAGAGCCGGAAGTGCTGCTTACCGGGAATAATTTTCTGGGCTATCAGGCCAGGCCCCGCCGTTTCATTTCGGTTTGCACCAGTTGAAATTCGCGGCTCATGTCACCGGTGACGGAGCTGTTCTCCTGGGCTCTGCGGATGAGGTAAGGGACCACTTCCCGCACCGGCCCGTAAGGTACGTATTTGGCGACGTTGAAGCCTTCTTTTGCCAGGTTGAAGGTAATGTTGTCACTCATCCCGTAGAGCTGGCAGAAATTGAGGTGGGGGTGGTTGCGCAGTAGGCCTTTACGCCGTATCAGTTCCGCCTGCAACAGGTTGCTTTCCACATTGTGGGAAGCGTTGCAGGAGGCGATGTGTTCGTAGTTGTCTACACAGAACCGAAGCGCCATATCATAGGCGTCGTCGGTAGCGGCTTTATTGGGGTGTATGGGCGAGGGATACCCCATTTTCTCCGCCCGTTCCCGCTCTTTTTCCATATAGGCGCCGCGCACCAGTTTGGCGCCGAGCAGGTAGCCGCCTCTTCTGGACTGGTTGTAGGAGTCGATCAGGAACTGCAGGCGGTCTTTACGGTACAGTTGAAAGGTGTTATAAACGACCACCTTGTCCCGGTTGTACCGGCGCATCATGATAGACACGAGATGGTCGATGCTGTCCTGTATCCAGCTCTCCTCGGCATCAAAAAAGACCGCTACGCCCTTTCTGGCGGCAACGTGGCAGATGGAGTCAATGCGTTTGAGCACACTTTTATATTCTTTCCGGCTCTCTTTGTTGAAGGATTCTCCCTGCTGCAGGGCTTCCAGCAGGCCGAAGCGGGCCATGCCGGTGATCTTGGTGCTCACTACCGGGATATGTTCAGAGCGGGAGGCGAACTCGATCGCCCGGATCGTCTCATTCATGGTGTGGTTGAAGTCCTCCTCCTTTTCCTTGGCTTCCGCTCCGTAATCGAGTATGGACAGGCATTGTTGGCCGGCCAGTTTATCGATGGTGCCCTGGCACTCCAGCAAGGTGGTCCCCCCACAGAACTGTTCGAAAATGGTGTTCTTCACCACGGATTCCACAAAAGGAAGGTGTAGCCGGATCGCCGCCAGGCCCAGGCGGGAGCCAATACCCACCAGCCAATGCTTATTCATCAGCCCAAAGAGCCAGGCCGCCTTTTTCAGCTCCTCATCCGACTTGATGGCAAAAGCAGCTTCCGTGTTGGAAAAATCAACCACAGCTTGCTCTTTTCCTTCCATGATCGCTTGCACCATTTCTCTTATGTATTTTAGGTCCTTTACAGGTTTACCGATTTCTTTCATGGACAGGCCCGGGTTTAAAAGTTGATTGGAAATTCACGTGCAAATGGTGGAGAAGTATCGCCTCTCCTTTCATTGACGCAAAATAAATCAGGAATTCCAAATTTCCCAAGCTTTTTCTGCCTGCAAGTGGAGCATCTCCAGCCCGTTGCACACAGCCGCGCCCTGCCGCCGCCCCCGGGCCATAAATTCCGTTATCTCAGGGTTGTAGACCAGGTCGTACAGTAAATGTTGCCGGCCCAGGTACTGGTAGGGTATTTCAGGATAGGTTTCTCTTTCAGGCGCCATGCCCAAAGGGGTCGTATTGACGATTAAACGATGATTTTGTACCAGGGTTTCATTCAACTCCGGATAAGTAAGCCGGTTCGCCTCTTTTCTGCGGGACACCAGCTGAAAGGAAATATCCATTTTGTTAAGGACATAAGCCACTGCCTTCGCCGCCCCTCCTGTACCCAGTACCAGCGCGTTCAGCCCGGCGGCCATCGTGCCGTTCTCATTCAGAAAACGCAACAGGGATAGTTCGAAGCCGGCAACATCGGTGTTGTAGCCGATGAGTCTACCGCCGCTGGCCTTTATGGTATTGACCGCCCCTGCTTCCGCCGCGCTGCGGCCCAGTTCATCCAGGTAGGGGATCACCTGTTGCTTGTACGGAATGGTGACATTGAGCCCCCGCAAATGAGGATGCGCGCCAATGAGCGCGGGAAATTCCCCGATCTCCCGCAACGGAAATAATTCGTAGCGATACCCTTCCAGCCCCTCCCTTCGGAATTTCTCATTGAAATAGCGCTTGGAGAAAGAATGGGACAGGGGGTAGCCGATCAGGCCGAATTCGTGGATTGGTGGATTGGTGGATTGGTGCATTGGTGGAATTTCATCAGTCATTTTTACCTTGGCGAAGGCGGGCCTTTCTTCCTTCACTCCTTCACTCCTTCACTCCCCTCCCCCATTCGCTCCAGGACGAAAACCACAGCCAGCCCCAAGGCCATGGCCAGGAGGGCGGTTAAGAGGTGGGCATTTCCCACTTCCAGGGCGTACTGCCCGGGAGTAAGGTTTACCTCTTTGATGACCTTTTCGACGATCATGCCGTTTTCGATGTCTACCAGTTCGCCGGTTTCGGTCAGGCCCAGCACCGGTTTGCGCCAGGGCCAGATCTTGTTCAGGGAGCCCAGCATGAAGCCGGTGAGGGTGGCCAGAGTGGGATTGTGGTAGTTTTTGAAGGTCCAGGACAAGACGCGGGAGAAGGTGCCCAGGCCAATGAGGCAGCCGGCCCCGAATACCCCCAGGATCAACAACTTATCCGGGTCCAGGGTTTTGAGGGCTTCCTTGACGGTGGGGATGATAATGGTGTACATCCCCATCAGCAAAAGCATGAAGCTGCCCGAAATGCCGGGCAGGATAAGGGCCGAAATGGCGATGATGCCGGCGACGAAGACCGCCCCCAGGGCAACGCTTCCCTCCGCCGGGGTGGCGATGGTGATCAGGTAGGCCAGTATGGTACCTGCGACCAGGGCGATGACTTCAGTGATCGTCCACCGTTCTACCTGCCGCCCGATATAGACTGCCGAAGCAATAATAAGCCCGAAAAAGAAGGCCCACAGCTGGATCGGATAGTGTTCCAGCAGGTGGGTAATGAAAAACACGCCAAAAATAACCCCGGCAGCCATGCCCCCCAGGAGGAAAACCAGGAACAAGCCATTGGCCTTCTGCCAGGCGGCGCCCAGGCCATCACGGCGCAGGCTCACCCATACTTCCGGCCCCAGTATGTTCTTGATGGTTTCCAGCAGGGTCTCGTAGATGCCGGTAATAAAAGCGATCGTGCCACCGGAAACCCCGGGGATAACCTCCGCAATCCCCATGGCCATGCCTTTCAGGGCCAAAGCCAATTTTCCACTCCATTTTTCCATGGGCGCAAAGCTAAGAAAATGTGGAGGTTCCAGGAGAGAACAGGGGAAAGAAAATTCTGCCAAAGTGCTCACCTATCACTCCCTCAAACACCGGCACGAAAGATACTGCCCTTTATCCTCCGTAATCCGCGATACATAGCCTTTGCGGGCGCCGAAGAAATAGGTAAGCACCTGCCCCGAACTTTTATCTGCCAGGCCGGACCAATAGTAGCCTGCCTCACCCAGTTCATTGAAGGCGTTTCCATCGTATTTTCCGGCGAGGGCAGCCCGGAAACCGGAGCCGCCGCCTTTGGTTAATTTCAAAAAGGCTTCCTCGCCTGCGCCCCGGCGGTTGTTTTTGGAAAAGCTGTGGGCGCCGCCAAACTGCTGGGTAAGGTTCCACCAGTCATTATCGGTAGGGAGGCGCCAGCCGTTGGGGCAGGCCTGCTGTGCTTCCTCCCAGGTGTACAGGCGGCCGTAAGTTTTACAGGTGCTGTCCTGGCGGTTGTAGCAGATGCCCAGCCCTGTAAAATTCAGGTTTTGCGTCATCCATACCTGGCCGTCATAGGTTGCGGTGCGGTAGTAAGCCGAATCGCGGGTGTCCAGGAAAAAACGGTTCAGGGCCTCCTCGGCTTCTTTTACGTATTTTCCACTGGGGTACTCCTGAAGGTAGTTTTTATAGAGCCCTCCCCGGTCGAGTTCTTTAGCCTGTTCCCAGGTTGCCAGCTCCATCTGTTCTTTAATGGCAATATTCTTCCTTGCCTCCTCGGCCAGTTTGCCATCGGGGTAGGCATCAAGAAACGCCTGGTAGGCGGGGATGGTGTTTTTCTCCAGGGCCGCCTCGTACTGCCGCCGTTCATCCTGGTCTCCAGCAGAGGCGGCGTCCAGCTTTTTACCGCTGCGGTCGATGCTGAAGGCCTGCCCTTTGAGTTCAACTTTCGCGATGCCCAGGTTATCGAATTGGGAGGCCTTATCGTATTGAATGGGGATGACCGGGTTGCCCAGCTTGTTGATCCAGCCGTATTTCCCGTCCCGCTTAACCAGGGCCATCTCCTTGATAAAAGGGTTGACCTCTTCAAACTGCGGCAGGATCATCGACTTGGCCATTGAATTGTAGAACCCCCAGTACCGGCCTTTCTTGATCGCCCAGTAATCTCCGTACTCTTCTGATTTGATGACAAGGTCATAGGCCAGCTTGCTGTCTTTTTTACTGCCATTGAACACCCAGGCGAAAATGCTGATCACTACGGCCACGGCCAGCAGCCCGCCCCCGATAAGATACCCGCGCGGTATACGGAGGGTGTCGGCCATATCCACTGTAGAAGCCGGAGCACTCCCCATAACCATCGGGGATTCCCCTTTACGAAGGGCCTCGATGGCCCGGTTGGCCGATTCGATGTATTTCCCTTCCGGGTATTTTTCCAGATAGCTTTGATAACCGTAGACCTCGTTCACCCGCTGGGCCTCGGCCCACTCCTGTTCTTCCTTTATGGTCTTCATTCGGGAGGTGGCTTCGATGTCGTGCAGGCCTAGGGGGAATTGCTCCAGGTAGGCCTGGTAAGCCGCCACCGTGTCCTTCTCCCGAGCAACGGCCCAGGCGGCCTCGTCGTTGAGTTCCAGCAGTTTTTCTTTTGCCTCACGCACATTCCTGCCTTCCGGATAGAGGGCCAGATAGTTTTCGTAAGCGGCAATGGTACCTTCCGTCTCAGCAGCGGCCCAGTCGCGGGCATCGTCAAATTTGAGGCGGAAGACGAACTGCCCCCCCTCGTGGCCGACATCGAAGAGGGGGTTGCCTTCCGGGAGCTGCCGGTAGTGGGAGCGGGTCTGCATGATCACCTCGTTGATCAGCCGGCCAACATTCAGTTCCGATGCGTTGGATTGTTTCAGCTGCTGCAGAATGCTATGCGCAAAGGGGCTGTTCTCGCCGGGGTTGCCGTCATACACCTCCTCATCGTGGCGCCCGGAACAAAGGGCCCAGCGGGAGGAGCGGCTGTCGAGGCCGGCAATGGCCTCATTGGTGCTGCGCATCTTGCCTTCCACGAACAGAGAACCGGAAAAACAGGAGTCCGAGATCAGAAAAGTGTGAAAGGCGGGAATGTCCTCAATGTACCCCTTAACCACCGTATTGGGAATGTAGTCGGCAGGCGACCCGGGCTCGGCGTTCACCGGTATCCAAAAGCCCTTGCCGGTCTTTTCGTTGAGGTGGCCGTGGCCGGAATAGTAGATGACCAGGTCATTTTCCTCGCTCAGGTTATTGGCCATGGCTTCCAGAGCATTGATGATGCCCTCCCGGCTGGCCTCTTCATCCAGCAGAAGCACGATGTTGTCCGGGCCGAACTGGTATTGTTCCTGCAGGATACTGGAAATATCTTTTACGTCTTTGACGGCGTTGGACAACTGGGGAAAATGCCGGTACGCATCGATGCCGATACCCAGAAAATGAGCTTTCCTGACTTTCCGGATATGAGAAGTTACCTCATTGAGGTCGATCCCTCTTGTTTTGCCGCTTTCTTCTGCCATGGTCAACTTTTGGGTTTTATACTGGCTCCCGGCGGGGTTTGTTTCACAAACCTCTCCTTCTCAGCACATCATGGACTTTCGGGATCTGAAGGCAACATACTTCCTGATCGTTCCATAGCGCCTGCTTTTCCTTACCAAAGCTACTCAAAAAAGGTTTGGGAAGAAAGGCCGCCGGTTTATTTGTTGGAGTAAAGAGAAGAGGGCCGGCAACTTTGTAAAGAGAAGCAGAAAACTATTTTATTCATTCTCATGCGTCCTGCCCTTGGCCTCTCCGCCCTGCGCCTGCCGCTGCAACTCCTGCCATTCCTCCCGCTCCGCCACGGTAGGCGCGTACTCCCCTGAAGCAGGCAACAGGGGCTGGCCGGCATCCACCCATGCCGTATACCAGCTGCTGCCGATGGCATGGACGGAGGCCTGCATGCGCCGCTCCACCATACCGGCCAGGCGCCGGTGGTAAGCCTCGGCATATTCCCGGCAATAAGTGCGTATAGTCCGGCCCAGGCGCTCTTCGTAACAGTACTGCCGGTCTTCGGGAAAGATTTCGCTCAGCTCTTTTTCCACCAGCAGGACACTATCCAGCAGGCGGTGGCTGGCCAGGACGGCCTCCCAGAAATATTCCTTAGGGCTGGCAATATACTCCGCCCGGCCCACGAAGAAGTCGTACTGCTCATCGGCGAACAACTCGGGGAGGCGGCTCTCCCAGAAGGCATGTATCCCCACCTGGTTGGTCAGCTGGCCGTTGTAGTTCTCGGTAGTGTGCAGGGGCACGTGGGCGTCGCCGATGTAATGCCCCATCTCGGCCGACAGGCGCAGGATACGGCCCTGGTCCTTCTGGCGAAAGGCCTCCGTCAGGCGCTGTTGCATCTGCAGAAGATGATAGGGCACAATACCGTATTCAGAAAAATGGTCTACCGCATAGGCCGACCGGCAATCGAGGCTGCCGGCCCCCAGGCCGAAGAGGGCGCCCAGAGCATCGCATTCCACCACCCAGCTGTCCTCGTAATACTGTGATTTGACGTACTGCTCAAAAAAGCTCCGGTAGGCGGTGGCGTAGGGAGCCGACAGCTTCGCCCCCCGATCCTCCAGGCTGATAAATACCTGCCCTCTCACGGTATCCCGTTGCAGAAGAAGGGTGTCTCCGGCGGCAGTAAGCACCCCGACTTCGGTAAATTTCATGAGGGCTTCCGTCCAGTCGCGGGGCACTTCCGGGAAGGGGTATTCGCCCCAGTGGTCAATATCGATATAATGGCGGACGGCCTCGTGCTTGGTGGCGTAACGGCGCTTGTCCGGGTCGACGGCATGTTCGGTAATGTACTCGATGTTCTTTTTGTAAAAGCCGATCATTTCCGGCGGCAGGGTAAAGACGGCCATGCGGTTGATCCGCCGGTGACCAAAGAAACCCCAGCGCTCAGCAGCAGTGGAGCTGAACAGGAGCAGGACTGCAAAGATGATGGCCGGTGCAAATCTCAAATCAAACATCATAAATCAAACATCATAAATCAAAAATCAAACATCAAAAACCCCCTCCCCTCAGTTCAACAAGTTGCTGTCCTTAAAGAAGGAGCCGTACCCCCAGAACAACTTCTGCAGGACCAGGTGTTGGGCCAGCAGGAAGTCCTCGTCATTGAGGTTGGCAAAGTAGCGCTCAATTTCACTGTTGAGCAGGACGTAGTCTCCCGTCTTCACATCGTGGGTAATGATATTTTCCTTGACGATGGGGTGCAATTCTACCCGGGTGGTATCGCCCTGTTTATCGACCAGGGTGATGATGCTGAAAGGCACCAGTTGGGAGATGCTGTCCCGCCCGGGAAATTTGTTTCGGAACGCCTCCGCGCCGACGCTTTCGAAATTGGTGAGGAAAGCTTCGGCGCTGCCCTGCTTGTAGGGGCGCCGTATCTCGGGAGTGATGTCATAGAAGGGGCGCACTTCATAGCCCTTCTCCGTATTTTCCAGAATAAACGACTGGTTGCGCTGCTTGGGGTACTCGATGGAAACCGACTGTATGTTATCCACCTCTTCGGCGAAGAGGGTTTTATCCCGCCATTCGTCGCCATAACGGCGAAAGCGCACGCTCAGGTTGCCCTCCCAGGCGGGAAGCTCCGCCACATAGGGCTGTTCGGCCCCCTCCATGATCATGTAGGTGCCCCGTTCGTCGGAGGTGGACCCTCCCACATAATACGCTTTGATGAGCCCGCCCTGCTTGTCGTACAGCTCCACTTTGATGCCCTCGGTGGCCAGGGCCTGCACCATATTTTCCATTGCCGCCTGTGGCGGCTTGTATTTGACCCGGACCCGGGCAATGGCGTCCAGGAGCGGCCTCATTACCGAAGGGCGGGCCTTGTACCGGCCATTGTAGAGCCAGTATCCGTCGCGGCGCTCCAATGTGGTCCGCTCTCCGCGGCGGTCGGCAATGAAGATCTTGTGCACCTGTTCGATATCATCGACGGCAAAGGCGCGGTCGGCGCCGGCCAGCGTCGTCTTTTCGTCCTCCCCGGCAGCGAGATACCAAAGCACCCCTCCTCCCAGGAGCAGAAAAGCGATCAATAAAAATAATGTCCGATTCATCTTGTTGTCTTTTAAGTTTTAGCTTTCATACCATAACCATCCCAGCCATTTCTCAGGCTCACCCCGCAAACCTCCTTTTCCTCACCCAATTGTACAGCAGGCCGAAGGCCAGCAGGAAGGCCAGGGGCAGCCCGATATTGAGCAGTTGCCAGTAGGCGCTATCCCGCTGGGCGCTCACCGTGTCCAGCAGGCGCAGGCGCACTTCTTTGCCGCGGGCCTCGATGACGCCTTGATCGTCGAGCAGGTACTCCAGGGAATTGACCACCAGGCCTTTATTGGCAAAGAGGTAGCGGTCGAATTCGTTGTACCCCAACGGGCTGAACGACTGGTTGTTGGGGTTCACCTTATTTTTGGCCACGTCTCCATCCGAGACGACGATCATCTTGGTGGGAACGCTCTGGGGCAGAAACTGCAAGCCCAGTTGCCGGAGCCCTTCGAGCATACTTTCCGTGACCCGGTTCTCATACATGGACGGGAAAACGCCCTCCAGGGCCAGGGCCAGCGCCCGGGGTTCCTGGTTGAATTTATCGGGTTCCAGGCCATACCGCAGAAAATCAAAGTTCATCTCCACGGGAAGGAACTGCACGCGGGTATTGGCAGAAGACCTCAGCAGCACTGTTTTTTCAACCTCCGTTTTCGTCTGCACATCCGTATCCAAAGAGCTGGCGTAACGCAGGTTGACCGCTCCCAGGCTCTTCACCACCGGATGGCCGGACTGCGGAGTAACGACCAGGTGATAAGGGTAACGGAAATAATCGAATTGCGGCGCATTGCCCACCAGCCCGGTGGCCAGGGGAATCGTGGAGCACTGCATGTCCAGCACCAGGTCCGGTTGTATCCTTATGCCGTATTTGAAAAGCAGGTCATCCAGGTTGAGGTTGTACTCATTGGGGTAATAGCTCTGGCGCCCCCGCAGGCTATCCAGGTTGACGGCCACTTTATCCAGTAACCAGAGTACTTTCCCCCCGTTCATGATGTACTGGTCGATCTTGAACTTGTTCTTTTCGGAGAACGGGCGGGCCGGCTTGGCAATGATGAGCGCATCGGCTTCCTGCCCGATACTGACAACGCTGTCGAGCGTTACTCTGCCCGTTTCGTAAAACTCGCGCAGTGTTTTTTCCAGGTCGGCCGTTTCCAGGGGGCTCAGCTCTCCCTGCCCGGCGGAAAAGAGGATATTGGGCTTCCGGGTAAGCTGCAGCTTCTGTATGGCGTTGGCCAGCTTGTATTCCAGCAGGGCCACGGAATTGTTGAGGGTCACTTCAGGAGGGACGCCCGGGACTTCATTCTCCAGGAGGTTGACGATGAAGTTGCGGTTTTTGTAATAAATAATGGCGTAGGGATAGATCAGCTTCTCGGAAGTGCCTTCCACCCCCTTTACCCTCAGGTTGACCGGGTTGATGCCATCCTTGGACAATAGCTCCCGGCGTTGGTTGATCTCCTCCTTCGTTCCGGTATTCGGGTCTTCAAACTCGTATTCGATATAACCCGAAGCGGAGCGAAAGTCATCCAGCACGTCGCGGGTGGCCGCCTGCAGGCGCTTGAAGCCCGCCGGGAACTCTCCTTCCAGCAAGACCCGGATGTAAACGACATCGTCCAGGCCTTCCAGCAGGCTGCGCGTAGCATCGGTCATGGTGTAGCGCTTCTCCTCGGTCATATCCAGGCTGCCGTAAAGGGCGCGGCCGTTGATCCGGGCATTGGCCAGGATGTTGAGGAACAACAGTACCCCCGCAAACAGCAGCAGCTGCAGCAGGGATTGTAATTTCCGGTTTGTTGTATTTTTTGGTTTACTCATTTCTCGTGCTTTCCAAATTTCAGGTGTAAAAGTGTAAAGGCGCGAATGTGTAAATGTAGCTGGCCGCCGGGAAACTCATTTACACCCTTACACACTTCCACTTTTACACATTCCCGATCACCACTTCCGCCGCTCCAGCGACACCAGCGTCATCATCAAAAACAAAGCGGCCACCGAGAAGAAGTATATGATATCGCGGCTGTCGATCAGCCCTCTGCTTATGGAGTTGTAGTGATAGTCGATGCCGAACATCTGCACCACATCATCAACCTTGCCGACAAAAGCAGGCAGGCGGCTCAGAAAATCAAACCCCCAGTACAGGAAAAAACAAAGGAAAGCCGCCACGATAAAAGCGACGATCTGGTTGTTGGACAGGGAGGAGGCAAAAAGGCCGATGGCAGCAAATGACCCTGCCAGCAGAAACAGGCCGATGTATGACCCCAGGATAGCTCCCGAATCGAGATTGCCCGGAGGGGACCCCAGCTTGTAGACTGTATAATAATACAACACCGTCGGGAGCAAGGCGAAGGCCAACAGCACCATTCCGGCAAAGTACTTGCCCAGGACGATCTCCAGGCCGGTTACCGGGCGCGTCACCAGCAATTCGATGGTGCCGGATTGTTGCTCCTCTGCAAAGGAACGCATGGTAATGGCCGGAATGAGAAAGACAAAGATCATGGGCGCGACCTCAAACAGCTGGCCCAGCGTGGCATAGTTGTAATTCAGCAGGCTGGTGTCCGGAAATACGAACATTATCAGGCCCATGATCACCAGGAATGTACCAATGACGATGTACCCGATCAGGGAACTGAAAAATGAATTGGCCTCCTTGAGGAATATGCTTAGCATGGTTGCGGTATTCGGTATTCGGTATTCGGTATTCGGTATTCGGTATTCGGGTTTCGGTATTCGGGTTTCGGTATTCGGGTTTCGTGGCTCGTTATTCGTCGTGCGGGGTTCCGGTTCCCGGATCACGGCTCCCGTCCTCTAGTGCGCCGGGAACGAAATTCTTAAACAATTCTTTGAACTCTTTTCCGCCCATGCTGCGTTGCTCCTTCCTTCCGTAGCTCCGGCTATGGGCGGTCGTCGCGTCTTGCCTGGCCGAAAAATAGCC
>JAGFJE010000703.1 GCA_024103175.1 Phaeodactylibacter sp.
GGCGTCATCTGCGACCCCCACAACCTCAGCCCTTTCGAACAGGAACAGATCTGCCGGGGGTGGATCCGGCAGATCGTGAAGAATATCGGCCCTTACGCCGATATTCCCGCTCCCGATGTGATGACCAACGCCCAGCACATGCTTTGGATGCTGGATGAGTACGAAACCCTCACGGGGGCGAAATATCCGGGCGTGATCACAGGGAAACCTATCGGCCTGGGAGGTTCTCAGGGCAGGAAGGAAGCTACGGGTTACGGCGCCATCATTACCGTGCGGGAGGCCTTGCGGCAATTGAATATCAATCCGGAAAACACCACCGCCAGTTTTCAGGGCTTCGGGAATGTTTCCCAGTATGCGATCGAACTGTATCAGAAAATGGGCGGCCGGGCCGTATGTGTGTCTTCCTGGGACAATGACGATAAGATAAGTTATTCTTTCCGCAAAACAGATGGCATCGACTTAACGGAACTCACCGCTATTACGGACATCTATGGCGGCATCAGCAAGGAGAAAGCCAGGGATCTGGGCTACGAAGTGCTGCCCGGCGAGGCCTGGCTGGAACAGGAGGTGGACATCCTCGTGCCCGCCGCACTGGAGAACCAGATCACCGAAGAGAATGCCCCAAAGATCAGCGGCCGGGTTAAAATAATTGCCGAAGGGGCCAACGGCCCGACTACGCCGGAAGCCGACCCGATCCTGGAAAGTAAGAAGATATTCGTCATCCCCGATTTTCTGGCGAATTCGGGCGGGGTGATCTGCAGCTATTTTGAGCAGGTACAGAATAACATGAACTACTATTGGTCAAAGGATGAGGTCCTTTCCAAGCTGGACATGAAGATGACCACCGCATTTTCCGCCGTAAGCGATTTTTCAAAACACAACCGGTTGGGAATGCGGGACGCCGCTTACGTTATCTCCGTCGACCGGGTCGTGCGGGCCTGCCAGAGCAGAGGGTGGATATAAAAGCCAGCTTATGCAACTCAGCAAAGCCTTTTTTCAATCTGTTCACCCCGTCTCCTACCTGGGGACGGGGGACATTGGAGGCAAGGCCAGGGGCCTGGAGTTTATCCATTCGGCCCTGGTGTCCCGGCTGGACCGGAGCCTGTTTCCGGACTTCGCCGTCGACATTCCCAAGATGATCGTTATCCGGACGGATGTTTTTGATGACTTCATGCAGAGCAATGACCTCTGGCCCCTGGCGCTGTCGGATGAACCGGATGAGAAAATTGCCCTGGAGTTTCAGCAGGCAGGCCTGCCATTCCACATTCTCGGGGACCTGAGGATGATCGTCACGGAAATCAAACTTCCGCTCGCCATTCGTTCATCGAGCCTGTTGGAAGACGCCATGCATGAGCCTTTTGCCGGCATTTACCGGACGAAAATGACGCCGAACAACCAGTTGGATGTCGATACGCGATTCCGGAAGCTGGCCGAAGCGGTCAAGTTCGTATACGCCTCTACTTTTTTTAAAGCGGCAAAAGGCTACATGCGGGCAACCCGGCGCCGAGCGGAGGATGAAAAAATGGCGGTCATTATTCAGGAAATGGCCGGCAATAAATACGGTGAACGGTTTTATCCCGAAATATCCGGCGTTTTGCGTTCCTACAACTTCTATCCCGCTCCCGGCGCAGCTCCGGAAGAGGGTGTGGTAAACCTGGCCCTCGGGCTGGGGAAAACGATCGTGGACGAAGGGGGCGGCTGGGCTTATTCTCCCGCATTGCCGGCTTCCCCTCCTCCTTTCCCGAGCATGAAAGAGATGCTGGAGCAAACACAACTGAAGTTCTGGGCCGTCAATATGGGCCCGCCGCCCGAATACGACCCCATCCGGGAAACGGAATACTTGTCAGCGTATCATTTTACGGAAGCTCAGAAAGACGGGACGCTGCCCCATCTCGTTTCCAGCTACGACCCCGAAAGCGGCCGGCTATGGCCGGGGCTGCAGGAGGGCTGTCCTTTGATCCTGACGTTCGCGCCGATCCTGAGCCAGCCCGGCCTGCCGCTCAACGAGCTGCTTAAAAGCCTGATGCCCATCTGCGAAAACACCCTCAAAACGGCGGTGGAAGTTGAATTTGCGGTAGCCTTGTCCAAAGATACAGATGAGGCGCCGCACCGGTTCGCCTTTTTGCAGGTTCGCCCCCTGGCTGTTTCAAGCGGTAAAATAAATGTTTCAGAGGAGGATCTGCTAAGCCCGCAGGCAGCAATTGCCTCCGGCCGGGTGATGGGCAATGGACAGGTGGACAATATTTCCGATATCGTTTTTGTAAAACTGCAAAAAGCGGATCCTGGACAAGCCTTCCAGGTTGCCGGGCAACTGGAAAAAATCAACCGGGCGCTGGTTGCCGCCCAGCGGCCCTACCTGCTTATCGGGTACGGCCGTTGGGGCACCACCGACCCCTGGGCCGGCATCCCGGTGGACTGGAGCCAGATCTCCGGCGCCAGGGTTATCGTCGAAGCCGCCGGCGAACACCAGCGCCAGGATATGAGCCAGGGTTCGCACTTCTTTCACAATATGACGAGTTTTCGGGTGTTCTATTTTTCGATCCCTTATCCCCCCCGGTATGCTTTTGACCTGGAATGGATATCACAGCTGGAAACTGTTGAAGAAACTCCCTTTGTCAAGCATGTGGTAACCGCTGCGCCGCTGAAAATAAAAGCAGACGGGAAAACGGGAAGAGGAGTCATCATGAAATGCGTATGAGCAAGGATCATATTTCCGATAGTTTGATCAATCAGTTGCAGGAAAGGGCAAAGGAACTCAACTGTTTATATGAGATCCAGGAGTTGCTGGCCGATAAAGACAAGGAACCCGGCGCCGTGCTGAACGGGATCATCCAGGCTATTCCCTCCGGCTGGCAATATCCGGATATCTGCGTGGCCAGAATTATCTACCGCCAGACGCAGGCCCAGTCCTCCGCCTTCGAGGAAACGGACTGGCTGCTGGAATCCGATATTGTGGCCTATGACGAGAAGGTAGGCAAAGTGCAGGTTTTTTATACAGAGAAAAGGCCTATTTGCGACCATGGCCCCTTTCTTAAGGAAGAGCAAAAACTGATAAGAAGCATAGCGGAATTAATAAGCAGCTATTTTTTGCACAAACAGCTCAAATCCGTTTTTGAAGGCAACGAGAGGCGGCAGCAGGAAAAACGGTTCGAGTGGGCGGCTGTTCTGGATATCCTGAAAAAAACCGACCCCAGGCTGCTCATCCGCATTTCCCAGAAAATGGTGAATTACCTGTGCTGGAAAGGCATAACCGAAAGCGAGCGGCTGTTCGGCCTGTTCAGTACCGGAGCCGGAGATGAGCTGGACGTACAGAAAGAGTCCAATTTCCCCTATCAGGCCAGGCCCATGAAGGATTTTATTGCCAGCAGCAACCAGATCTTCGAACTGGCCGGCAAACATCTGGGCGAACAGGAAATCATTGACAATATCAGCCGCTGGATAAAGGAAGACCAGTCGGCTTTCCTGGTCAATACCCTCAACAATACGGGTTCGTCCTTTGAGGAGATCAGCGCCGCCCTTGCCCGCTACTACCACCTCAAAGCCAACGGGCTGGAACTGCCGCCCAACCGGGAAAAGAGCCTGAGGATCATCCTGATCCGGCGCCTGCTCAGCAGCCAGAATGAATTCATCAAAACCGCCAAAAAATTCATTGAGCTGGATGACATCCATGGCCTGGTCAACCGCGTTATCCATCCTGTAGACAGCCACGGTAAGCTCGGCGGAAAGAGCTCGGGGCTGTTCCTTTCCCAGCAGATACTGAACAGATCCGAATACAGCGGCGATTATTCCCGGAAGTTTCTCGTCCCTAAAACCTGGTACATTACTTCTGACGGCATCCTGAATTTTATCAAATACAACAACCTGGAAGATATAGTCGAACAGAAATTCAAGGACATCGAACAGATCCGCAAAGAATATTCCTTTGTGTCTCTGGTCTTTAAAAATTCCGCTTTCCCCTCCGAGATGCTGAAAGCCCTCAGCCAGATGCTGGACGACTTCGACGATGTCCCGTTGGTTATCAGAAGCACCAGCCTGCTGGAAGACCAGCCGGAGGCCATCTTTGCCGGCAAATACAAAAGCCTGTTCATTTCCAACCAGGGAACGAAAAAGGAAAGGCTCGAAGAACTCACCGATGCCATCGCGGAGGTGTATGCGTCTACCTTCGGGCCCGACCCCATGGAATACCGCATTGAAAGGGGGCTGTTGGATTACGATGAAGAAATGGGCATCCTGATCCAGGAAGTGGTGGGACAGAGAGTGGGGCCCTATTTCTTTCCCGCCTTTGCCGGGGTGGCCTTTTCAGACAACAATTACAAATGGTCGGGCAGGATCGAAAAAGAAGACGGCCTGGCCCGGCTGGTGCCCGGCCTGGGCACCCGGGCGGTAGACCGGCTGAGCGATGATTATCCCGTGCTGGTGGCCCCCGGAAAACCCGGCCTGAGCGTCAATGTGACGATCGAGGATATCGTGCGGTACTCCCCGAAAAAGATCGATGTGATCAACCTGGACAAACGGAAGCTGGAAACACTCGACATCCAGGAACTGCTGCGGCAGTACGGCAGAGATTACCCGGCCATCCATCAGATCGTGTCCAGAATCGCGGATAACCACATTCAGCAACCCCACCGGCTGGGGATGCACTTCGGGGAGGACAACTACATTGTCACGTTCAACGGCCTGATCCAAAATACGGACTTCATCCCGGTTCTCCGGTCGATTATGTCTGTCCTCCAGAAGGAACTGCATTATCCCGTCGATATCGAGTTCGCTCACGACGGCGAAAATTTCTATCTGCTGCAGTGCCGTCCCCAAAGCTTCGGCAGGATCGACAAGCCGGCGGAGATCCCGCATGACATTCCGGAAGACAGCCTGGCCTTTACCGCCAGCAAGCATGTGACCAATGGCATTGTGCCCAATATTTCGCACATCGTCTACATTGACCCCCTGAAATACAGCGAACTGCCCGACTATGCGGCCCTGGCCGCCGTGGGCAAAGCCGTCGGGCGCCTGAACAAGATACTGCCCAAAAGGCAGTTTATCCTGATGGGGCCCGGGCGCTGGGGCAGCCGGGGCGATATCAAACTCGGCGTGAGCGTTACCTACTCCGACATCAACAATACCGCCATGCTGATCGAGATTGCCAGGATGCGCAGGGAATACGTTCCGGAATTGTCTTTTGGCACCCACTTTTTCCAGGACCTGGTCGAGGCCGATATCCGATACCTGCCCCTGTACCCCGACGATCGCGGTAATATTTTTAATGAATCCTTTTTTAAAGATGCTCCCAATATCCTGGCCGGGCTGCTTCCCGAATCAGCCCATTTGTCAGAGGCCCTCAAGGTCATCGACGTGCCGGCCTGCACCGGCGGCCATATTCTGAAGGTACTGATGAACGCGGAGGAAGATAAAGCGGTTGCCTTCTTTACGCAGCCTTCGGGAACCCCCGCTGAAAAGGAAAGGACCGTATTGCCGAAAAGTGGGAAGGATACCAACTTCTACTGGCGCTGGCGGCAAAGCGCGGCAGAACAGCTGGCCGCCCGGCTCGACCCGGAAAAGTTCGGCGTAAAAGGGGTTTACCTCTTCGGCAGCGCCAAAAACGCTACGGCGGGGCTGTACAGCGATATTGACCTGATCTTTCATTTTGCCGGCACGGCCGCTCAGCGCCACAGCCTTATGCTTTGGCTGGAAGGTTGGGGCAACAGCCTGGAATACATCTATTTCCTGCGCACCGGGCATCAGGTCAAAGGATTGCTGGACATCCACATTGTAACGGATGAAGAGGTCGAAAAACACACCGGCTTCGCAGCCAAGATCGGCGCCATCACCGACGCGGCCCGGCCGCTGGCAGTGGGGATGAATTTATAAGCCATGTCTGCGAGGCCAAAAAATTTTGGCCCGCCAAACAAAAACACCCGCTCACCTTTCCCCCTTCCCCCCACTTTCCTTACTTTTGCAGCGCTTTTTGAAAACGCAAAAAAAATAATATAATGGCAGGCAACAGAACGTTTACCATGATCAAGCCCGATGCCGTCAAGGCGGGGCACATCGGCGCCATCCTGGCAAAGATCAACGAGGCTGGCTTCCGGATCGTAGCGATGAAACTTACCAAATTGTCTCCGGAAAAGGCCGGTGAATTTTACGAAATACACAAAGAGCGCCCCTTCTACGGCGAATTGGTGGAATTCATGTCTTCCGGGCCGATCGTCGCCGCCGTTCTGGAAAAGGAAAATGCAGTGGAGTCTTTCCGCGAACTGATCGGCGCCACCGACCCGTCCAAGGCCGCTCCCGGCACCATCCGCGCGCTGTTCGCTAAAAGCATTGGCGAGAACGCCGTCCATGGCGCCGATTCGGATGAGAACGCCGTCCGGGAAGCCAGCTTCCACTTTGCGGCTACGGAGATGTTTTAGAAGGAAAGGAATGAAGGAATGAAGGAATGAAGGAATGAGGGAATGAATATTGCCAACCCTGGGCTGCCCAAATCATTCCTTCAATCCCTCAATCCTTCAATCACTCCCTATTTAATCTCCACCAGCGTCACTCCATCTCCCCCCTGTTGCTGTTCGGGGTGCCAGACGTCCATATCCACATTGTATTCCCGGAGTTTCTTTCGCACGGCATTGCGCAGGATGCCATTGCCCTTTCCGTGTACGATCTGCAGGTTATGGTTATTGGTGATAAGGGCCTGGTCGACGAAATCCTCCACTACTTTCAGCGCTTCGTCGTAGCGCATACCGCGGATGTCCAGCTTGGATTCGAAGGTAGCGGGCTGGGCGACGGTATCGGCCTGCACGCTTTTTGTGCTCTGTACTTCCAGAGGGGCGCGGGCGTGCTGCAGGTCCCGCAGCTTGACGGTCATGCGCATCTGCCCCATGGTGACCACGGCCTTGTTGCGGTCGATGGACTCCACGGTGCCGGTGGCGCCGCCGCTGCGCAGTTTGACAAAATCGCCGACCTCGATCTCTTTTTTCCTGTCCTCCCGGGCAGGGGGCTTATAGTAGATTTCCTCCCTTAGCCCCCCCACTTCTTCGGAGAGTTGCCGGCGCTCTTCGCGGGCCTGCATGGCCAGTTCCTTCGCCTTTTCAATGTTCTGCTGTTCTTTGATCTCCCGGACGATTCGCTCCATTTCCTTGTTATCGCGCGCCGCCTGCTGCAGGGCCTGTTCTTTCATTTCCAGCTTCATCTTCTTTCGGCGGAATTCCAGTTCCCGGTGCAGCTGCTCGTAGTTCTTGATGAGCTTGTCGAGCTTTTCCTCCCGTTCTTTCATGTCGCGGAGTTTATCCTCCAGTTCCTGCTTCTCCTGCTGCAGGTCCACCAGCAACTGGTCGACGGCCTGCTCATTTTTTCCGGTGCGGTGTTTGGCGTGGTCCAGCACTTTTTTGCTCAGGCCGCTTTTCTCGGCGATCTCGAAGGCGTAGGAACTTCCCGGGCGGCCAACCTGCAGTTCGTAGGTCGGCGACAGGTTTTCCTTGTCGAAGTACATAGAGCCGTTGACAATGCCCTTGTTCTTGAAGGCGAATATCTTAAGGTTGCTGTAGTGGGTCGTGATCAGGCCGTATACCTTCCTGTTGTTGAGTTCCTTGAGGATGGCCTCGGCGATGGCCCCACCGATCTTGGGGTCGGTCCCGGAGCCGAACTCGTCGATGAGCACCAGGCTGTCTTTGCCGGCGTGCTCCAGGAAGTTGCGCATATTTTCCAGGTGGGAGCTGTAGGTGCTGAGGTCGTCCTCGATGGATTGCTGGTCGCCGATATCGGCGAAAACCTCCAGGAAGACGCCCATTTCCGAACCCTCATCCATAGGCACCAGCAGGCCAGACTGGAGCATCAGCTGCAGGAGGCCCACCGACTTGAGGGTGATGGACTTTCCCCCGGCATTGGGGCCGCTGAGCATGAGGATGCGGTTGTTGCCGAAGAGCACAAAATCGAACGGTATCGTCGGCTTGCCCAGCTTTGCATTTTTCAGGTAAAGCAAGGGGTGCCGCCCTTTCTGGATGCCGAAATGGGGTTTCGGAAAAACCTTGGGCTGTATGGCGTTCATTTGCCGGGCCAGCCGCGCCTTGGCCTGGATGAAATCAAAATGGCCGAGGATGTCCTGGTAGACGCGAATCTGAGGAACGTAGGGGCGCAGCTCGGCGCTCAGCTCCCGAAGGATGCGGTAGATCTCCCGCCGCTCCTCGGTTTCCAGGTCGAAAATATCGTTGTTGATCTCGATAATGGCCTCCGGTTCGATGAATGCCGTTTTGCCGGTGGTCGACTCATCGTGTATGATGCCCCGGATCTTGCGCTTGTGCTCGGAAGGCACGCTGAGCACCCGGCGGCCGTTGCGGAAGCTTTCTATGTTATCGGACAGCCAGCCCTTATTGCGGTATTCGTTGATGACGATGCGGAATTGCCGCTCCAGTTCCTTTTGCTTGGATTGTATCATCCGGCGGATCTTCATCAGCTCGGGGGAGGCATCAGGGCGGATATTTCCTTCCTCATCGATCACCTTTTCGATGGCTTCGATCAACCCTTCGTCAAAAGATACTTCCCGGATATTGGCGTACAGGGTCGGATAGGTTTCCCGGCGGGCGCCTTTGAAAAAGCGGAAGATAGCGCGGGTAAAAGCCAGAACGGCGTGAATGCTGCGCAGCCCTTCTTCCGGCAACACATACCCTTCCACTTCCAGCATGCGCAATTCTTCGGAGATAACCGAATAGGAGGATACCGGAAGATAGTCATTTTCGTCTATGGCGAGCTTGAATTCACGCGTTTCGTTCAGGCTGCGTTCAATCCGTTCAATGTCGGTTGCCGGTTCTATGGCCCGGACGGCTTCCAGGCCGAGTTCTCCCAGGCATTCCTTCTCCAGCAGTTCAAGTATCTTGTCAAACTCCAGGTTCTCGTAAATATCTCGGGGTAACAGTTTCATTCGTTTGCCATTTTTTCCAGCAGTGCGAAGATAAGGGATTCGCCGGTAAAAAGCGGGGAGCCGGAGCGCCGCTTCCCTTATTTGCATGCCGTTCATTCTGTCTCCGATCAATGGAAACAATATTATGACGCAAGAGTTCCATTCGTCTTGTTAACTTTATGGCTTCAATTTTAAGGCAAGCGAAAATAAGAACAGTGGCAGGAAATACATTCGGACAAGCATTTCGGGTAACGGCCTTTGGCGAATCCCACGGCCGGGCCATTGGGCTCATTCTGGACGGCTGCCCGGCCGGGCTGGAGATTGATGAAGAGTTCATACAGGCAGAGCTGAGGCGCCGGCGCCCCGGGCAGTCGAAGATCGTCACCCAGCGCAAAGAAGAAGACCGGGCAGAGATCCTCTCCGGCGTTTTTGACGGCAAGGCCACCGGCACGCCCATTGCCATGGTGATCTACAACGCCGACGCCCGGTCGAAGGATTACAGCCATATCGCCGATAAGTTCCGGCCATCCCATGCCGATTTTACTTATCAGGCCAAATACGGTATCCGGGACTACCGGGGCGGGGGCCGTTCTTCGGCGCGGGAGACGGCCGCCCGGGTGGCGGCGGGAGCGGTAGCCAAGCTGTTTTTACAGCAGAACGGCATTGACATCAAAGCCTATGTGAGCCAGGTGGGCCACCTGATACTCAATAAAGGCTACCAGGAACTCGACTTCAGGCAGGTGGAAACCAACCCCGTCCGCTGCCCGGACGGTTCTATGGCACAGGAAATGGAGGCCCTGATCAAGGAAGTCCGCAAAGCGGGCGATACCATCGGCGGGGTTGTCAGTTGCGTAATTACGGGCTGCCCGCCCGGCCTGGGCGACCCCGCTTTTGACAAACTGCACGCCAACCTGGGGCGGGCCATGCTGAGCATCAACGCCTGTAAGGGTTTCGAATACGGTTCCGGGTTTGAGGGGGTAAAGATGCGCGGGTCGGAGCACAACGACCGGTTCTACAACGACGGTGGAGTGATCCGTACGGACACCAACCATTCCGGCGGCATTCAGGGCGGCATTTCCAACGGGATGGACATCTATTTTCGGCTGGCCTTCAAGCCGGTGGCGACCATCGTTCCGGCTCAGGAATCCGTCAATGAAGCGGGGGAAAAGGTAATAGTGGAAGGTAAGGGCCGCCACGACCCCTGCGTGGTTCCCCGGGCGGTACCCATTGTCGAAGCCATGGCCGCCCTAGTGTTGGCCGACCATTTGCTGCTGCAGCGGATGGTGAAATTGTAAAGGGCATTATGTGGCCCGTTATTGGTTGCCGGTTGTTCGTTTCTCAGGCCAGAGCCGCCCGGAGAGCCAACAACCGGCAACCAACTCCAAACATGTTAAAAACCTATTTTCGACTTGCCGCTTTTAAAACTTTTCTTCAGGTGCGCCATCCGTATGGCAGTCACGGCCGCTTCTACCCCTTTGTTGCCGTGCTTGCCGCCTGCCCGGTCGAGCGCCTGCTCTTCCGTGTCGGGAGTTAAAACGCCAAAGACGAAAGGCTTGCCGTATACCATACTGAGGTTGGCTAACCCATTAGCTACTGCATAGTTGATGTATTCATTGTGGCTGGTCTCCCCTTTGATCACACAGCCGATACAGACCACGGCATCCACCTTGTATTCGTCGGCCAGCATTTTGGCCCCGGCCGGCAGCTCAAAGGACCCCGGCACCTGGGCTACGTGAATGTTGTCCTCCTTTGCGCCGTGTTTGAGGAGCGTATCGTAACAGGCCTCGTACAAGGCATGGGTTATCCTGGCGTTCCATTCCGACACGACGATGCCAAAGGAAGCATCTTCAGCAGAGGGTATGGTTGATTCGTCATAATCAGAAAGGTTTTTCAGTGCACTGGCCATGATATTTGCTTTTGATGGTGATAATAATAACAAGGAAGGGGTAAGGAAACAAGTAACCATGCCTCCTTACCCCTTCCTGCGTTCTTGCGTTTTACCGGCCTGGTGCGACTTTTACTAGCCTTTGGCCTCGGCCCTGGTAATATATTTTTCAATATCCCTGCCAACGGGTGAATCCGGGTATTTTTCCAGGATCTCCTTATAGGCCTTCTGGGCTTCCGCAAAATTGCCGTTGCGTTCGTGCAGCAGGCCTACTTTTTTGAGATAGTAGGGAGTCAGCAGGTCGTTCTCAGCTTCATTAGCAGCTTTCTTGTAAAACTTCATTGCATTGTCAAAGTCCTGCAATTCCGAATAGGCGTCTCCCATGGCGCCATATTTCATGATGGGCATAACTTCCCCTTTTGCCTTAAATTGCTTGAGGAAATCGATGGCAGCCTGGTATTTTCCCAGGTTCAGGTAGGAAATGCCGGCATAATAGCGGGCGGAATTCCCGGCCGGAGTTGCTCCGTAGTTGTTAATGATTTCCAGGAAGCCCATGTAGCCGCCGCCGGGGTTGCTCAACGCCAGTGCGAAAGAATCTCTTTCGAACTGTTGCTGAGCGCGAAAAATTTGTTCTTCTGCTTCCGCCTGCCGTGGTTTCTTGTAAAAGTTATTATAAGCAAATATACCCCCTACGATCAATACCAGGGCGACCAGGGCGCCGAATATCAGCCGTTGGTTCTCATCGATAAACCCCTGGGCGCTATCTCTGACCTCGACAATATCTACTAAAGTCTCGTCCGCCTTCTTCTGGTTTCTTTTTCTTCTTGCCATTTTATGTCCTCGATTTTGTCAATTTTCAATGCGGTTTGAAAAAGCCACGCAAAAATAATTAAAGTTTTCTTTCCTGAAGGTTTTTGGCATAAAAAAACGGCGGCAGGGCCTTGATGCCCTGCCACCGCCTGCTTCCGAATGGAAGTTATGTCTAGTCCATAATGAACGGATAGTCTTTCTGTACGTAATTGTCCTCCCACAATTCGGAGGGGTCGGGAAATTCGGACTCCTCGGCAAACTTGACCGCATCGGCGATCTCCTGCTTGATCTTATCCTGTATGGCTTTGAGGTCTTCCTCAGTAGCCAGCGACTCCTTCAGAGTGGCTTCTTCGATCATCTTGATGGGGTCGCGTTCTTTATATTCCTGGACCTCCTCTTTGGTTCGGTATTTGGCCGGGTCGGAAACCGAGTGGCCCTTATAGCGGTAGGTACGCATTTCCAGGAGGAAAGGCCCTTTTCCGGAGCGGATGTGTTCGGCCGCTTTTGTTACCGCTTCGTGGACAGCGGCCGGGTCCATCCCGTCAACGGGCTCACCGGGCATGTCATAAGACTGGCCCAGCTTGTAGAGCTCCGTCACGTTACTGGTCCGCTTTACGCTGGTGCCCATGGCGTAGCCGTTGTTTTCCACGATATACAGGACGGGCAGTTTCCAGCTCATGGCCATGTTGAAGGACTCGTGAAGGGAGCCCTGCCGGGCGGCCCCGTCACCGAACATGGTGACGCAGAGGTTGTCTGTCCCTTTATATTTTTCAGCGAATCCTATTCCTGTCCCGATGGGGATCTGAGCGCCGACAATTCCGTTGCCGCCAAAATATCGGTGCTCCGCGGAGAAGAAGTGCATGGACCCTCCTTTACCTTTGACGATGCCCGTTTTCTTGCCGAACAGTTCGGCCATACATTCATCCGAGGAACACCCGCGTGCCAGGGCGATGCCGTGCTGGCGGTAGGCGGTAACCACGGCGTCCTCGGGCCGAATTGCGGACTCCAGCCCGGCGGCTACAGCTTCCTGCCCGATATACACATGGCAGAACCCACGGATCTTCTGCTGGCCGTACATCATCAGCGCCCGTTCTTCAAACTTGCGTATTCTAAGCATGAGCTCATACCAGCTGAGGTACATTTCCTTCCCGAATCCCGATTTCCCGGATTTCGATGATTTTCTACTGGTTGTTTTTTTCTTATTCGCCGTTGTATCCATAAAATGGTTCTGTTTTATGCAATTGGGTGTACTTAAAGATACTGTAAATTAATGGCAGCGCACAAAAGAGGCGGCAAAAACTATCTACAATCTCTTAGAACACATGAACCACTGCCTTGTTTGCAGTATGAGTATGCTTGTTAAAAAACGAGCCGTAAAGAAAACACATTTTGGCTTTTTTCCCAAGCCTGAGTGAAAGAGGGTTCAGTTTATTCCCTTTATTGCAACAAATTTCCTGCAATCCGTATAGAATAAAGGAAAGGCTGAATTTCAAGCCTGATGATGTCCTGGCCCTTATTCCCTATACCGCATTTATTTATGAAAGACAGGATCCATCTGCAGATACTCGAAAAAAGAATGGAGACGGCCGATACAGCGAGCCTGGTGCTTCGGCCGATGAATGGTTTTTTTTCCTATAAGGCCGGACAGTTCCTGACCCTGGTTTTATCGCTCAACGGCCGGGAAGTACGGCGTTCCTATTCCTTTTCTTCCAGCCCGGGAGTAGACCCCTACCCTGTCATCACGGTCAAGCGAAAGCCCAACGGCATGGCCTCCTCTTACCTGGTGGAAAGGGCCCGGCCCGGCGAGATGGTGGCGGCATTGCCCCCTGCCGGCCAGTTCATCCTTCCTTCGGTTTGGCAAAACCCGCATCATTTATTTATGGTAGCCGGCGGAAGCGGGATAACCCCGGTATTTTCCATCATCAAATATGCCCTGGCGTGCACCAATCGTTTTCGCATTACCCTGATCTATGCCAACCGGGACGAGCGCAGCCTGATCTTCGGGAAAGAACTGCCCCATTGGCTACAGCTGTACCCGGAGCGCTTCAAAGCGATACTCCTGCTGAGCAACCCGGGCGGCCACTCTTCGGAAATCACTGAAACCAGCCGCTCCCAGATACTCCCCACCCGGCTGGGCAACGCCCTGCTGGAAGAATTGATCCGAAAACACGTGCCCCCGGAAGGCCCGCCTCCTGACTTTTACCTGTGCGGCCCTTCCGGGCTTTTGCTCAAATCCGAAATGACCCTCCGTTTTATGGGATATCCGGAAGAGCGCATACACAAAGAAGTGTTTGTTATCACTCCCCCGTATCGGCCGGCCTCCGAACAGTTTCCGGATGGAACTGTCCAGCTATCGAAAAATGGAGAAACCAAAAATTTCCCCATAATCGCCGGCCAGACCATCCTGGAAGCTGCCGAACAGGCCGGGATGGAACTGCCGTACAGCTGCCGAAGCGGCATTTGCACCAGTTGTGCCGCCCGTTGCCTGGAAGGAGAAGTGGAGATGTACCTGCCGGAAGGCCCGCTCAGCAGCACCGCCACGGGAGGGGTAGTTCAAACATGCGTCGGGTATCCTACCGGCAAGTTTACGAAGATCGCTTTAGGATAAAAGGCGGTTGAGCTTTTTGAGCAATTTCATGATCTTCAGGTCCAGAGAAGGGTTGGCGTGAAAGAAATGGCCGTTGATCAAAAGCCATTCTTTTTCGCGGTGGATGCTTTGCAGGTTGCGGTATTCCGCTTTCCGGGCCGTTTGCAGTTGGGCCTTCCAGTAGAGGGCCCGCCCCGTCAGGGCGAAGCCTTCCTTGCAGGAGCCCAGCAGGCTCTGGTCGCAAATCAGGAAGATGCGCTCTTCCCGTTCCGGGAAAAGGAAGTATTTGCCGGCGTTTTTCAGCTTGCCTACCGGCATCTTCACGAAATCCGTATACACCACCTCATCGGGCTCGCTGCTGAAGTCCAGGTAATCCAGCACCAACTGGAAAAGGCCGATATCGTCCAGGCTCACTCCCTGCCAGCGCAGAATGGTTTCGGGCAGGGGGATGTCGTTGATGTCCTGGCAATGATGAATGATGAAATAATCGAGCTGATCTTCAAAAAACTCGACGATCCGGCGGTTAACTTCTGCCGGGTTGGCCTCTCCTGCTTTATCCAGGGCCTTCAACTCCTCGGCCAGGTGAGCTGCCTTCCGGTAGGCCGTATCCCGAAAGCCCGATTCGTAGAGCCGTTCGGAGTAGGCCTGAAATTGTTCGCCCCGGTGTTCCTCTTCCACCCGGCGCCGCAGGGCCTTGAAGAAGAGCTCCACCAACTGCCTTTCGACATCGCCTTTCAGGTCGACCATGAGCTTAGGCTGAGGTTTCCGTTCCCGTTTGGGTTCGGCCGGCTGAGGGGCGCCGCAGTGAAAGCAGAAGCGGGCGCCGGGTGGCAGTTGGGTCTGGCATTCAGGACATTTCATGGGTGCGAAAATTAAGGAAAAACTGTTAAAACCTTTAGGCGGCTTGAATGTTTAGCCTGAAAAATACCGGAATAGATATGCCGCCCAACCGCAAAAAGGAAAACCTGCCTCAAAAGGACTGCCTCCACTGCGGCCGCCCGTTCAGCTGGCGCAAAAAATGGGAGAAATGCTGGGAGGAGGTGAAATACTGCGGTGAACGCTGCCGGCGGCAGGCCAGGAGCGGAAGGAAAAAACAATAAGGGAGCCGGGGCGCAGTTCATTAATATAATTTCTTTGGCTTTGGCCAACCAGCTGGGCCGGCTTTTGTTACTCTCGTAAGATACAAATAAGGTAAGCCATCAATTTCAAATACATGGATGAAACACCACCGATCAGAGAGGGAAAGAAAGACTTCAACAGTGAATATGATTCCTTTGCGTTTCACCCTTACAACGTGCTGCTGACCCTGGTCCTTTTTGGTATCGCCGCCCTGTTCCTCGCTTTTACCATCGCTTTCATCTACACCAGGGTTCAAAACGGGCTCCCTCCCTTAAAACTGCCCAATATATTTATTTTCAATACCCTCATCCTGCTGGGCAGCAGCGCGACGATGATCTGGGCGCGGCGTTCCTACCGGTCGGACAAGACGCGCAATTACCAGTACGCCCTTGCCGCCACCATCCTCCTGTCCATCCTCTTCATGGGCCTTCAGTTGATCGGCTGGGGGCAGCTGTTTGCCAACCAGGTCTATATCCATACGGACAATTCTGCAGGTTACCTCTACGTCATTTCCGGGTTGCATTTTGCTCACGTTATTGCCGGCCTGCCATTTCTCGGCATTTTCCTGTGGACCGCCCGAAAACGCATGAAGGAACCGGTAAGTGTACTGGTCTACTTTTCCGACCCGGAGAAACGCCTCAAGCTGCGCCTGCTCACCGTCTACTGGCATTTCCTGGACGGTTTATGGATCTACCTGGTGGTATTCTTTTACCTCAATTACCTCATCCGCTGACCCTTCGGTTTTGAAAACCAACCACTTACCCTTAATTTTGTATCCATCATTACTGGGCGGATGAAATGTCCGGTACTTGTTAGTTATATTTGCGGCTCTGAATCCTAAAATTATATAATCAAAAATCCTGCTGGACATGAGAAAGATCGCAATACTTCTTATCGCTGGGGTTTTAGCCTTCACCACCTGGCACTGTGAAACTCCGGTGAAAGGAACCGTGATAACCGGAGAGGTTGCCAATGCCTCCAATCTCCAGGTATTCCTGGACCATGTAGTGATCGGAAAAGCCAGTAACGTCTTGGCCAAAGCGGATGTCGACGCCAACGGAAATTTCAAATTCGAATTCCCGGAAGGCATTCCCCCCGGCATTTATCAGCTCCGGCTTGGCGCCAAGCGGGTCAACCTCGCTATGGATGGCACGGAGAAGGTAGTGGAGATCAAAGGCGACCTGGCGACCATTCAAAACTATCAGTTTACGGTCAGTGGTTCTGATGACAGCCAATCCTTGGTTAATATCATGAGCGGGTTGTTCCAGCGGCAGGTCAGCGCCGAGGATATCTCCACTTTCGTAGATACGGTATCCAACCCGGAAGTGGGCGCGTTTGTTGCCTATCGCTCTCTGGGCGCCTCCGGGCAGTTCCTCGACACTCAGAAAAAAGCACTGGAGAAGCTGGACCCCGGTTCGGAAACAGGCCAGGAATACGCCAAATTCATATCCCAGGTAGAACGCCAGTATCAGGCCCAAATGGCCGACCAGCTCATACAGGTGGGGCAACCCGCCCCGGATATTACGCTGCCCAACCCCAACGGCAAGGAATATTCCTTGTCCGACCTCAAAGGCAATATAGTGCTGCTCGATTTCTGGGCCAGTTGGTGCGGCCCCTGCCGTCGGGAAAACCCCAATGTGGTAAAGGTTTATGACAAGTACAAATCTCAGGGCTTCACCGTTTTCAGCGTCTCCCTGGATGGTATAGATTCGCGCACCCGCAGCCGCTTCCCCAATGAAGAATCGGCAGAACAATACCTGGCCAACCAAAAGCAACGCTGGATCGAGGCGATAAAGCAGGACAACCTGAAATGGGATTACCACGTCAGCGACCTGCGCAAATGGGAGTCCGCACCGGCGGCCCAGTATGGCGTCCGAAGCATCCCCCGCACTTTCCTGATCGACCGGGAGGGAAATATTGCCGCCGTGAACCTGAGAGGGGCTGAACAGATCGAAAGGGAATTGAAAAAATTGTTGTAGGAGCATAAGCCGGGGCACGGTAGCCGGCCTTCCGGTATTTTTCACCCTGCGCCCCGGCGCTTCTGCCTCCTTCTACCTGCCCGCCCTTTCCCGGAAAACGGCGCACAAAATACCAGCGGCAACCGCTGCATTCAGGGAATCCGCCCGGCTGTGGGCCGCCGGAGGGATAGAGATCCGATGCGACAGGTAGGGCTCTACAGCCGGAGAAATACCGCTCCCCTCGCTACCGATCACGATTATGCCGCCCTTTTGGCCAAGTGGGGCGTGAAAGACATTTTCACCATCCATTACCGCTCCGTATACCGGCAGGCCGGGCCGCCCGCGGCAAAGCGCCTCCAGGCCGGTTTCTATACTCACGACCCGGAACAGGGCTCCCATGGAAGCCTGGACCGCTTTGGGGTTATAGGCATCCACGCAATCCGGGGAAGAAAAGACATAAGAAAGGCCAAACCAATCGGCGATGCGCAATATCGTTCCGAAATTTCCGGGATCCTGGATCCCGTCCAGATAAAGGGATAAAGCCTGGGGCAATTTATCCGGGTCCACTCGCGCTTCAGGGATGAGGGATACCGCCAGCACCTGATTGGGGGTATTGAGGCTGGAGATCCTTTTCAACTCCTCCGGGGTAACCGAAACAAGGCGCTCCCGGTTTACTTCCCCCACCTCTTCCACACTGGCCAGCCAGTCGTCCAGGGCATAGAGTTCGGCCACGTTATGCGGCGCCTCAGCCAATAACTCCCGCACCATTTTATCCCCTTCGACGATGAAATTGTTATACTTTTGCCTAAATTTTTTCAACCGCAGGGATTTAATGAATTTTACCTTATTTTTCGAAAGCATCATCAGGAATTGATATTGCGATGTCTGTAAAGCACTGTGCAAAATACATATTTGGGTCAATACTGGCAGTACTCCTGCTTTCTGCGTGCAATACATCCAGGTATCTTTCGGCCGACCAGTACCTGCTCAAAGGTAACAGCATAAAGCTGAAAAGCAAGGACAACATCAACCGAAAGCGGGAGTTGAAATACGAGCTGTCCACCCTCTATAAACAACAGGAAAACAGCAAGTTCTTTTTTATCCCCAGAGAATGGTTTTATTTCATAACCCAGGGCCCGGAAGACACCACCAAATTCGACCAGTGGCAACGGCGGGTCATTGCCGAACCTCCTGCCATTTATGATCCTAAGCTGACGCAGGCTACCGAAGAGTCGATGCAGTTTTACCTGCAATACCGGGGGTTTTTCAATGCCCAGGTGTTCTCGGTTCCCGATGTGCGGAAAAAGAAGATATACATTACCTATCACGTGGACCCCGGCCAGCAATTTACCATCGATACCGCGCTGTTTTTCAGTGAGGATACGCTGGTCAACAAAATACTGCAGGAAATTGCGGGCCGCACCCAGTTACAGCCGGGGGCCGGCATCGACGGCAGCTTGTATGACCGGGAGCGGGAACGGATCGTCCAGTATCTGCGGAATCATGGCTATGCCAATTTTTACGCCAACTACATCGCCCCCCTGGAGGCCGACACCACCGTGGCGGGGAAAAGGGCAAGGCTGTACCTGGAGGTATTGCCGCCTTTGGAAGACAGCACCCACCAGGCCTACACCATTGATGACATCACGGTCTTTATGGACTACATTCCCGGCCAGGAGGATACCATACTCTACGACACGACCATTAACGGGATTATTTTCCGCACGCCACGCCCCTTTTTCCGCGTCAGGCCCGAAACCATCCTCGAGAACCTGTACATTCAAAAGTACAGGCAGTACAACCAGAGGGAAATTGACCTTACCACCCAGCAACTCACCAGCCTGGGTATTTTCCGGTTTGTCCGCCTCAAACAGGAAGTAGACCCGGCAGACTCCTCCCGGCTCGATATCCGGGTGGAGCTTACCCAACATAAAAAGATGGAGCTGGGGCTTGACTTCGAACTCAATTATGCCAGCCGCAACGCATCGGGGGCGGGCAACCTCATTGGCCTGACGGCCAGCCCTTCCTTTCGCCACCGCAACCTCTTCAAGGGAGCGGAATTGCTGATCGCCGACTTCTCCGCCGGGGTCGAGTTCAACCCCGCCCCCAGCGCTATTGCCGAAAGCCGGTTCTGGAACACCATTGACATACGGCTGCAAACAGACCTGTACCTTCCGCGGTTTGTCGACTACCTCGGCATCTGGGGGCGCCTTAACCGCCCGAAATGGGGCAGGCAGGAACTGTTCGTCAACGATAATTTCTACAACGCCCTGGCGGAAACGGCCGCCACCCGCTTGTCTGCCAGCTACAACTATTTGCTCATCCTTGACTTTTACCGGTACAACCTTTTCACGGGCACATTCGGGTTCGACTTCCCCCGCAAGCGCAACCAGCGCCTTATCGTGAACCACATCGGGCTGGATTACCTCCGGCCAATCACGGAGCCGCGGTTCGACTCCATCCTGAATGTAAACCCCTTCCTGGCGCGTTCCTTCGGCGAACAGCTCTTTACCAGCTTTTTATTCCGCGGCCTCAACTTTGTTCACAATGCACGGCCCAACCGGAGGGGCAATTCCCATTATATCGGCGCCAACCTGGAACTGGCCGGCGCAGAGATCTGGGCCGGCAACGCCATCTACAACGCCTTTGCCCTGGCTCAGGATACGTTGCGGCTGCGTTTCCGCGAGGGCCAGAGTATTGATTTTTCCCAGTATGCCCGCGCACAAATAGACCTGCGAAAATACTGGTCCTATTCATCCAAGCGCTCCCTGGCGGCCCGCTTCGCCCTGGGGGTGGCCCGGCCGTTCGGCTATACCACCGACGTCCCCTATGTCAAGCAATTTTACGCGGGCGGCCCCAATAGCATACGCGCCTGGGCGCCGCGAGGATTAGGCCCCGGCGCCTTCGAAGACACCCTCTCTTTCGACCAGACTTTCAATACCCGCCTTTACCAATCGGGCGATATACAGCTGGAAGCCAACCTGGAATACCGGTTCAACATCTTCTGGGTGGTCAACGGCGCCCTATTCCTGGATGCCGGCAACGTCTGGACCCTTAACCGGGACACCGCGCGCTGCGGCTCCCAGTTTCTGCTCAACAGCACCCAGTACAGCTGCACCGACAACAGGGGAGAGAAAGCGGTATATACCAATGAGCCTTTCTATAAACAGATCGCTATAGGGGGCGGCTTCGGCCTGCGGCTGGATTTCTCCTACTTCATTTTACGGCTTGACATGGCCCTCAAGTTCAGGCATGCGGCGCCCGTGCCCTCCCGAAACGGCAGCGGGGGCTGGCAGGATTACTGGTTCCGGGATTTCCGGAGCGACGGGCACATCGGCAGGGGCGGGCTAAAGCTTACGGATATTGTTTCCTTCAACCTTGGCTTTGGATACCCCTTCTGATGTTGTTTGTTGTGGGTTAACTGTTGATTATCGACGGGCAGGAGACAGGCCCGGCTACCCGTCTAATGCCGGACAACGGTTGCAGGGCTGTGTTCGATGGACGGGCACAGCAGCGGCGTAGGGCTGTGTACGGTGGACGGGCACAGCAGCGGCGTAGGGCTGTGTTCGATGGACGGGCGTAGGGTGGATGAAGCCTGCCCGGCGGCCCAACCTTAGAATGGCAGCCCAGCGTAAACGTTATTTAAAAAGGCTCTTCCGCCCGTATTTGCTGCAGATGGGGCATTGGTGAGGGTCATGCCCCCGTGCCGGGCAATATTCCCGCCCGAAGTAGATGATCTGCAGGTGGAGTTTATTCCATTTTTCCCGGGGGAACACTTTTTTCAGGTCAGCTTCCGTTTTTTCAACATTTTTGCCGGTGCTTAGCGTCCAACGGTATGCCAGGCGATGGATGTGGGTATCCACCGGGAAAGCGGGTTCGCCGAAGGCCTGCGCCATGACCACGGAGGCTGTTTTGTGGCCTACTCCAGGCAGGGCTTCCAGCGCCTTCATATCTTTGGGCACCTGCCCGCCATGTTCCTTTATGAGAATATTGGATAGCTCATAAATAGCCTGCGACTTGCGGGGAGCAAGGCCACAGGGGCGAATGATGGCCTTGATATCCTGCACATTTTGTTCGGCCATACGGTAGGGGTTGTCCGCCAGCTCGAAAAGATGGGGGGTGACCTTATTGACCCGTTCGTCCGTACACTGGGCAGAAAGGAGGACGGCAACGAGCAGGGTGTACGGATCCTGGTGATTCAGGGGGATGGGGACTTCGGGGTACAATTCCTCCAGTATTTCCGCTATGGCTGCGGCTTTTTCTTTTTTGCTGATGCGGTTCATCGGTTGATCACTCCATTTATAAGCGGTGGTTCATTCCGGCTGGCCAAAAAGGAATTCTCCGTACTCGCTTTTGACTTTCAGGCTATTGCCCTTTCCTTCCTCCACCCTGCCTATCACCTGGGCGCCGACCTGAAACCCGCCGGCGATATCGATCACCTTTTGAGCATATTTCTCCGCGAGATAGACCTCCAGCCGGTGCCCCATATTGAAGACCTGGTACATTTCCCTCCAGTCTGTCCCGGATTCCTCGCGGATCAGCCGGAACAAGGGCGGCAAAGGAAACAGGTTGTCTTTAATTATGGTTTTGTTGCGTACGAAATTAAGCACTTTGGTTTGGCCTCCGCCGGTATTGTGGATCAGGCCGTGGACCTCTCCCTTCAGTTCTCCGAGCAATTGTTTCAGTACAGGCAGATAAGTGCGGGTCGGAGACAGTACCAACTTGCCGGCAGTGACGGTTTCTCCGCCTATGTCGACCTCATCCGTCAGTTTTTTACCGCCCACATACACCACTTCCTGCGGCGTCTCCGGGCTGTAGCTCTCCGGGTACTTTTTGGCGTACAGGTGGTGAAAGACATCGTGCCGGGCGGAGGTCAGGCCGTTGCTGCCCATACCGCCGTTGTAAGCCTTTTCGTAGGAGGCCCGGCCAAAGGAAGACAGGCCGATGATCACATCCCCTGGCTGTATGTCGTTTACGATGACGTCTGAACGTTTCATCCGGGCGAAGGCGGTATAGCCCACATCGATGGTGCGGACGATGTCGCCTACATCAGCCGTCTCCCCTCCCGCCAGGTGGATGTTTACGCCGTATTCGGCCATTTCTGCGGCGAAGCGCCCGGCGAAGTTGATGACCGCACTGATCACTTCTCCCGGAATGAGGCTTTTATTGCGGCCGATGGTAGAGGACAACAAGATATTATCGGTGCACCCCACACAGGCCATATCATCCAGGTTCATGACGATGGCGTCCTGGGCGATCCCTTCCCAGACGGAGAGGTCGCCGGTTTCTTTCCAGTACAGGTAGGCCAGGCTGCCTTTGGTGCCCGCCGTATCGGCATGCATGAGGTTGCAGTAGGCCGGGTCTCCGGCCGCCATATCCGGGAGGATCTTGCAGAAAGCATTGGGATACAAGCCTTTATCCAGGTTTTTTATGGCGGCGTGGACGTCTTCTTTGGCAGCCGATACTCCCCTAAGGCCGTATTTGGATGGTTCAGGCATGGCTTCCTTTTTCGTTCGGGGAGCAAAGGTAAGGATAAATTCAGGAAAGGCGCCATAAAGCCCCAAAACCAAAAAGTTTTCCACAAAAGAGTGGTTAAATCACACTTTTAACAAATTTCATTAGGTGCAAATCGGATGCAATTCTATATTTGCAAATACGGCAATTAATTGAGAGTAGAAAGCAATCCCATGCACATCAGGCTTTTCAACCCAAAAACTATAGCAACGAAAGAGCGGAGACGCAAGCACTCCGGATGGGTTGGCCTGCCGTATTTGTAACGCGATTGTTTAACCAAATCATGAGAAAGTGGATTTGCCAGACTCGTTTACCCAAATTTTGAAACAGAAACGGAAAATTTTTAAGATCGGAATTTCAACTATATCAGTGCTGTTAATTGGAGGCGCTCTTTATTATTTCAGCACTGATATCAAGGACAGGCTACAGGCCTCCATTGTTGCTGCCGAAACGCCCGTTGAACTGGGCTCCTTCCCCGTTACCGTTCCCACCATAAAATACGGATTTGCCATTGACACCTTCCAGGTGCTGGAAAGAACGATCCGCCCCGGGCAATTTCTGGCCGACATCATGCTCGGCCAACAGGTTGATTACCCGTCCATTGAAAAGATCGTCGCCAACTCCGGCGAGGTATTCGATGTAAAGCATCTCCGGGTGGGCAACCCTTATACGATATTCACCAAGGACAGCACCCTGCAGGCCGATTACCTCATCTATGAGCCGAACGTATACGAATATGTCGTTTTCGAGCTGAAAGGTGAAAATAAGGTGACGCGCCACGAGCGTGAAGTGACGACGGAAGTCCGCAGCGCTGCCGGCAGCCTGGAAACCTCTCTGTGGAATGCCATCGTCGGGCAGGGGCTCAGCTATGACCTGGCGGCCAAGATGGAAGATGCCCTTCAGTGGTCCATTGACTTTCACCACCTCCAGAAAAATGACGAGTTCAGGCTGGTCTATGACCAGAAATTCATTGAAGGGGAAGAAGTAGGGATCGGCCGGGTACACGCCGCCTATTACAAAACCGGGAAAACCGAGTTTCACGCCATTTATTATGATAACGGGAAAACGGAAGGCTATTATGACCTGGAAGGCCGCCCCATGAAGCGGGGCTTCCTGAAGTCGCCCGTAAAATATTCGCGGATCTCCTCCTATTACAACCTCAACCGTTTCCATCCCATTCTGAAGCGGCGGCGGCCTCATTACGGGACCGATTATGCAGCGCCTTACGGGACCCCGATCTATGCTGTTGGCGACGGGGTCGTTCTCAAGGCCTCCTATACCAAAGGCAACGGCAACTTCGTAAAGATCAAACACAACGACGCCTATCAGACCCAATACCTCCACATGCAGAAGTTTGCCCAGGGCATTCGTTCCGGCGCCCACGTCAAGCAGGGCCAGGTCATCGGTTATGTAGGGTCGACCGGGCTGGCCACCGGCCCCCATGTCTGCTTCCGCTTCTGGAAAAACGGCAAGCAGGTAAACCACCTCAACCTGACATTCCCCCCGGCCAAACCGCTGCCGGACGAAGATATGCCTCAATTCAAGGAATTGCGCGAAAAATACCTGTCCTTGCTGGAAAATGCCCACCCGGTGCAGTTGGAAGGCTCGGCAGCGCCCGTAGAAAAAGGCAATCCCTGATGGTTCAGGCTTCTGCTATCCAACTTTAACAGACAGACAATTCAAAACAAAACGAAAAACCCCTCAGTGGAGTGATCCGCTGAGGGGTTTTCGTTCCTGCCGGGAGATGTTTTTTCAATTCCAGTTGGATGCGTCCGGCATCTGTGCGATGACGGTGTAGGCGTCGCCTTTATTGTACATGACCTGTGTCCATAGCTGATTGGGTTCTGATTTGAACAGGTAATTGGCGTCCATATCGGCAAGGACCCAGGAGCCGTAGACCATTTCGTCATTGAGCTGGCCCTCCGTCCAGCCGGAGTACCCGACGAAGAAGCGGATATTCTGCGGTAAGATCAGGTTGGAAGAGATCAGGAACTTGAGCTTTTCAAAATCGCCCCCCCAGTAAACCCCATCGGTAACTTTAACGCTTTCTTCCACCAGGCCGCCTACATTATGGATGTAGTGGATCGTATCCGTTTGTACGGGCCCCCCGAAGAAAACTTCGGAATCGAATTCCGGGAAGCCGTCGATAAGTTCATCGATCCGCATATTGAGGGGTTTGTTCATAATAAAGCCCACGCTGCCCTCTTCGCTGTGTTCACACAACAAGACGGCAGAGCGTTTAAAGTTCGGGTCAAGCATGAAAGGCTCCGCCAGTAACACTTTTCCGCTGGAAACCTCTTGTCTTACCATGAATGCGTTCTTTGGTAATTAAAATGTTGTCTTTATTTAACCCCCCGGAGGCCCCATAAGGTTCAAAACAGGACAAAGAGAAGGCTCTCCGCGGCAGTTTTCCCTGAAAACCTCACTAATATCAAGCCTTATTGGCAGAAAAGCAATTCCTCTTGCTTTAAAATCGCCCTATTGTCTTATAAGGCGCTGGTAGGAAATTGGCGGTCTATTTTTTTCACCAGCCCCTGGAGCGTTTTTCCGGTTCCTCCCACTTCGATGAATTCGGCGACTCCGTCGGCAATCATGTTTTTCATCGTCTGCGTCCAAAGCACAGGAGCTGTCAACTGAGCGATGAGGTTGGCCTGTATCTGTTTCGGCTCCTTTCTGGGCAAGGCATCTACATTCTGATAAACCGGGCAGGCAGGAACGCTGAAGCGGGCCTTCTCGATAGCGGCCTGCAGTACCTCCTTGGCCGGCTGCATCAGGGGCGAATGGAACGCCCCGCCAACCTGGAGGACCACAGCGCGGCGGGCGCCGGCTTCCTGCAATTTTTCTACTGCCCTGGCCACCCCGGCCACGGTTCCGGAAATGACCAATTGCCCCGGGCTGTTATAGTTGGCGGGCACGACCAGTTCGCTGGCCTCACTGCATATTTTCTCCACCACATCATCATCCAGGCCGAGGATGGCCGCCATGGTGCTGTCTGCCGCTTCACAGGCTTTCTGCATGGCCTGGGCACGGTTGTAGACCAGTTGCAGGCCCTCTTCGAAGGAAAGGGCGCCGGCAGCCACCAGCGCAGAGAACTCACCCAGGGAGTGGCCGGCAACGGCATCCGGATGGAAGGAATCTCCTGCCATCCTGGCCCTGGCTATGGAATGGATAAAAATAGCCGGCTGGGTGATGCGAGTCTGTTTGAGGTCTTCAGCAGAACCGTTAAACATGACGTCCGTGATCCGGAAGCCGAGGATCTCATTGGCCGACTCCATCAGTTCGCGGGCCACCTCCGAACTTTCGTACATGTCCTTTCCCATTCCTTCGAACTGGGACCCCTGGCCGGGAAAAACATAAGCTTTCATGGTCTAAAGTTTGATTTTTCGATAATGGTTACAGCAAGTTGGAACCGATGAGGTTGAGAAATTCATTTCGGGTTTCAACCCGCTGAAACTCTCCGGTAAAAGCGGAGGTAGTAGTCACCGAGTTTTGTTTTTGCACGCCCCTCATCATCATACACATATGGCGGGCTTCGATAACCACCGCCGCTCCCAGCGGGTTGAGCGTATCCTGCAGGCAGCGCAGGATCTGGTCGGTCAGGCGCTCCTGCACCTGAAGGCGCCGGGCGTAGACATCAATGACCCTCGGTATCTTGCTCAGGCCCACTATATATCCGTTGGGGATATAGGCCACATGGGCCTTGCCGAAAAAAGGCAGCATGTGGTGCTCACAAAGAGAATACAGCTCAATATCTTTAACCAGCACCATCTCGCTGTAGTCCTCCCGGAACATGGCGGAGCGGAGGATCGCCTCCGCGTCTTGCTCATATCCCTGGGTCAGGAACATCATTGCCTTGGCCGCGCGTTCGGGCGTTTTGGCAAGGCCCTCGCGGGTGAGGTCCTCACCAATGGCTTTCAGAACCGATTCGAAGTCTCCCACCAGGCCGTCCAGCGCTACAGGCTCGAAATTTTCAGAATTCGTTGTTGGCATAGATCCTTGTTCTTTAAAGATTCAACTGATACTATCATACCAGCCACAGCGCAAAAGTACAAAATGTAGTAAACAACTATTTCCCAACATCTCTAACGATCAAATCGGGCTCTATGTCTATTTTTTTTTGTGCGCCGCCATTTAATCCTAAAATTCCGCACCGTAAAAAAGCAGCGGGCTACAAAACTGAACGCGCATGAGGCGGTTACTAAGAAAAAAGTGGTGCGGTTCCTGTTCACAAAGCCGATACCGCTCGCCAAAAGAAGAAAAAATTTAGAATAATTACTATTTTGACCCGGGTATAGTGAATCAGATATGGATACAATAGCCCAGAAAACTCCGGCCGGCAGGGTTAACGCCTTGATCAGCAGAAGAGGGGCCTATCACCTTTTATTCTGGCTGATATTATTGCTGCTGCTGACCCTGATAGAGGGCACAGAACAGGGCTTTCTTTTTACGTTGAGCAATGAGCTGATCAATATTTTTTTCTACGGGCTTATCGTCTACTTCAACTTGTTCTACCTGATCCCGAATTACCTGACCAAAAAACGGTTTCTGACCTACTGCGGCCTGCTCATCGTGGCCTCCCTCATCATTACCCCGCTCAAAGTGCTGGCCTTTTATTTCAAATTTACCGGCTACCCCCAGGCACAGGCGGACCTGCTCAACAATATGAACTGGTATTTTCTGGTCACCTTTTTCATCGCCGGTTCTTCCACCATTTACAAGATCATTGCCGACTGGGCGCGCCACCTGCGGGAAAAACAGGAATTGCAGACCCAGACCATGCAATCGGAACTGCGCTTTCTCAAATCGCAGATCAACCCGCACTTTTTGTTCAATACACTGAACAACCTCTATGCCCTGACCCTGAAGAAATCCGACAAGGCCCCGGAGATCGTCATAAAGCTGTCGGAGATGATGCGCTACATGCTTTACGAGTGCAACGAAAAGCAGGTGCTGTTAAGCAAGGAGGTACATTATATCCGCAATTACCTGGACCTCGAGCGGCTGCGGCAGGGAAAGAAGGTAGAGATCACCTTTGAGGTGGAAGGAGAAATTGCGGACCAGAAGATCGCCCCGCTGATGTTCATTCCTTTTTTGGAGAACAGCTTCAAACACGGCCTGAGCAACCAGATCTCCACCGGCTTTGTAAACATTAGGCTGGCTGTAAAAGATTATAAGATCCACTTTTTTATCGAGAACAGTAAACCGGACACACCGCCCAAACAAGACAGCCGCCGCAGCGGAGGCATCGGCCTGGTCAATATCCACCGGCGCCTGAACCTGCTCTATCCGAATCAATACGAACTGGAGATCGAGGATTCACCAAGATCCTACGCTGTAAACCTTAAATTAGATTTGGCATAAAATTTTAAACCAAAGTTCATGATTAACGTAATCATCGTTGATGACGAGCCCCTGGCCCAGGATGTTCTGGAAACTTACATTGAAAAGTTACCTGAGCTCAACCTCGTCGAGAAATGCGGCAACGCATTGGAGGCCAACGAGGCATTGAAAAACCACAAGATAGACCTCATGTTCCTGGACATACAGATGCCCCAGTTGACCGGGATCGACTTCCTGAAGACCCTTAGCCACCCCCCATTGGTAATTTTCACCACCGCCTACCCGAATTACGCTATTGAAGGGTTCGAACTCAATGCGCTGGACTACCTTCTCAAGCCGATCTCCCTGGAGCGGTTCATGAAGGCCGTCAACAAAGCCATGGAACAGCTCGAACTGCAAGGCAGAGGCGGCAGTGGCGCAGCCGGCGAGGAAGAAGAAGAGCCTGATTTTATCTTCGTCAAAGCAGATAAGAAACTGGTGAAGATCAATTATGCCGATATCATCTATATCGAAGGGCTGAAAGATTACGTCATCATCCGAATGGATAACAGCCGGGTGATCACCCTGCAGACCATGAAAAGCCTGGAGGAGAAACTACCACAAAATATCTTCAAGCGCATCCACCGGTCTTACATCGTAAATGTTGATAAGATAGAGGCCGTCGTCGGAAACATGGTGGAGGTCGTTGAAAAGAACCAGGCCAAACACCTGCCCATCGGCAAGAATTACCGGGACGAACTGCTGGAGATTATCAACAAAAACCGTTTATAATTGTGTTGCCCAAAGCTGTCAAAGCTGCCTGCGAAGAAAAACTCGGGCTGCCCGTCATCCGCGCCTCCTTCATCGGAGGAGGAGACATCAACGAAGCCCGCCTGCTGGAAACCGGGCAGGGCCCTTTTTTCCTGAAGCTGAACGCCGGGCCCGGGGCTATCCGCATGTTTGAAAAGGAGGAAGCAGGCCTTGGGCTTCTTAGAGAAAGCAATGCCATCCGGGTTCCGGAATCCCTTGGCGCCGGGCAGGCGGAAAATTACGCCTTCCTGATATTGGAATACATTGAAGAAGCTGGCCGAAACCGGCTATTCTGGGAGAACTTCGGGCAGGCGCTCGCTCGGTTGCACCAAAAAACGGGCCGCCAGTTCGGGCTGAACCACAGCAATTACATCGGCAGCCTGCCTCAATCCAACCACCGGCACGACAGCTGGAGCGAATTCTACGTCCTTGAAAGGCTGGAGCCTCAGGCCCATATGGCCATAACGGTCAACGGGCTGTGGGCGGGCGCCAGGCAGGATTTCGATAAATTGTATAAGCGCATTGAGGAGATATGCCCGGAGGAGCCCCCGGCTTTGACCCATGGCGACCTCTGGAGCGGCAATTTCCTTTCCGCTCCCGGGGCCATTCCCGTCCTGATCGATCCGGCGGTAAGCTATGCTCATCGGGAAATGGACCTGGCTATGTCTCAGCTCTTCGGTGGGTTCTCTCCCGATTTTTACAGGTCGTATCAGGAAACGCACCCTACTCAGCCAGGGTTGGAGGAAAGGATTGACATCTACCAGCTCTATTACCTGCTGGTACATGTCAATCTCTTTGGCAGAGGTTATGCACGGAGCGTTCAGAAAATAGTGGAAAGGTACGCCTGAAAAGTAAGCGCCGGCTGCCTTTACCGTAAGCCAAAGGCTTTATTTTCCATAAGACGACCCGGCCCTGCCACTTTCTTCAGCCGGCTGCGGCTGTTGCCGGATCGCTTCCTGCAGGGAAGGTTCTATGGGCTGCTTCCCCTCCAGGATCGCTTCTACGTCCAGGAAAAAGGTATCCAGATAATCGATGATCTCCCTTCGGCTATTCCCGCTCAATTCTCTGAATCGCCTTACCTCGTCGATCAGGCTTTCCTTCTTTGACATAAAATACTGCAATGTCCGCAGGAACAGCTCCTGGTCGGCTTCCATACCCTGAAAGACGCGCTGCCGGATGGTAAGCTGGCCTATTTCCGAATTCGGTATGGCATAAGGTGCATTTACCATGCCGGCAAAGTCAAAGTCGTAAGGCACCGGAATAACGGGGCCGCCATCGTAAGGCTTCACCATTTTCAGGTTTCGCATCATGTTGAGGTTCCAGTCGGAGTTCCCGATCATATACTGAAAGACAGCCATCAGGTTTTCACTTTCCTGGGCCACGGTAGCCGGCCCAAGGCCCCGGCAGTCTTCACATTCCTCCCCGCCCAGGCGCTGGGCCATTTCATCGGTATCTTCAATGATGAAACCGTAGCGTTTGATCTTGCCGAGGCTGCCTTTACTGTCAATGTAAGTGACCTTAGCCAGCTGTACCCGGTAACTCTGGCCGGTAAGCTCGTTGAAAAGCTTGTAGGCCAGGTATTCCTTCATCACATGCTCCTTACTGTCATTCTTGTCGTCGATGCAGTGGCTCACCAGCTTGAGCTTGTCGTATTCGGGGATATAACCTTTCTCTTCCAGGGCGCCTTTTGAAAAGTTGAGCATCAGGGGTGGGAAATTACACACTCTTCGGCGAAATTTGCCCCGCGGTTTCACCTTTATCTCCTGGGTGAATTCCCGCCCTTCCCTGTCTTCAAAAGTGAACTTAGCCGGGAGGTAATCTTCCGTTCGCCGGTTTTCGATAAGTTCCGTGAGGTCTGTTTCGAGGGTGAACTCAAGAATACCGTCTTGGAGAAAATGATCGAAGATGGTCCCGGTAGGTTGTTTTGGAACAGCGAAAATGGTAGTGGTTGCAGCCAAAATGACTGCCAGGGTTTTTAAAGTTCGGGTGATCATGGCTTAAATAATTTATCTTACCAAAAAATAATAATTGCCATTTGATTACAAATCTATGCTGAAACCAAATAAAATTCCAGTTTTTCGAGATTAATTTTATGTTAAAAAAATTAAATTTTAAACAATAGTTTTGTCTGTAAATTTATTTTATGATAGGTGGAAATTGTGTAATATCCACGCTCTAAACGAAGTGCCCACAAAATATCAGAAACATGCCCTATCGACCATTGTCGGGAATCCTCTTTCTGTTCCTCCTTCTGCAGGGCTGTAAAGCGCCGGAAACAGCCGTAAGCCTACCGGAGGGAGAGGTCCGGGCAGCTAAAAACGTTATATTACTGATTGGAGACGGCCTGGGTGTTCCGCAGGTCTCGGCAGCCCTGTACAGTAATAATAACAAACTCAACCTGGAGCAGTTCCCTGTGGTCGGTTTTCATAAGCCTTATTCTGCCAGCGACCTCATCACCGATTCCGCCGCCGGCGCCACGGCGTTTGCCTGTGGGGTTAAAACCTATAACGGCGCCATTGGCATGGGCAAGGATACGGTGCCCTGTTTCACGATTGTGGAAGAACTGGAATCCCTTGGTTTTGCCACCGGGCTCATTGCTTCCTCCACCATAGTGCACGCCACGCCGGCCGCCTTCATCGCTCACCAGCCTATACGGGTATTCTACGAGGCCATTGCGGCTGATATGCTCAAAGTTGACGTCGACCTGCTGATCGGAGGCGGAAAGCGATACTTTGACCGGAGAGAAGAAGACAGCCGAGACCTGTACGAAGAGTTCCGGAAGAAAGGGTACTTAGTCTCGGATTATTACCGGGAAGATTTCCGCCAGGTCAACCCGACGGCCAAACGCCCATTTGTTTACTTCACTGCCGACAAACACCCGCTGACCCACGCCGCCGGCAGGGAATATCTGCCAGACGCCACCAATTTTGCGCTCTACTTCCTGGAGCGCCGGAGCGATAAAGGGTTCTTTCTTATGGTCGAAGGTTCCCAGATTGACTGGGGGGGGCACTCCAATGACGGGGGGCTTCTTGTTGAAGAGACTATAGATTTTGACCGGGCCGTAGGAGAAGCGCTCCGGTTTGCCAAAAAGAATGGGGAGACCCTCGTCCTGGTTACCGGAGACCATGAAAGCGGCGGGCTGGCCCTCAACCCCGGCTCTGAGATGAACAAACTTCAACTGGCCTTTACTACCAATGGCCACACCGCGGCCATGATCCCTGTTTTTGCTTATGGCCCCTCGGCAGAGCTGTTCTCCGGTATCTACGAAAATACCGAGATATACTATAAAATGAGAAGAGTACTGGGCATCAATGACCAAACCACCTCTTCCTCAAAATGAACCTGTTGTATTCCTCTTCAATTATTCACGCCTGGAATAAACCAGCTATGCAGAATGGCGTTATATTGTTGATTGCCGAAAAATTGGGTTTCTGATAGATATTTACGTTTCGTATCGGCATTTATTTTTTTCTGGCGCCTTTTCTTAAAATAATATTCTAAAAAACAGAGCAATGAGTGTAGAGACGGTTAACAACCTCCAATTGATAAAAGAATCAGCCCGGGATTTTGCCGAGAACCACATCCGCCCTCACGTCATGGAATGGGATGAAAGCCAGCATTTTCCGGTTGAACTGTTCCACCAGATGGGCCAGTTCGGCTTTCTGGGCGTCCTCGTGCCGGAACAATATCATGGCGCGGGCCTCGGCTACCAGGAATACATCACCGTTATTGAAGAAATAAGCAAAGTATGCGGGTCGATAGGGCTGTCCGTTGCCGCCCACAATTCCTTGTGCACCAACCACATTCTCCTCTTTGGAAATGAAGAACAAAAAGAAAAATACCTGCCCAAACTGGCCACCGGCGAATGGATCGGCGCCTGGGGCCTGACCGAACCCAATACAGGCAGCGATGCCGGCAGAATGAAAACCGTAGCGGAAAAAGATGGCGACTACTACATCATCAACGGGGCAAAGAACTTCATCACCCACGGCAAATCTGGCCAGGTGGCCGTGGTCGTCGTCCGGACCGGGGAATTACTGGACAGCCGTGGCATGACCGCCTTCATTATTGAAAAAGGAACTCCCGGTTTTTCCGCCGGCAAGAAGGAAAACAAACTGGGAATGCGTGCTTCCGAAACCACGGAACTCATCTTTCACGATTGCCGCGTGCATAAGAGCCAGATCCTGGGAGCGGTTGGAGAAGGCTTCATTCAGTCCATGCAGGTGCTGGATGGCGGGCGCATCTCCATCGCGGCTCTGTCCCTGGGCATCGCCAAAGGGGCATACGAAGCCTCCGTACAATACGCCCAGGAACGGCATCAGTTCGGCAAGCCGATCTCCAGCTTCCAGGCCATCGGATTTAAACTTGCCGATATGGCTACGAAGATACAGGCCTCTGAACTGCTTACCCGCAAAGCCGGCCGTATGAAGGACCAGGGGCTCAAGACCACCAAGATCTCCTCCATGGCTAAATACTACGCCTCGGAAGCGGCCGTACAGATCGCCAATGATGCCGTTCAGATATTCGGCGGATACGGGTACACCAAGGAATACGCCGTTGAGAAATACTACCGGGACGCCAAACTATGCACCATAGGAGAAGGAACCTCGGAGATCCAGAAGCTCGTCATTTCCCGGGAGATCCTCAAAGGGGAATAAGGCGGTTGCCGGTTGTTCGCCAGAGGCTGGCAGCAATCAATGGCCAACGAACAACCGGCGCCGCACTCACTGATCCATCCATTCTTTAAAGCCCTTCACCCGGTCTCTGCTAACCAGCACTTTCTCTCTGGCCTGTAGCCCATACAGGCGCAACCTGAGCCGGCTGTTGGAATAAATAATGGCTTCTTCCACCGCATCGAATGCGACGATATATTTCCGGTTCACCCGAAAGAAACGGCCGGGGTCCAGCATCTCTTCCAGCTGCTCCAGGGTGTACTCCAGGGCATGCTTTTTGCCATTGCGGTGTTGAGCCCAGACCACCTTGTGTTCGCTGAAGAAAAACAGGATGTCCTCCGTTTTCACCGAAAAGAACTGGTGGTTGGCCCGGATGATGAACCGCGACTTGTACTGCCGGGCCATCATCTGAAAAGCCCGCTGGATCTGGCCCAGTTCCTGATCCGGCAGGCTCAACGCCTTTTTCATGGCCCGGTAATTCCTAAATGCCCCTGTCAGGCCCTCCAGGCTGATCGGTTTCAGCAGGTAATCGATGCTGTTGGCCTTGAATGCCTGCAGGGCATACTGGTCAAAAGCGGTGGTAAAGATGACGGGGCAGCCCACTTCGCACTTTTCCAATACCTGAAAGCTGCGGCCATCGGCCAGCTGGATGTCAAAAAAGGCCAGGCTGGGCGCCGGGTTGTTGCGGAACCACTCCACCGCATCTTCCACCGAATCGAGCGTCGCCAATACCTCGATGCTATCATCGTATTGACGGATCAGGTTTGACAAGCGTTCCGCCGCCAATTCTTCATCTTCCAGGATCACAACTGTCATACATCCATTTTTTTCTTATTCCTGAAGGAGGATTACAGGAATCCGGACCGTGAAAAAACCGTTGGCCTGCGCTACCTCGATTTCCAGCCCGGCGAGGTAGCGGTATCGTTCCCCGATATTCGCCAGGCCTACCCCAAGCGACTCCCTTTCATCTTCCCTGGGCTGAAAATTGTTGCGCACGACGATCTGTCCTTTTTCCCGCCGTATTTCCAGTGTCAGGGGCCGGCGTTTGGACACCACGTTGTGTTTTACGGCGTTTTCCACCAGCATCTGCAGGGACAGGGGCACTACCGCCACCTGGTCATCCGGCTCGAGGGACAATTCTATCCGCAAGGCCTCTCCGAAACGAATTTTCACCAGGAAAAGGTAGGCTTCGAGCATCTCCAGTTCCTGAGGCAGGGAAACTACTTCCTTATCCCGGGTGTCGAGCACATAGCGGTAGACACGGGAGAGTTGCTGTATGAACTTTGCCGCCAGGCCCTGGTCTTTATAAACCAGAGAAGAAAGCACATTAAAACTGTTGAACAGGAAGTGGGGGTTCACCTGGTTTTTCAGGCTCTCGTACTGAGCCGAGAGGTGCGCCCGCTTCAGCTTCTCGGCTTCCAGGATGGATTCTTTCCAGGAAAAGAAAAAGCCCCTGCCGTGCAGAAAAAGAGAAATGACAAGCGTGACGATAATAACCGTTAGCAGAAAATCCTGGTCCAGGGCGGCAAAGCTCTGGGAAATGGATACACCATAGGTGATGGAAACAAAAACCACAAATACTACCACCGCCACTACAGTGGTGTACACCAAAGAAACGGCGAGGCTTACCCAAAAGCGTTTTACCGGCATTTGTAGCCAGGGCATTTTCTTTTCCAGGCGGTCAACGATCACCCCGTGGCCAAACCCCAAAGCAACCCAGAGCGTTCCGTTGAAGGCCCAGAGCTCCACAACTTTGCCCCATTCTCCTTTCAGAACTACATTAAAGTTGAGCAGCAATACCAGCGCGGCGCCTCCCAGCAGGAAATGGGAGGCCACCCCCTTCAGGTGATACAGAATGCCGTGCCGTTGAACATCTTGCCCCATATTCTGCAAAGTTAATCCTTCTCTTCGTTTTTATTGCCCCTGGCCTGATCCAATAACCACTGGTTAGATTCCCTGCCCCACTGGGGGGCAAGGGCAGAACCGGGCTCAGCCGCGGCAAACAGGCGCTCCGCCTTTTCCAGCAGAGGCAGGGCCGCCTCCGGGCCGCCGCCATAGAATGGAGGCGTAAAAAAGATGTTCTGCCCTTTCAGGTAATACGCCCTGGGGTTTTGCGGGTCGAGGGCGATGGCCTTATCCAGGGCTTTATGCGACTTCATACTGAATTCTGCCCCATTTGCCTGCATGTCTTCCCAGATTCTACCCTGATAGGCCAACCCCTGCAGCGCCAGGATCTCTGAATTCTCCCCCCCTGCCGCCAAAGCTTTGTCGAGGGAGGCCTGCGCCTTGTCTACATGGGCCTGGCATTGTTCCATGTGCTGTTCATCCATGCTGGCCATGGCCAGCAGCATCTGAGCGTAGGCGTGATAATATGCCGGCAGCCACTCTTCGGGGCGCGCCCCGGCTATGCGTTCGAACAGGTTCGCCGCTTCGAGGATCTCACTTTTGCCTTCCGCGGCGTGGAGCTGCTCTATCGCCTGGGCCATCGCCTCCGCGTACTGGCTCTTCTGGGAAAAAGCGGAAAAAAAGACAAACAAAGCCACACAGGTTAAGATCAATTTTTTCATGATTGGAATATTTTTTAGTTATCAAATTGCTCGCCTATGGAGATGAATAGCCCCACGAAATAAAAGCGCCGGGCCGGGGGCTCTACCGGTGAGCGGGTGAACTGCCCCTGCTCGTTGGGCCGGCTGCTGTACCTGTACCCGAAGGATTGTTCAAAGCCGGGCAGGTTCGAAACGGATACATAGAGGATCGTAAACTGCCCGAACAGGTTAGTCAGGTAACTGGCATTAAAGCTGAGGTCCTGGAAAGCCATGGTCCGCTCCGTATTGAATCCGGGGAGATTGGGGTTATTGAACGGGCGCGGGCTGGCATAGGAATAGGTAAACCCGACGCTGGTATGAAGGGCATTCAGCCAGTGCTTGTACACTGCCGACAGGTTGTGGCGGGAAGCGAAATAGGGGGTAGCCGGTTCGGGAAAGTCCAGGTATTCGCGCTCGGTATCGAGGAAGGAATAGGAGATCCAGAAATCGCCATTCCGTACGGAGGACCTGTCCCGGTAGAAAACATCTACTCCTCTGGAATAGCCGGAGCCGGAGTTGCCGCTCAACCAGGGCTGTTCTGCCTGAAAACGCACCAGTTGGCCATATTTTTTGTAATACCCTTCCACCCGGAAAAGGCGCCGGCCGCGTTGGTACTGATAATTCAGGATGTAATGGGTTGCCCTTTCGAACCCCAGTTCCTGGTTAAAGCGCAACTGCTCTGTTTTGGGCTTTTGGCAGAAATGGCCATAGGCCAGCGATATCTGGCTAAAATTTCCCGTTTTCCAGGCAAGGGAAAGGCGGGGAGACAGGGCGCCCTTATCCAGCAGGCTACTGTGCTCCATTCTGGCGCCGGCCCTGCCGGCCAGCCGGGGCCCCAGATGTGATTCCACTTCGGCAAAAGCTGCCGAGTAAGTATCTCCCAGCAGGGTTTGGAAAGGAGAATTGGCTGGCTCGTTAAAATTTTCTTCAACGCGATGGCGAATGGCCTCTGTACCAAACTTAAGGGCAGTTTTTTCACTGAAATAGTAATGAGCCGCCACTTTTACCTGAGCAGAATGTTCCGATTTGTTTAGATGAAAGCCCTGCCGGATATCCTCCCGGTCATAAGCGAACCCCAGGCCGGCATGTAAACTCCACTTTTCACCCAGAATATCGCTGTACGTAGTATTGGCGTAATAATTGTCGTTCTCCAGGCTGAGGGGCAATTGCCGGCTGACGTCCTCCGGGTCTGGGTAATACAGTGTGAAACCTGAAAACTGGGCGCTTCCCTGGAATTTCAAAATGCCATCCTCATTGGGTTTATGCCGAAATATTACCTGGCTGCCTTTACTCTCCACCGGATCTTCCCAATCAATATTCTGGGGTACCAATCCGATGTACGGCCCCAGGGAGGAATAGTCTCCCGAGACGGCAAGAGAAGACTTTTCCCAGCGTTGGGTATGGGATAACCCCAGGCCGAGGCTCATCAGGGAAATACCGGTAACGGATTCCTCCGGCAGCCCCTGTGTTTCCAGAATTAGCGCGGAGGATAAGGCCTGCCCGTATTCCGCTGAGAACCCTCCGGTAGCGAAGGTAGTCTCCTTAAAGAGGAAGGGAGAGAATCGCCCCCGTGCCGGAAGGTCCGGCACGGAGCTGCTGTAAGGGTTCTGCACCTGAAGGCCATCGATAAATGTCTGCACCTCATGGGCATCTCCACCCCGGACGAATAACCGCCCCTCCTCTCCCACTCTTTGGGTTCCGGGCAATGTATTGAGGGCCCCGGCGATGTCAGCGGTAGCCCCGGCGGTAGTGACGATGTCCAGGGGCCGCAACACCACCGCTTTTTTCTCATCGCTGGCTTCGAAAGCCCCCGCGGTAATGACCACCATGTCCAGCTCACTGGCTACGGGCTGCAGGCGGGCTTCTACCCAAAGGCTATCTGTGGTCAAAGACAATACCTGTTCAAATGGCTGGTATCCCAGGTAAGTTACGGAAAGCGCCGTGGAGTCCTTCACCATTGTCTTGAATGCAAAAGAGCCATCAACGGAGGTGGATGCGCCGTCAAAGGCGCCGTGGATGAAAACATTGGCCCCTACAACAGGCGCCCCCTCTTCATCCACCACCTTTCCGGAGATGACGGCCTGTCCGAAAAGCGGACAGGAGAACAAACTGAGAAATGATATCAGGCAGGTGGCCCTTACAAGCATAACAACGCGCTTTTACCGCAATTTGCCGGCAAAAGGGCGCCGGGGCAAAAAAAGGCCCCTGAAGTGCAGGATCATCAAACTGAAATGCAAATAGGAGGGATAAAAAGGAGCGGTGGCCACGGGAAAGACGGCAATTACGGTGGCCACCTATGCTCCAAGGCGGGAAGGTTTACTCATTGGCGCCCTCTTCAGCAGGCGTTTCTTCATCCTGGTTGGCATTGAAAAGTAGCTGGACGGCAGCTATTTTCCACTTTCCACCGTGTTTTTCCAGTATCCGGGTCTCGGAGGTAGTGGCGCCTTTGTTACTCTGTTCGAAAGTTACCCAGGCGCCATCGCCATAGATCCGGAAATTGTAATTGTATTTTTCCACGTCGCCATCGTAAGGAATGGGTTCCGGGCTTTCCGAAAACAGGCTTTCCACCTGTTCCTTCCAGGCATCCCAGCCATGATACTGGCGGACACCGGTATTGGCTGCAGACGTCCAGGTAGTATAGGGGGCATGAACCCAAAGCTTCTGCCAGCTTTTGAAATCGCGGGCCCAGAAAGTGCGGGACTCCTGCTCGATCACCTCTTTTATTGCCATTTCCTCAGAGGAAGATGCTTTCTTCTGTCCGAAGGTAAAAGAGGAGGATGCGATCAACAGGGCGGTAATGAAGGCAATCCTGAACATAGGCATTCTCGGTTTTGTGATTGAATCTGGTTGCACCTTGCTTTTCACTGTTTATTTGTGCACTGAGAAATTCAGCTATACCCTGCAGTGGGATGGCTATTGGGTTGTCCCGATTCGTGAGGGGCCGAAACCCCGGCTTCAAGGAAAGAAATTTAAGAAAAAAAAATGACAAATGCCAGGATGATGGGTAGCCGCCTGATAAGAGGTGGCCGGCGGGCGGGGCCCCTTCAGAGAGAAGGCGCCCTGGCAAGCTGCCCCAAAGGCAGGACGAGAGCGCCGGGAACATACTGGGTAACCACATAGCGCGCCAGATTGAACCATTGGGCAGCCCCGTCAAGGATAACGCTGTCAGAAGAAGCCGTGGGTTCCGTCTGGCCGGAGAGGATGTTGTCCGGGTTATAGTAGAGGGCGGACTCCCAATCCCAGCTGTACTTTCCGGCAATTTCGAGGATCATCTGTTTGAGCCGGCCGCTGTTTGACACCGGGCGGTCCAGGTACCACACCGCCTTCCTGGTTTCCAGCTGTTCGAGGGCCTTTCCGGCCAGCAAAATGGCGTCTTCGGTTTCCACAACCCGCTTGTACGACCCGTGAATGCTGGCCATATCCCGGTAGCACCCATCAGCTCCTTCCAGAATGAAGCCTCCCGAAAGGGCGCTTTCGATGGTGATCAGCACATTGAAACCGTCGATGTAAAGGGTATTGCCTTTCATCGCTTCCTCCGGAAGGGCATGGAGGCGCCGGCGGGCCGCCGCTTGCCGGGAACAGGAAGAGCGGCTGACGGCCAGGCGCTGCCGGCTCTGCAGGCGATAGCGGTCGCCCACCAGTTTCAGCGAGGACTTTTCAGAATAACCGCGGGATAAAAGCCAGGACAGGTCCCGCACTGCCTGCTGGAGTTTCGGCACCTGGCTCTTACCGAACAATCTGGCATCGGAAGGATGCTGGCCTCTGTGTTTGCGGCTATCTGGCATAACCCCACCAAGATAACGGGCTTTTCGCAACCGAAAAACCAAATGGCCACTTTTCTATCCATTGGCCCCAAAGGGTTCGTTTATTTCCGGCATTTTTAATTACTTTGAAGCATGAGTTTGCGCAAATTACCGGTACCGTACCTGTACGCTATTCTGGCGAGCATTGCCCTGGGCTCTCTGGTGGGCCTGCGCAATTACCTCTTCATGATGTACTACAATGAAGCGGATAAGTTCACCTGGGACCGGGGGTGGTTCATTCACGTTGTCAACTACCTGACCTGGGCGCTCCTCCTGCCGCTGGTGTATTACGTCGTTGGGCGCATTCAGGAACGGCCCAGCGCCAATAATGGGATATTATTCCTGAGGATATTGTTTGGGGGTATTGTGCTGGCCCTGCTGCACGAACTGGTATCCAACCTGCTCTACTTTCCTACTATTCACTTCCTTGGGGTCAAAAAAATGACCTTCGACACGGTGAAGCACATGGTAGGCGTCCTGCCGGCCGCCGTGATCACCCGCCTGATCGAATTCGGGATCATCTATGCGGTGATCACTGCCATTGAGCTCCGCCGAAAATACCGCAACAAACAGCTCGAACTGGCCCAACTGGAAGGGCAGTTGTCCAGCGCTCAGCTCAATGCCCTGCGCCTGCAACTGCAGCCCCATTTCCTGTTCAATACACTTAATACGATCTCTTCCCTGATGGAGTTCGACAAAAAAAAGGCACAGAAGGTGGTATCGCAGTTGGGCAACCTCCTCCGCTTCGTTCTCGACCAGGACAAAAGGAACCTGGCGCCATTGCGGGAGGAAATTGACTTTATCAAAAATTATCTCAATATTGAACAGGCCCGCTTTCCCGACCGGCTGAAAACGGAATACCAGATCGATGAGCAGGCCCTGGAAGCCATGATACCTTCTTTATTGCTCCAGCCCCTGGTGGAAAATGCCGTCAAACACGGTTTTGCCAACCGGGTAGAGCCGGGAGAGATCCGGCTGACCTGCAAAAAGATCGAAGGCAATCAGTTGATGGTCATCGTCCGCGATGATGGAGAAGGAAGTTCCCGGGCGCCGGAGGAACTGGCCTCTTCCGGCATTGGGTTGAAAAACGTGCAGGAAAGGTTGAAGCTGATCTACCACAACAACTTCACTTTTAATGTACGGTCAGAAACAGGAAGCGGGTTTGAAGTCACCATCATTATTCCATTTCAACGACAACGGCCATGAAGAAGATCCGCACCCTGGTAGTTGATGACGAACCGCTGGCGCGGGCCCGGATCGTAAAATTATTGGAGCCGATCGATTACATCACCATTATTGGGGAATGTAAGAATGGGCGGGAGGCCCTCCGACAGATGGAAGAATACCGGCCCGACCTCGTTTTTCTGGATATTCAGATGCCCGACCTCACCGGCTTCGAAGTGCTCTCCCGGGAAGAACTCCAGCCCCTGCCTTTCATAATCTTTGTGACCGCCTATAACCAATACGCCCTTAAGGCTTTCGATGTCCACGCCGTCGATTATTTGCTAAAGCCTTATGACGACGAGCGCTTCCTGCGCGCCGTTGAGCACGCCCGTCAGCAGATCAGCCTCAAAGAAGACGCGATGTTGCATAAAAAAATGGTGCGGCTGCTGGAATCTCATCAGCATGGCCAGAGTGAAGAGCTCCGAAACCTGGAAGTCAAAGAGAAAGGGCGCACCATACTGGTCCGGGCCGTCGACATCCGCTACATCGAGGCCGACGGCAATTACCTGAAAGTACATACGCCGGATAAGGCTTACCTCATCCGCCATACCCTGCAATCCGTCGAAGAGCAACTCGAAAATGAGCTTTTCCTTCGCATTCACCGTTCCTTACTGGTCAATACCCAATACATCCGGGAGGTTAAATACGAGGGGAACAACCAATATGCTTTCCACATGAAAGACGGCCGCTGCCTGATCTCCAGCCGCAGTTACCGGGATGCCATCCATGAGTACCTCGATGATGAGAAGATCAGGAAGGGGTTGTGAATGGAGCGATGGAATGAAGGAATGATTGATTGATTATTCAGCCAGGGGTTAGGGCGCTGTTCGCCTTCCATCATTCCATCATTCCTTCATTCCATCATTCCATCATTCCATCATTCCTTCATTCCTTCATTCCTTCTGCCTCCCCCCCTTTTTCCCTAACCATCTATCACAATACGCGCGGTTGGCCACAATTTTATTGCATCCTTAGGATCACGGGCTTACCTTGTATTCAGAAATCACCCACAAACTGTTGTCAGGCGAAAGAGAGAAAATGGAAAGCTTCGGCTTCTTCCATTTTCTCTTCGCCGAATAAACCCGGCTGTTATGAAAAAGATACTACACCCATTCCCTGCTTTTTTCCTTTTCTTGTTCATTGTTTCCGTTTCCAGTTATGCCCAGCCAGTACTCAAAGCGCCCCAGGTAAGCCAGAAGGCTTTCGTCGGGCAAACCATAGGGCTGACGGACGTCGTGGTCAAGTATCACCGCCCGGCAGTGAAAGGGCGGGAAGTATGGGGCAAGCTTGTACCAATGAATGCCGTATGGAGAGCCGGAGCTAACGAGAATACCATCATCAAATTTTCAACCGATGTGCGGGTCGAAGGACAGGAGCTTCCTGCCGGCGCCTACGGCCTGCACATGATCCCCACTGAGGAGAAATGGGCCGTTATTTTTTCCAGCAATACCAATGGCTGGGGTAGCTTCGGCTACAGTGAAGCAGAAGACGCCCTCCGCGTGGAAGTCATGCCCCAAAAGGCGGAAGCCTTCCACGAGCACCTGGCCTTCGAATTCGAGGACATCAGCCCCAACAGCGCCACTTGTGCCCTTAAGTGGGCGGATAAGGCCATTCCGTTCCGGATAGAAACCGATGTCCACCATGTAGTGCTGGCCAGTATGCGGGACGAACTGAAAGGCATCTCACAGTTCAACCCACAGGCATGGCAGGAAGCAGCCGCCTATTGCCTGAAAAATGAGGTCAACCAGGAAGAAGCCCTGGGCTGGGCCAGCCGCTCGGTATTCATGGCCCCCAATGCTCAAAACCTGCTCATCAAAGCTCAGCTGGCCGGTAAGGTAAAGGAAGCAGGCAATACCAAAAAAGAGGTTAAAATAGCTATGAAAACTATGGGCAAGGACCTGGAATCCCTGCCCTGTACCTGGAAAGAGTACAGCGCCGCCGCCAACTACGCTCTGAAAAATGAACAATACGAGGAAGCCCTGGCCTGGTCGGAAAAGGCCGTGAGCATGGCGCCCAATATGACAACAATGATGGCCCATGCCCAGGTGCTGGAGGCCAAAGGGGAAGAGCAAAAGGCGGAAAAGGCAAAAAAAGAAGCGATCTCCCGGGGCGCCAATGCAGAACTCAATAACTACGGCTATAAGCTCCTCTTCAGCGGCAAATTGGATGAAGCGCTCGAGATCTTCGAGGCCAATGCAGAAAAACACCCCGAAGACCCCAACGTATGGGACAGCCTGGGCGAAGGATACGTCAACGCCGGGCAAAAGGAGAAGGCCGTCAAGGCCCTGAAGAAATCCCTTTCCCTCAATCCTCCGGATAATGTGCGGGCCAATTCGCTAAAATTGCTGGCGCAACTGGGGGTGGATTATGAGGAGCCGAAGCCCTGATTGGGTTGATTGGGTTGATTGGGTTGATTAAGCTCGTTAACCCAATCAATCAAGAAATTACCCGACTGAAAAATGATGATGTGGCACATGGCGGTTTAGCCCTTAAGAAGGCTGAGCCGCCTTTTTTATTCTGGAGGCCGCCTTCTTTTCTTACCTTTGAGCCATGAACGGCAAAGACATCGTTATTGAGAACTGGGCGCACCTGCAGGAAGTTCTGTATTCTGATTCCTGGAACGAGCAATTGCACCGCTATCGCTCCGCCTATGTGTATCGCGGGCTGGAAGACAGCAACTACAAACTGACCTCTACCCTCAACCGGCTGGGAGAATCGCACCTGGAAAAACACCTCCTGCGCAACTTTCGAAAATACAGCCACAAACAGATCAGCTCGGAATACAAGTCGGTATGGAACTGGCTGGCGCTCGCCCAACACCACGGCCTGCCTACCCGCATGCTCGACTGGACGTACTCGCCTTATGTCGCCCTGCACTTCTCAACTGCCGATTTCACCAAATACCATAAGGACGGGGTCATCTGGGCAGTGAACTACGTAGACACCAAGAATTACCTGCCCGACCAGCTCGCCCGGATCATTGAAGAGGAAGGATCCCATATCTTTACGGCCGAAATGCTGGAACGGGCGGTTTCCAACCTGCCGGAATTGAGCAACCTTAAAAAGGATGATTTCCCCATCTTTTTCGAACCCCCATCGATCGATGACCGCATTGTCAATCAATACGCTGTTTTCTCGATGATGTCCAACCCCAACATCCTGATCAGCGACTGGCTGAAGGGAAGAGCGGTCAGCTACTTCAGGATCATCATTCCGGCCGCTATGAAATGGGAGATCCGCGACAAGCTCGACCAGTCCAACATCAATGAGCGGGTCCTCTTTCCCGGCCTCGACGGCCTGGCCAAATGGCTAAAACGCCACTACCGGGATGTGCGGCTGGAAATGCGGGAAAAAAAAGGCTCCCCCGACGAAGACGAAAAACCATCGGAAAGCGTCTGACCGGACGCGCCGCCTATCATTTTTTTTGGCCAAAAAAATTTCCCCTTTTTGGAACTTATCCTATATTTGCATCGCTTTAGAAAAAGGGAATTTAAAACTTAATTCCCGGTTTCTTATGGTGGCTATAGCTCAGTTGGTTAGAGCGCTGGATTGTGGTTCCAGAGGTCGCCGGTTCAAATCCGGTTAGCCACCCCAAAAAAAGCCATCCCAGGCCCTGGCGTCAGCCAAAGTAAGGGATGGCTTTTTTTATGGCAGGTACTTCATGCGAGAATATTGCATTTCCCCCTCCCACCCCTTATTTTGCCAAAAAACAAACCGACATGACGATTACAAAAAAGATCATTCTCCCCACTATTTTTCTAGCCTGCTTTTTCACCGCCTGCCAGACTGCCCCGGCGGATGAGGAAAAAGAAGAGAGTTACAAAGTCCGGCTGCAATGCCAGGCTGTCAGTGAAGACGAGGCTTTTCCACAAAGCGCCGTATTTGCCATCGTGAACCAGAACAAGGCGAAGCTGGCCAACATCAGCAGCTGCGATTCCATCCCGCCGGCTTCTTATGAAGATTACGGCATCCCGGCCGAAGCCCTGGCCGCCGTTGGCGGCTGGTGGGCTGGCGCCGGCGATTATTTTTACGCCATACAGGAAGATTCCACCATCGCCTTCTATCAAGGTTGGGTTGAGGAGGGACAGGAAGAGGAGGATTACCATTACAGCATAGTCGGCACTTTTGCGGATAGCCGGTTCAACCTCCAGATGCCTGTGAAAAAGGAGGAACTGGTGGGCACTTACGCCCTGAGCCGGGAAACCGGGTCACACATCCTTTTTATCGGCCTGAGGGAAGATACGCTCAAGGCCGAATACTTCCAGATGGACGGCATTCTGCCGCCGGTCAACCAGTTGAATATCCTGATGACTTCTCTGGAACGGGAACAGGCCGCCAGCCTGGAACTCAACCCGGCGACCCTTAATTTTACTTCCGAACTGGGAAGAGGAAAATTCCTCCGGGAAGAGAAAGGCTCCGCCGTACTGCTGCTGGACAAGGAACTGGATGGAGGGCCGCTCCGGATGGAGAAGATATTGTCGGAGGATTATAGTATACCGGTGCAGTAGGGGAACTCACCAGTTTTCCCAGAACTTCCAGTTGAAGCCTTCTTTATCTTTATTCCGGCGGCGGCGTTCGCGTTCTTTCTGGCGTTTCCGTTTGGCCTTGGGGTCGCTGAGCCAGGGCCGCTTTGCGATGACGTAGCGCAGGGATACGCCCGTTTGGCTGTAGATAGTATGCTTGCCTCCCACCAGGTTGACGGCAGGCTTGAAGTCATAGGAAAGGTTCAGCTTGCCCAGGGTGAACTCAATACCGGCGATGGCGCTAAGCCCGAACGGATCTTTATACACCGGGTCATCTTCCGTGCCTTCCCGGGTTACCCAGCCTTTGTGCAACCCTCCGCCGGCGTATACATTGAACCGGCGGGAGATCAGGGGGAAGTGGTCTTCAAACAGCAGGGTAACCTGCGCCTCCTCCCGCTGAAAGCTGCCCTGAATGATGCCTTCCAGGCTGGTTGTCTTGCCAACCCGCTGCTTGATGGTAACGCCGTAGTCAGTGCCCAGGCGCATGCCGAAGGCGGTGTTGTAGGATTGCCCGAAGAGGAGAACAGGTATAGCTGCCAGGATGATAAGTATTGTTCTTTGCATCATACAGGCATGAACGCCGGTGGGAATCGGAATATTATATAAAGATTTTCCAGATTTCAAAAACCGTATGTGTTTAGCGGTGTTCCAGGTGACATCTTTCGCCTATTCACCGAACCCTTAGCTTGTAGTACTAT
>JAGFJE010000707.1 GCA_024103175.1 Phaeodactylibacter sp.
CCGCAGCGTAAGCATGATCCGTAAGGTACTTGTTGAGCGCAACCCAGAACGCATCATCTCCAACGTATTGGCGCAGCATGTGCAGTACGGCTCCGCCTTTGTTGTAGCTGTGCGCGTCGAACATATCCTCCTTATTCTCATAGGCGAAATGGATCAGCGGGTGTATATCTCCCCGGGAGGAACTGAAGTAGCCATTCCATTCCGAAAGCATGTGGTAGTCGGCCTCCTCCCTGCCATATTGATGTTCCAGCCACAGGTACTCGCTGTAATTGGCGAAACCTTCATTCATCGTCAGGTTAGCCCAGCTTTCGCAGGTTACCAGGTCGCCAAACCAATGGTGGAAAAGCTCGTGGGCGATAATTTTTTCGTTGTGGTTGTCGATCAGTTCCCGGCGGTGTTTCTGTACGAAATCGCTGAAGATCACGCTGGTGGTATTTTCCATGGCGCCGGAAACATAGTCGCGCACCACTACCTGGGCATACTTCGGCCAGGGATATTTTACGCCCAGCTTTTCCGAGAAAAAACCCAGCATTTCTTTAGTATTGGAGAAAATGGCCCTGGCGTCCTCTTCGTACTCCGGTTCCACATAATAGGTTACGGGCTTGCCTTCCCAGGTGTCTTCAACCACTGCATAATCGCCGATCGCCAGCATGAACAAGTACGGCGCATGAGGTTGGTCCATTTTCCAGTGGAAGGTGTGCGTTCCGTCACTGTTATCTTTTCTGGAAACCAGCTCGCCGTTGGAAAGAACATCCAGGCCGTTATCTACTGTGACGATCATTTCCTGGGTACACCGTTCATTGGGTTTATCGATAGTGGGGAACCAGCGGGAGTTGAATTCCGTTTCTCCCTGCGTCCAGATCTGCCGGGGCTTTCCGGGATCTTCGCCTCTGGGGTTAATGAAAAACAGCCCCCGGTCGGAAGTGATGGCGGCGCTTCCTCCCGATTCGGAAGGCGTTGCCGTGTAATTTATATATAAGGTATACTCTTCATCGCGGGTGAAGGGCCGGCCGAGGTTGACGGCCAGCTTTTCGCCATCGTATTCGTATACCAGTGATTCCGGGCCTCCTGCCATAGACACCTCATGGATGATAAACCCTTTAGCGTCCAGGGTAACCGTTTCGGTGGGATAGAAGTAAGGCTTCAGCCGAAGCGACGCCTTGCCCAATACCTGTTCTTTTTCCCAGTCGAACCGCAATTCCAGGCGGGTATGGAGCAGGTCGTTTTCCCGCTTGTGGCTGGGGTGATAAACCGGCAATTCGTAAGACACACTTCCATCGCCGTTCTCGCCCGGCGTTGCCCTGGGGGCCGAAACGACCATGGTGTCCAGTTGCCTGAATTCGTATTCCGGAATGGTAACGGCCTCCATTTTCTGCTTGGTGGAGCAGGATGCCGCAAGGGCGGCAATAGCCAGAGAGAGCAACCACTTCTTTCTACACGTCATTATCATTTTTATTTTAGGGCCATCAAAGATAAACCATAAGAAAGAACAAAACGCTCATTCTTAACATTTTAGTGCAAAAATATAACCGCCCGAAGGCTATCCGGGCGGTTATATTGCTTTTTCATAAAAAAATATCAGCTTACCTCCTTGGCGGCCAGTTCTTCCAGAAAAGACTCCAGATGCCGGTTGAAGGATTCGGGATGTTCCATCATTGGCGCATGGCCGCATTTATCGAGAAAGACAAGTTTGGAATTCTCGATCAGCTCGTGGAATTTCTCCCCGACGAAGGCGGGCGTGATCTGGTCCTGCCGGCCCCACACCAGGAGGGTGGGCGCCTTAACCTGATGCAGCTTATCACCAAGATTATGGCGGACGGCCGACTTGGCTGTGGCAATCACCCGGATGGCCTTATTGCGGTCGTTGACAATATCGAAAACCTCGTCGACCAGTTCCTGGGATGCGACCTGCGGGTCATAGAACGTCGCCTGGGTTTTCTTTTTGATAAACTCGTAGTCTCCCCGCTTGGGAAAGCTGGTGCCCATAGCGCTTTCAAACAAGCCGGAGCTACCGGTAAGGATGATCGAATTCACCTTATCTGGCCTGGCCAAAGCATAGAGCAGCGCGATATGCCCGCCGAGGGAATTGCCGAGCACATTGACCTTATCATACCCCTTATAGTCCACAAAGTCAATCACGTAGTCAACTAATCCAGTGAGAGAAACCTTTCGGATAGGAAGGTCAAAGATGGGAAGGATAGGGACGATCACATTGCATTTTCCGGAAAAATGTTCAATGATGCCTTCAAAGTTGCTCAGCGCACCGAATAATCCGTGGAGTAGTAAAAGATTTTCCTCGCCGCCCGCCGACTCAATGTATTTGAACCTTCCTTTTTCTTTAATTTCGTATTCCATCTAGTTGAATATCAATGATTAAAAAAACTATTCCCCGACGAGTTTAAGCCGCTGGCTCCGAGCCGCGGCCATTGTCTTAACGACAACAGCTATGGTTCCTGTTCAGAACCCGCCCGGCCGCGGAGGAATTTGCCAAAGAAAAAACCATTATTCAGCTCAATGGGATCATTGCAAAAATAATCTTTTTATCGTGATACCCCAATTTGCTCCAACCGGCGAAATCATCTGCTTTTAAGACGGGGCTTATCGGCATAAATTAACACTTAAAATAAAAAGGATGCTATAAATTTAAAAGCAGTATGGATATATGTGTGAAAAATATTACCTTTGAATGGCAAATAAATCAGGAGTTATCTCCGAAAAACGCTGAAAACCTGCGTATACCTTACCGTTTTCATCGCAACACCCCGGTTATTATTTTCACGTTTTATCTATCTTCGAATCTCTAATTTGCAAATTGTTGTAAGCTTTTTCTTACCTTTGAGGTTTGAAGGATGTATTATATTCCTTACTGGCTAAACGCTAAGACCAATTAATAAAATTCACTAATCAAACTAAACGAACATGCGTCTGATAGTAAAATTACTGATCTTCTCCCTGGCTATCGGTTCTTTACAGTCCTGTGTTTCTAAAAAGAAATATGACGAACTGCTTGCAGCCAAAGAACGTACCGACCAGGCTCTTGCCGAAACCCAAGCTAAAGTAAAATCCCTGGAGGAAGATAAGGCCCAGCTCGAGGCCGACCTCGCTTCCACCAAGGAAGAACTCAACGGCAAGATCAGCGCCCTGGAAGGTGACCTGAACTCTATGAAGAGCCAGATGAGCCAGGTACAGGAAAAGCTCAATATGACCGAAGCAGAGCTCAACGCTCTGAAGGAAGAGATCAACGGCATCTTCGGTGCTTATGCTGACAGCGGATTGAAGCTGGAAGACCGCGACGGCCGACTCTACGTCGTCACGGAGGAAAAGGTTCAATACGCCAGCGGCTCTGTCCGCCTCGACCGCAGCGAAAGAGAGGCCCTGGACAAACTGGCAGGCACCCTCAAGGAAAATCCCAAACTGCAGCTGATGGTCGTCGGCCACACTGACACTCAGAAGTTGGTGGAAGGCGCTATCTATCGCGACAACTGGGACCTGAGCGTTGCCCGCGCCAACGAAGTAGTCCGCTACCTCATCCGCAAAGGGGCCAACCCCGAACAGCTGACGATCGCCGGCCGTGGCGAAACCCAGCCGGTTGGCGACAACAAGTCCGCTGAAGGCCGCCAGATGAACCGCCGTACGGTTATCCAGCCGAACCCGGACCTGGGTGGCCTGATGAAAGGCAACGAATAATTACCTTACCTTCTTCTGGTATAAAAAGAAAGCCGCATGGGAGGCCGTGCGGCTTTCTTTTTTTATCTCTTCCTTTTTTACCTCACCAAAACGATTGCCTGCCGGTCATAACTGATACCTGTGAAAATACCCAATGCCTCAGCTGTACCTCCCAGGCTGGATATTATGGGGCTGGGCTGGGCAAAAGGGTTGCCATTAGAACTCACCGCATCTTCCAGGCTTTCAAGAAATTCATAATAACTCCGGTTGATATGAAATAATGTGGCAATCACGGTATCTCCCACTGCATAATCATAGCCGGTCCCGAATACAGCTGTACCCTCCAGAATACGGTCATCAACGGTAAAATCCTGAAGGGCGGCACTATCGAGGCTGGAGCGGTGGAACATCCGCCGGTAGTAGTTGTCCTCTTCAGGGTTGTCCGTAAAGTAGGTGAGCACCCGCGCCAGCGTATCTGCCTCGGCAAATTGGACCACCAGGCTGTCTATTCTCACCACCGGTAAAATACGGGTACTGGCCGTTATTTCTCCCCCGTCGGCCAGGGTGATCAATAGCTCAAAAGGAGACAACGTGTCAAAAGGAACGGACTCTGGTGAATTGTAATTGGCTACCTTTAAGGTGAAGGGGTTCAAGTCCAGCCGATTTTTCAACTCATAAGTCTTTCCATCATGAAAGACCTTTACCTCGGCATTATTCACCAGTATACGCTCCAGGAACTCCTGATTCAAAGGCGGAAAAGGATCAAAATAAGGAAGGCTCCGGCTCAGCAACAGGGAAAAAGGTTTTCCGGGTTCCAGGTAACACTCCACCACCAGGCGGCTCTCGTATTCGGGTAATTCAATGTCGACTTCCTGTTCGAGGTCGCAGGCAGAGAGCCCAACGGCCAGCAAGGCCCAAAATAGGAAGGGAAAGCGTAAGTGATTCATAGGTTAAAATTTGAAATTCCAGGTCAGTGAGGGCAGAATGGGAAACAGAGATACCTGCTTGGCGGCGATCCGGTCGGGAAATTCCACTGGGTTCGGGCCATCATTGTCTTCCGGAAACTCTGGTTCCAGATAAATAAAAAAGGTATTGCGCCGGTCATACACATTGACCACGCTCAGAGACAGGTCGGTCTCTCCCCATTTTGGCAGAAAGCGCCACACCAGGCCCAGGTCGAGACGGTGGTAGGGCGGCAGCCGGAAGTTATTGCGCTCGCGATAATCGGGCACTACCGCTTCAAAGTCGGCGCCGTACACATCCTGAATGGTAAACCTTCCGGGGGCCAGCCACCTCAGGTCACCCGACCCATACACAAAAGTGGCCGTGGCGGAAAGGCGCCGGCTGATCTCAAACAGTAATACGACAGACAGGTCGTGGCGGCGGTCGTAGATCGGAAAGAAAGCGCCGAACCCTTCCGACTCCTGCGCAAACCGCCCGCCGGGGTCGAGAGTAGAAAAGTTCTTCAACCGGACCAGGGCCAGGGTGTACCCGATCCAACCGGTGAGGGCGCCCTGTTTTTTTTCGATGCTGAATTCCATCCCGTAAGCTTCCCCTTGCCCGACAGCAAATTCATCTTCCAACTTGTCATTCACAAACAATTGTGCGCCGTCGACGAACTGCAGTTGATTGTCCATCGTCTTGTAATAACCCTCCAGGTTGAGCAGAAACTGATCGGCAAGGATGTAAGAAGCGCCCACGGCCACCTGGTGAGACTGCTGTGGCTTTACCCGGGCAGAGGAAGGATACCAAACGTCAGTCGGCAAGGCCACCCCCGCATTGGATACCAGGTGCAGGTACTGATACATGCGGGCATAACTGGCCTTCATTGCCCATCGGCTATTTATACTGTAGCGGGCGGCAAGGCGGGGTTCCAGCCCAAAATAAAAGGTATTGTCGTTACCAAAACCGCTCAGGCGGATGCCGCCGTTGACGGCCAGCTTTTCAGAAAAGTCGATATCGTCGGAAAAGTACAGGCCATATTCCAGCCCGTCAAAGTCCTGGCCGGCAGAGAAGTTGACCAACCCGTCATCACTTCCCGCCTTCAGGCGGCCGATGGTGAACTGATGGTAGGTGGCGCTGGCGCCAAAGCGGATAGAATGCCGGTTATTCGGAGAATAGTAGAAATCCGTTTTGAGGTTGGCATCCCGGATACCGGATCCCACCTGAAAGGAGAAGCCGGTCACCCGGTTTTGAATATTGTATTGATAATCAGAGTAGGTAAAAGTGGTATTGGCAAACAAGCGGGGCGAGAACACGTGGTTCCACCGGGCAGTGCCGGTTGCGTTGCCCCAGTCAAAGTCAAAATCGAAAAAGTCACTGTTGAACCCAAAGACATCTCTGCCAAAATACCCGCTGAGAAAAAGCCGGTCTTTCTCACCAAGCTGATAATTGATCTTGGTGTTCAGGTCGTAGAAGAAATAATCGGGGATGGGGTTGAAGTCTTCCTTCCCTTCGTTGGCCCGGTTCACCGCCCGGGTAAAGATATCCAGATAAGTACGGCGCCCGGAGACGATGAAAGAAGACCTTTCCTTTTGGAGGGGCCCCTCCAGCGTGAGGCGGGATGCGATGAGGCCAATACCGCCCGAACCGGCAAACTCCCTGTTATTTCCCTCTTTCAATTTGACATCGATGACCGAAGAAAGGCGGCCTCCGTACTGGGAGGGAAAGCCTCCTTTATAGACTTTGAGATCTTTGACCGCATCCGTATTGAAGGTACTGAAAAAGCCAAACAGGTGGTTGGCATTATAGACAACGGCTTCATCCAGGACGATCAGGTTCTGGTCATTGCTGCCTCCCCGCACGAAAATGCCTGTCGTTCCTTCCGAACCGGATGGAATGCCCGGCTTAAGCTGCACCGTTTTCAAAATGTCGCTTTCTCCCAGCAGGACCGGGAGGAGCTTGGCCTCCCGGGTGGTGACCGCCTCTACGCTCATCTCTGTGGAGTTGAGCTGCTCCCGGTAAGAATTCGCCTGCACAACAACCTCCTCCAACTGAATTCCGGTAGACAAGGACACATTCATGGTGGTATCGCGGGTAAGGAAAAGCGTATAAGCCTGCGGTTGATACCCTACGTAGCTGAAAATGAGGCGAACGCTGTCCGATGCAGGAACGGCAATAGAGTAAAAACCATATTCATTGGTGGCGGAACCGGCCTCCTGAGCAGGGCTCAGGACAGTAGCGCCAATGAGCGTTTCCCCATTGCCTTCATCGTACACCCTACCGCTTACCGTAAAGGTGGATTGGGATTGGCACCAGGCCGCCGGTAACAAAAAAAGGAGGGTCATGATTCGGTTCATAGGCAAAAAAGCGATGTGAAGGCCGGGGGCAGTCGTTCCGGCTTGGTATCCAAAATTAAGCCCTTCTCAACATTACCGGGCTCGATCAGGAAATGCAACAATTTTCAAGCATCGGCTGTTTTGCTCCAGCGAATGTAATCTGGAAAAAGTGAGGGGGAATACAAAAGGCATTTACTGCCGCATCAGTTTTCGTCTTCGCGCAGGATCTCATCCTCCCCATCCACATCGGCCATCTCTCCCCGTTTTTGAATAGCGTTGGCATACATTTCATGATATTGCTTTCTGTTATTGGCAATATCTATAGCCAGAAAGAGCGCTTGCCGGAAGGAAGAAGGGTCGGCCTCATTTTTTCCGGCCAGGTCGAAGGCCGTACCATGGTCAGGGGAAGTACGGACATGGGGAAGGCCGGCTGTAAAATTGACGCCATTGCCAAAAGAAAGCGCCTTGAAAGGAACGAGGCCCTGGTCGTGATACATGGCCAGGATGGCGTCGAATTTTCTGAACTGGCCGGAGCCGAAAAAGCCATCGGCAGGGAAGGGCCCCATGACGAGCATGCCTTTCTTCTTGAGTTCCACCACCGCCGGCCGGATAAAGCTTTCCTCCTCATCGCCCAGAACGCCGCCGTCGCCGGCGTGAGGATTGAGCCCCAGCACAGCGATAGAAGGGCGCTCCAGCCCGAAGTCCATCTTCAGTGAATTGTTCATCAGCTGAAGTTTCTCCATAATCAGTTCTTTATTCAGGGCGCCGGCCACTTCTCTGAGTGGCAGATGGTTGGTGGCCAGGCCGATGCGCAAACCGTCATTGACCATGAACATCAGGCTCCGCCCCTGGCCCAGCTCTTTGGTCAGATATTCAGTATGACCGGGAAAAGGGAAATTTGCCATATGCATGGCCTCTTTGCTGATGGGAGCCGTCACCAGGGCGTCGATCATGCCATGCTTCAGGTCATGCGTAGCGGCCTCAAGGGATTTATAGGCATACTTGCCGCTCAGTTCGGTAGGTTTGCCCAGTGTAATATTGACATTCTCCTGCCAGCAGTTGACGATGTTGATCTTATCGAAGTATACTTTGTCGGCTGTACGGGTAGAATTGAAATCAACCTCGTCTTCTATGATATTTTTATGGTAGGAAACAACCTTGGAAGACCCGTAAATCACCGGCGTGCACAGGTCGGTGGCCTTTTCGTGCAGCAACGCTTTGAGAATAACCTCTAAACCGATCCCGTTAATATCTCCAATGCTTATCCCTATCTTCAGTTTTTCCATTGTTTATTTATTAGTATGCCGGCAATCTTACGATCATTGGGAATTTCCCTAAGGGAATATTATCTTCGGGGCATCCCACAGCCAGGCCCTCATTTTTATCGGCCTGCTTACAAAATGACCGTAAAAATAAGAAGAAAAAACGTTACGGCTCATTCTATTCGCCTATGAAAGCCAAGAAATCCTACGGCCAGCACTTTCTCAATAACGAACGCATCGCTGAACGCATCGCCGACAGCCTTACCCTGGCCGGCCAGGCCTACGAACGCGTTATAGAAGTCGGCCCGGGCCAGGGAATGCTCACTCAATTCCTGCTGAAAAAACCATTCCAACTTCTCGCCATCGAGGCCGACCGCGATATGGTCCTCTACCTCGGCAAGCATTTCCCGGAACTGAAGGACAGGATCGTCAGCGGGGATTTCCTGAAAGCCCCCCTCCCGGAGTTGATGCAGGAACAACCCTTCGGCCTGATCGGCAATTTTCCCTACAATATCTCCTCCCAGATCCTTTTTAAGATGCTGGAAAACCGCCGGTACATCCCCGAAATGGTGGGCATGTTCCAGAAAGAAGTGGCCGAAAGGGTAACCGCCGGGCCGGGCAGTAAAACCTACGGGGTGATCAGTGTACTGCTCCAGGCCTTTTACGAAGGGGAGTACCTCTTTACCGTCAGCAAGGGAAACTTCTCCCCTCCGCCCAAGGTGCAGTCGGCCGTCATCCGCCTGCTTCGGAAAGAACAGCAGGAACTCGGCTGCGACGAACAGCTGTTCCGCCGGGTGGCCAAACAGGCCTTCAGCCAGCGCCGCAAGATGCTGCGCAATACCATGAAAGCCTTTATCAAGGGCGACAGCCTGCTCGATGACGCCTTCTTCAACCAGCGCCCCGAACGGCTCAGCGTGGCCGACTACGTAAAACTAACCAACTGGATCGAAGAAAGAACCACCGATGATTGAACTATTCGCCGCCAAATGGGCTTGCATTATTATCGAATATTAAATTCATAACCATGAGCCTTGAAGAACGCATCGCACAAGACCTCAAAGAAGCCATGAAGGCCAAAGACCAGGCTGCCCTGCGCGGCATCCGCGCCGTAAAGGCCGCCATCCTCGTGGAAAAGACCAGCGGTACCAAGCACGACCTTACCGAAGAAACGGAAATGAAGCTCCTGCAGAAGCTGGTCAAACAACGCAAAGACTCCCTGGAGATCTACGAAAAAGAGGGCCGTGAAGACCTCGCCCAGACCGAACGCGAAGAGATCGAGGTCATCGAGCGCTACCTGCCCAAACAACTCAGCGAAGACGAGCTGCGGGTGGAGATCAAAAAGATCATCGACGAGGTGGGCGCCGACTCCATGAAAGATATGGGCAAAGTGATGGGCGCCGCCCAGAAAAAACTCGCCGGCAAAGCGGATGGAAAAACAATGTCGGGGATCGTGAAGGAGCTGCTGGCGGGGTAGGGTGGCGGTTCGGGGTTCGGGGTTCACCGCCTGGGCATACCGGTTTCGAAAGCTAAAGGTTCATTCATTTTCAAAGATGAGAACTAAAAACGTGTCGAAGACGGTCAAAAACGGGAGCCCGGATTCCCAAATTCATTTGGGTCGGAGACGCTCAAAAACGTGAACCCGGAATGGAGGCGCCCAAAAGTCCGAAAGTAGACAGTCCGCCTGCTGTGCCAGCATGGCCGGCAGGGGATTCCAATCGGAAATGGCCCCGTAACGACTGCAAGGCCCAGAACTAACCTTTCTCCCTCCTTTTTCCTAAATTTGCGCCCGATTA
>JAGFJE010000719.1 GCA_024103175.1 Phaeodactylibacter sp.
TCCGTCTCCAGGCGGATGGTTTCGCCGTCCCGGTACAGAATGTGGCCGAAGTATTGGTTTCCATCGAAGGTGACGACCTGCCATAACTGGGTGGTGTCGGGCGAGGTGGGCGTGTCCTGGGCTTTCAGGTAGAAGGGCATTGCGATGAGCAGGAAAAAAAGGAGATGTCTCATGAATTATGGGTTTTTTCGTGATAAAACTGCCCCGACAGGTTTTCTTTCCCCATAAAAATAACAATTTCGCACCGTTTTTTGCAGGTAGCCACGTGAGCCGGCAACTTCGAGTTGGTATGTGTTTAGCGGTGCTCCGGGTGACATCCTTTCGCCTTATATACCGGACTATAGCTCATATCACTGCAGTTTACAAGGCGAAAGAGCCTGTCCTGATATTTTCGGGATGTCGTCTGGCGAAGTGAGATGACACCTTTTTGCCCCTCAATCCGCAGAAACAGGATTAATCGCCAGGATCTGGGAGCAAAAAGATGTCACCTCACCTCAACGCTAAATATAAACACTTACTCGAGTTGCCTGCTCACTTCCTGCACAGAATACAAAGCCAACAGGCAACGGAAAGCTGCCAGGTGGCAGCCTCAGCCGGCCACCCTGTTCACCTTCGGCTGAAAGAACCATACGCCGATGGGATAGAACCACAGCATAAAGAAAGGCCCGGCGAAGTCGTTGAGGTTGGCTTCGCTCTCTTTTTCTATGGACGACAGCGACTTGGCGATGAAGTAGAACGCGTAGAAGACTGCCGCCATGGCGATGGCGTTCAACGGTACGATGTAGTAGGGCGACTTCGGGTGCTCCGGAATGAGCTGATCGGCGAAGATAAACAACAGCACGAAGGCAACGAAAGCGTAGAGCAGGCCGGCGCGAAACCAGCCCGGGCTCAGGTTGGCCAGCGGTTTGGGGGCTTTCGCATAGAGGTAATGCCCCAGCGTCCACAGGTAAGCGACGGCCAAAAAGGCAAAAATGGAATTCAGGGCGGGGGGCGCCCAGGACGCCGCCGAAGCGGGCAGCGTCTCCTGCATCACGTACCCGATCAGGTACGGCAGGACGAGAAACAGCACGAACAGCTGCCAATGCTTCATTTTCAGGAAAAATTGCATGGTTGGTATTTTTTAATAGCTGGTATTCGTTTCTATATTTAAAAAGCCTGGCGTCAAACAGATGTTCGGCAACAGGGACGAATACGAGCTGAAAACCACCAATTAATCACCCGGCGCCAACGCCCCTTCATCCTTTGGCCAATTGCCCTGCGGATTTCGGAAGTTGCCAACAAAAGTTTAAAATAAGCCCCAAACAATATACCTTTGTCGCCTGATGCCCATGGCATCAAAAGTGGCCGGCTCGCCGAATGCCCTGTGCACCCTTTCGGCGTTGGCGGTTGTTGGTTGCTTCTCCGTTTTTCGCGGCGCAACCAAGAACCGGCAACAGAAGAACAGCGAGCCTCCCCCAAGCAAAAGCTCATGAAAGTAGGTATTCTCTTCGGTGGCCCCTCCCGCGAGCGCGAGATCTCTTTCGCCGGCGGGCGGACGGTATACGACAACCTCGACCGCGCCCTGTTCGAGCCGGTCCCCCTGTTTGTAGACAGCCGCCGCAATATCATATTGCTGAACTGGCGCCACATCTACAAGGGCGCCATCCGCAATTTCTATCCGCCTCCCGGCACGGCGCCGCCCTCTCCCCATCATTTCGAGGTATATCTGGAGAGCCTGGGAGAGCTGTCTGCCGAACAACAAGACGCCCTCATCCGGCAGGTGGGTTCCAAAGTAGAACCGGAGGAACTGCCGGGCCTCATCGACATCGCCTTTCTGGCGCTGCACGGAGAATACGGGGAGGACGGAGAGATACAGCAGCAACTGGCCGAACTGAACATCCCCTATACCGGCAGCGGCGTTCGCGCCTGCCAGATCGGCGCCGATAAGGCCCTGCTCAAGGAACTCATGGGCGTGCGCGATTTTGCCCGCCCCCGCATGATGGCCCTCTACCGCGAGGAATGGCTGCAGGGAAAGGCCGCCGATTACTACCAGGAAGCCATTGACAAAGTCGGCTTCCCCATGGCCATCCGCCCGGCCAGCCAGGGGCCAACCATCGGCTTGTCCGTGGTTGAAGAAAGCCAGGGGCTGGAAGGGTTCGACCTGGCGGTCAACCGGGCTTTTTTCCGGGAGGTGGTGCCGGTATACGAGTGGAGAGACCGCAGTAAATTCGAACGGTCCGAGTACATCCACCTCATCACGGATATCCGGGACGGGCTGGGCTTTCCCATAGATGTCACCTTCCAGGGAGAAACCCGGACGCTCTTTCACCCCGAGGGCCTGCTTGATTATCTGAATAAAAAAACGGCCGAAAGCAGCGACGGAGTAGCCTTTATCCTGGAAAGCCACCATCAGGAAGAGAAGGTGCTCCTCGAGGCGCATACCGAAGGGCGGGAATTTTCCTGTATCGTTATCCAGGACGAGGACAACAGCGCCATTGCCCTTCCGCCCACCGAGATCATCCGGGACAGCCATGTCTTTGATTACAGCTTCCGGTATATGCTGGGGCTTTCGCAGAAAGTCACCCCCATTGAACTGCCCGGGGAGCAGGTGCAGGCCATCCGCAGAGAATGCGAGCGCCTGTTCCAAGAACTCGGCTTTAAGGTGTATGCCCGTATTGACGGCGTCTTTTCCCGGGACGGGCAGGTGCTGTTCACGGGGTTGAAGACCACCTCCGCCATGCTGCCCTCCTCCTTCCTCTTTCACCAGGGGGCTGAGATCGGCCTGAACACCTCTCAGTTCCTGACGTACATCCTGCGCACTTCCCTCCGGCAGCGCCGGGAGGAAAACCCGGAAAACGAAAGCTATGGGGCCCTGCTGGCGCAACTGGATGAGAAGATGGAAGCCGCCCGCACCGCCGAGGCTCAAAAGCGCCGCATTGGCGTGCTTTTCGGCGGCAACTCCTTCGAGCGGCACCTCTCTGTACAAACGGGGCGCAACGTCTACGAAAAACTGGCCAGCTCCACCCGATACAGGCCCCTGCCCATTTTTCTCAGCCAGACAGGGAAAGAAGAATATGAACTGTTCCTGTTGCCCCTTCACCTCATGCTGACCGACAACGCCGATGAGATACGGGAAAAGATACGCACCTATACGGTACATCCGGTACTGGAAGCGATACGGCGGCAGTGCGCCGGCCTGAGAACCCGCTACGGCTCTGCCGGCAGCAGCTTCGAGCCCCGAAAGCAGCCCGAAGACAGCCTCGCCCGGCAGGTGGATGGCGTATTCATCGCCCTGCACGGCCGCCCGGGAGAAGACGGGCAAGTGCAGCAGATCCTGGAAGAAAGGGGCATCCCTTACAATGGCTCCGGCGCCAGGTCCTCCGCCGTCACCATCAACAAGCACCAGACGCTTCAGACGCTGAAGCGCAACGGCTTCACCGTGGCCGGGCAACTGGTAATTTCCAGGGAAGACTTTGAAAAGAGCCCGGAAGAGTTCTACCGGCGGGCCGAGAACCAGTTCGCCTACCCCTTTGTTGCCAAGCCGGTGGATGACGGCAGCAGCTCGGCCGTAAAGATCCTGAAGTCCAGGGAGGAACTCGAGGCCTTCACCCACCTCATGTTCCGCCCGGCAGGTGAAGAGGGCCGGGAAGCGCGCCGCAAGTTGTACCTCCGGGCAGGGGAGGAATTTCCCCGCAAGCCGGAGATCCTCTTCGAAAACCTGGTCGGCGCCCGCGGCGCCCGCCAGTTCATGGAAATAACCATCGGCCTGCTGACCCACTATGAGGAAAGCGGAGCGATACGGTACGAGCTGTTCGAGCCCTCAGAGATCACCGCTACCGGCGAGATTCCAACGCTGGAAGATAAATTCTTTGCCGGGGAGGAGCAACACGTCACCCCGGCCCGCTTCAGCAACAAACCGGAAGAATACAAGGCCATCGCCGGGCAGGTAAAACAGCAGGTAGAAAGCGCCGCCCGCATCCTGAACATACAGGGGTACGCCCGCATTGACGCCTTTGTGCGCGTTTATTCCGACAACAGTGTCGAAACGGTGATCATCGAGGCCAACTCCCTGCCGGCCCTGACGCCGGCGGCCGTCCTCTTCCAGCAGGTCGCCGTCAACGGGTATACCCCCTTTGAATATATCGACAAGATCATTTCCTTCGGGTTCGAGCGCCAGGCCCGGCGGGCGCCGTTGGAGTCCCCCGCTGAAGAGGAGGCCCTGCCCACCGGCATCCTGCAGCTGCCCAAAACAGGCGGCCTGCCGGCGGCCGGCCCGATAACCGTTGAAAAGAAGCGGGCGGAATACGGCTCCGGTTCGCCGAGCCCCTCCGGAGGAGATGGAGAACGCCCCTCCCTCCTGGAGAACCTGCAAACACAACCTTTCTGGCAATACCTGCTGGAACGGGCCAAAGACATTGGCATCGAAATATGGCGATTCCTCTCCTCGCCCATATTCCTGCGCAATTTCGGGGCAATCGTCCTGGTGCTACTCCTCTTTTTCTTCTTGTCGACCCGTTTCCTGCGCATCTACACCCACCACGGGGAGTCCCTGCAGGTGCCCAGCTACCTGGGCATGGACCTGCGGGATGCCGAACGCAGGGCCCAGAGGCAAGGGTTCCGGCTGGCCGTCATCGACTCCTTCTTCGATTCCAGCCAAATTCCCAATACCATTTACCAGCAGGACCCCAAGCCCCTGCAGCGGGCAAAACGGGGCAGGACGGTCTACGTTAGCAAATACCGCGTCACGCCCGATTCGGTCATCCTGCCCACCCTGGTCAGCGCCGGTTACAACTACAGCCAATACGCCATAAAACTGAAACGCCTGGACATCAAGACAACCGTCCGGGAAAAAGTCTTTGACTCAAAGCAGGAGGAAAACTCCATCCTTCATTTCTATCACCGGGGCCGGAAGATCACCGATGAGATGCTGCGCCGCGGCGTCAAAGTACCCAAGGGCGCGACGCTCGACTTCGTCATCACGGAGCGCATCACCGGCGCCGTACCGATCCCGGACCTCATCTGCCAGCGTTACGATGCGGCCACTTTCCTCATCGAAGGTTCCAACCTCACACTGGGCGAAGTATTCGGCGATGTGATCAGCCGCGAAGGCGCCTATGTATACCGGCAGGAACCGGAATACGTTCCCGGCATGCAGATGGGGATCGGCCAGAAAGTTAACATCTACCTCACCGACACCCGGCCGGCCGGCTGCCCCGACGACGGCCTGGACCCCAGCAGCCTGGACAGGGAGGAGAACAGCGAAATGGGGGAAGAAGAGTTTAATTGACCCTGGAACAAAAATATAATTGTAAGCGGACGAACATCCAGCCAACGGCCCGTTTCCGGCAAACAACAAAAAACAGGCTTGCTCGTTCTTGATTCGAAGGCATAGCCAAACGGCTGGCCTTTCCGTTTTTAGTACAAAGATCAACCCATGAAGCATCTATCCTACACAATACTCTTTGCCCTTGCTTGCCATTCCCTGCCGGCCCAGGTCGTGGAGGCGCCCCTGCGGGGCAACCCCACTCTTCAACGCTATTACGCCGGGCAGGAAGGAGCCCAGCCGGAGGCCCTGCCTCTGGAATTCCGTGGGCCCGGCCCGGCCTGCCTGCTCGAACAGGAAGGAAAAACTTACATCAATGCCGGCGAAACCCGGTATATTGAGATCGATATAGACACCGCAACGTTGGGCGGGGGCGGACAACTGAACTGTCTCAATTGCGAGGGCAACCCCATCGGGGAAACGGCCATTGTCGACGACTCCCTGAAGGTCGCCGCCTCCCCGGATATCGTAGGGGTGGAGTACAGCTTCACCGTGGAATACTGCGGAGGGGAAGGATGCCGGGAATACACCCTGCCGGTGGTAGGGCGCCGCCGGGGGCGGCACTATTTTCCGCCAACCATCCGCCTTGCTTCCGAAGAGCGGGCGCTCACCCAGGGGCAGGCTTCGGTGCTTCCGGGGTCGCTGGCCTGTAATACCTTTGTCGATGCCGAAGACCGGTACGAGGGGCGCGGGCAGCGTTTTTATTTCACCACCTATCTGGCCGTCGACAGCAGCTTTTACTATGCCTCCAGCCGGTACGCCGGGGTAGACTCCGTCTATCTCGTGCTCTGCGACACCTTCGCCATCTGCGATACTTTTCACTTCGCCTTTCAAGTGCAACGAGACACCATCAAGCTGGCGGTGGGCGGCAGAGATGTGTTCATGGATGACTTCTCCAACAAGGGCCCGCTGACGGACCCTTCGCTCTGGCTGGACGCCGATACCTACATCAACCGGGAATTCGGGATCAACCCGCCGTCGACGGGCGTCGCCACCTTCGACGGGTTGGGCCCGAAAGGGCAACCCTACGGCGGCGGGCTGGGCCCGGCCGACCGGCTGACCTCCACCTACCTCGACCTGTCGTCCATTTCCGAAGACCTCTTTATCTCCTTCTGGCTGCAGCCCGGCGGCCGGGGCGAACGCCCCCGCCCTCAGGATGTACTTACGCTGGAATACAAGGATTTCAACGGCGACTGGGATGAATTCGCCGAGATCATCATAGACAGCTTCCCGGCTGCGCCCGGAGAAACCACTCCCTTTCGATTCCAGTCGTTTCCCATTCCTTCGCTTTACAAACACGGCGCTTTCCAGTTCCGCCTCACCAATTACAACAACCGCAACGGGATCAACAACATCTGGCATGTGGATTACGTGCGGCTCAGCCGTTTTGCCCGCGACAGCACCCTCAGCGATATCGCCTTTACGCAGCCGCCGGAAACCATTCTCAGCACCTATCGCAGCATGCCCTGGTGGCACTTCAGGGAAGTGGCCACGGAAGAGCTGTCGCCATTCATAGAAGTAAAGGCCCGGAACCTTTCTTCCGCCGGCATCAACGCCGGCACCGGCTCTAAAGTTGGGATTGAAGAGCAGGTGACCGGCACGCAGCTGTTCCAGGTTGACCTCTTGTCTACCGGCCTGGAGGCCAACTTCTCTCCGGGCCTGTTCAAAGAACGCACCTATGACCTGAGAGGGGGCCCGCTTTTCGAACCCACTCCCTACAACGGGTATCTCAACCTGATGAGCGGCAATGCCTTTGATGGCATAGCGCCGCTGCTTTTCGAAACGCGGTATTTTCTCGCTCCCGGCGCCGCCAACCAGATCAACACGCCGGGCTATGAGGCCGTACTGCGCAACGACACCGTCTCCCGGACTACGGTCTTCGACAACTACTTCGCCTACGATGACGGCACTGCCGAGAGCGCCCTCGTCGCTCAGGAAGATGACCAGATCGCCGTCAAGTTTACCGCCGCCGTCGACGACACGCTGCGGGCCGTGCGCATGCACTTCCCCCACATGATCAGCGACATCAGCAACCAGGAGTTCAACCTGAACATCTGGGTTGGCCGCCTGGAAGGCGAGCCCGATTTTGTGATGAACTTCCTCAAACCCTTCTACCCCAGCCAGGTGCTCGACACCCTGCAGGGCTTTACCACCTACCCCCTGGTAGACGCCGACGGCAACCTCAAGCCTCTTTACCTACCGGCCGGCGACTTCTACATCGGCTGGGAACAGCTCACCAACTGCAACTTTACCGACTGCATTCCTTTCGGGCTGGATAAGAATACGCCGGAAGGCCAGGCCGTCAGTTACTTCAAGCGCAACAATACCGACGAATGGCGGCTCTTCTCCGACCTGGGCATCCCCGTCCCGGCCGGCGCCCTGATGGTGCGCCCCGTAGTCGGCAGTGAAACGCCAGGGCCCACCTCTACCGGCGAAGTGGATATGGAGGCTTTCCAGGTCCAGGTATTCCCCAACCCGGCGAGGGATGTTCTCAACCTCTACCCCGCCACGGGCAGCCACGAAGACTACCGCATTGAACTGTACAACGGCGTGGGGCAATTGATCCACCAGGGCCTTATGCAGCCGCAACTAGGCGTAAGCCGGTACGAAAGCGGCCTGTACCTGCTGCGGGTAACGGCAGTGAGGGACGGAAGTTGGATACAGAAAAAGGTGATGCTGGCAGGAAAGGATTGAAGGAATGAAGGATTGAAGGATTGAAGGAATGAATAGGGCTCAAGCTACATTCATTCCTTCAATCCTTCATTCATTCTTTCCTTTCCTAAAGTTGCCATTTATAGCCTATCCGCGTACTTTTGCATCAAAAAGGACACCATGGCCAAAGATATTAACGTAAAAGAGCTCAAAGAAAAGATAGACCGGGGAGACGATTTTCTCCTCATCGATGTGCGCGAGCCTTCTGAACACCAGGAATTCAACGTTGGCGGGCAGCTGATCCCGCTCGGCGCCTTACCCACAAAGCTGGAGGCGCTGCGGCCCCACGCGGAAGACGAGATCATCCTGTACTGCCGTTCCGGCAACCGCAGCGGCGTGGCCAAGCAGTTGATGGAACGGGCCGGCTTCAAGGTCGTACGCAACCTGCTGGGCGGGATGCTGGACTGGAAGGAGGAATACGGGGTACACGAGTAGTTTTAACCGGAAAACCTGCCCGCCCCTGACAAGCCCCGGCAGGTTTTCCGGTTTCCCTCCAGCTTATTTCCGTTTCACATAGGCGGGCACCCCTTTCCCCTCCAGTTCACCGGCCAGAGTCTTGGCATCACTAAGGGAAGCGAACCGGCCGACGAGAACGACGGTGTACTTTCCCCGGTCGAAAGGTTCGAGCGTAACGTTATTGTATCCCATCCCACGCAATTTGTTCTCCATCTCCTGAGCATTAGCGCTGACACTGAAGGTACCGGCGATGACCATATACTGGCCGGAGCCGGCCGTGGAACTGCTTCCGGACGAGGTGCTGCTGTAATCTTCCTCCGCGATGCCGCTGCCTCTGGTATCCATTTCCTGAGGGGAAGTAGTGGCAGGGCCGCCGGCAGAGGAGCGCCCCTTATCCAGGTCTTCTCCGCGCTTATAATCGTAATTGGAGGAAGCATCGGAGCCGGTGGCGGGCGTTTCCTGCTGTGCTGCGTCCTGCTCGTCGCCCTCTATTCTGCCCTGGTCATCGAAGTAGTAGGTATCGTCCTGCTGATCTTCGCTGCCGGCGGGAGGCGTCGTTTCTGCGGCAGTATCCGGTTCGCCGGAATCCCCGAGCAGGTTGGTCGTCATATAGATGAGGTAAACGAGCGCTGCTACACAGACAGCAACAATGGCGATTGTAACATAATCCAGTCGTGACATAGCCTTTTTGTGGTTTGGTACAGGGTATTTTCAATACGAGGAAGGAGCGGATATGCCCGTTCTCTTCGTACCGATTAAACGTTAGGGCTTTAAATTAAGTATTTTTTTTTGGGAATGTATATTCTCTCTTTTATTCCCTTGCCACTATCGTCTCCCATCCATCGTAGGCGCCGCCGTACTGTTCGGCTTTTTGCCTCAGGCCCCAGGTCAGTTCATGAATGAAGGGGATATGGATGCTGTCCACTCTGATGATGTGGAGCATATAAGGTTCATCATCATCTTCGAGGACGGATGCCTCTACGAGTTTAAAGCCGTCCTTTTCAGCATCCGACAGGAAGCTGTCTCGTTTTGCCTCGTCCGGGAAATAGATCCAGTGGTCGATAGGCCGGGGCTCTTGCAGTGGGTCGCCGGCTTCTTGAAGGCCCTGCAGCACCCGTTCGTTCCGTATCTCCGTCATTTCCCGGGCAGAAGGGAAAAGGATGTTGAAATAACCGGCCCACTGCGGGTCTTTCCGGGCCTCTTTTCTGGTTTCCCGGCTGCGGAAGCCCGCCAGCACCTGCCCGGTGATCCGCTCCGCGTCCCGGCTGTCATTCAGGTAGAAGAAGAAGGATTTCTGCCCGAAAGAGGTCATACTCCCCACAAAGATGCCCTGACGGGGTTTCTCCAGCGCCCGGATGAGCTGGTCCTGCAGCCGGTTGGCGGCCTCCACTTCCTTTTCGGTAGGAAAGCCGGAAGGGAGTTCCTCCTCAGCAATCACGCTTATAGCCGTCAGCGTATTGTGGTTTGGCAATGGAGCAACAGGCGCCCAGCCCAGGTCGATGGTTATGACGGATGGCCCGGCCTCATCTTCCCGCAAAAAAACGGCCCAGTCTTCCCGGTGGGGCTCGATGGGTGGGCCTTCGAGCGGGCCCGGCTGGCAGGCAGTGAGAAGGAAGAGGATGGTGAAGGGATAGTATTTTTGAAACATCGGAACTAATTTTTGATCTGCGATTTTTGATTTTTGATGTGCGATTTTCAGCCAGAGCCAGCTACCCCAGATCCGGTTGCAGCCGACAAATCAAATATCGTAAATTATCTTCCCCCTTGATTTACGAACAATCGATCCTCAGCCCATCGTACCCCAAAGTTACATTTTCCGGCAACTCGCGTTGCACCTCGTCGTGCCGGCCCATGCGATGGCTGATGTGAGTCAGGTATGCCTGTTCCGGCGCCAGTTGTGCGATCAGGTTCAATGCCTGCTGCAGATTGAGGTGGGAATGATGCTCCCTCTGATGCAGGGCGCTGAGCACCAGGTGGCGCACCCCCCTCAATTTTTCCATCTCTTCGGAAGCGATGGTGCGGATATCCGTCAGGTAGGCAAAATCGCCGATGCGAAAGCCCAGGACCGGCATTCTGCCGTGCAAGGCTTCGACGGGCTGCACCTTCAGCCCGGCCACCTCAAAGGGTTGGCCTTTGGAAATGGTATGGAGGCGCACCATAGGCGCTCCCGGGTAACGCCCTTGCGTTGTGAAAATATAGTCAAAACGCCGAAGGAGCGACTGCTGAACCCGGGCAGTGCAATAGGCCGGCATATCCGTCCAGGCCTGAAAATTGAAAGGGCGCACATCGTCCAGTCCGATGATGTGGTCGTTGTGCTCGTGGGTAAACAGGATGGCGTCGAGGGTGCAGGTTCGGCTGCGCAGCATCTGCTGGCGGAAGTCCGGCCCGCAGTCAATGGCAATGCGCTTATCGCCAAAGCGAATAAGGGCGGCGGTGCGCAGGCGCTTGTCCCGCTCATCGGTGGATGTGCACACTTCACAGTCGCAGCCGATCACGGGCACGCCCTGTGAGGTTCCGGTTCCGGTTAGTATGATCTCCAGGGGGTGTTTGATTTTTGATGTTTGATGTTTGATGTTTGATTTTTGATGTTTGATGTGCGCCAGGGAAGCCGTCGGATCGGGGCGGCGCACATCGCAAATCAAAAATCTTAAATCGCAAATATAAAAATCTTTACTCCTCCTCCTCGCTCACCGTCAGCTCATTGATCTTTTTGAAGAATTTGGCGGAAGGCTCGCTGAGTTGTTCCACGGGTACGTCCATTTTGCCAAGAATATCGACCAGGCAGTTGATGCGCCCTTCGGTATCGTAAAATTTATTGATCACCGCCACTTTTCGGTTCTCTACGATGCAGTAGCCGGAATTGAAGTTGCCCTTCTCGTAGCGCACGGTATATTCGAGCTCTTCAAGCAGGGTTTCCAGTTTCTTCAGGCTGTGGCGTGTGTATTTGAACATGATTGCGGCGTTTGGCCCTGTGGAATTTGCTGAACGGCTATTCCTCGGGGATGGCAGTGGCAAAGATAACGCCTGGCGGGATGATTAACAAAAGAAGCTGTCGGCAATTGCGGTTAGCGATTAGCCGGTAAAATATCAGAGAGGCGCGAGAGTGGATCTCATGAATGTGCAAGTAAATGCATAATGACAGCAGCATACAAAAGTTACAGGGGGAGGCGTACATTTTTCTTCCGCCTGGCGTTATATTTCCAATTGCCGGCTAATAAGAGAGTATGTTTGGCGCCCCGAGGTGTACCGCCCGGGCTACTCAAAATGTTACAATGAGGAATTTGTTAATTTTGGGCCGCCGGCAGTGCGCGGCAATTTGATCATAAGGCCGGAATTTCGAATTACCCGCCGGCTCACAACAAAGACGAATAACAAATAACGAATAAATATGAAAACAGGGCTTCAACTCATAGCACTCTTTTTCTTTCTTGCCTCTACCCTCCACGCCCAAAATACCGGCCCGGAGCGGCGCTTCGAGGCGGGCATTGTCGCCGGCTTCAACCTCTCGCAGGTGGACGGGGACGACCTGACCGGCTTCAACAAGATCGGGGTCAATGTCGGCGGGCGGGTAGACGCCATACTGGCGGACCGCTGGCGGCTCAGCCTGGAGATGCTCTTCGCCCAGCAGGGCGCCAGCCGCCACCGCCTGGACAACCCCGCCTCGGCCTTCGACAAGATCCGTCTCAACCTGGTGGAGGCCCCGGTGATGGTGCATTTTCAGGATTGGAAGATACAGGCCAGCGCCGGCCTGTCTTACGCCCGGGTGATCAATTACGAGATCATCGACTTCACCGGCGAGGATGCCACGGAGTCCTATCCGCTGAAGGACAACCTCTACTCCATCGTCCTTGGGGGCACGTTCTTCTTTCAGGAAAACCTGGGCATCAACGTACAGTGGTCGAAATGGTTGAACAACCTGCTCATCAGCGACGGGGACGAGCCCAGCCCACTGCCCGGCCAGCAGTCCGGCCGCTTTATCGGCCGCACGGTCACCATCCGGGGGATCTATATGTTTTAGAGCTTGTTTGGAGGCCACACTTTGAGGTAGGCTGTTCAAAATAGCAATTTTTTCAGGAAAAGGCTTCTCCCTATTTTTGAACGATTCAACCTGCCGGGTTTCCAGCCAGGCCGCTGTTTCTGGTTAACCCGGTAGCGTTTATCGGAGATGCTGGATAATGTCCTTTTGTTACTCCTGGCAAAACACTTCCAGGTTTTGAAAACCTGCCGGCCGCTGGCACAGCAGGCGGGCGCTGGAAGGTTACGGCCTCAATTGGTTTGGTGCATTACTCAAACTTATGAGATGGCCTTTCTGCTTTAATATTAATTCTACTGGCATGCAACCTGGCTTCGATATGGCTCAGGCCCAAAACCGGGGGAATTTTCTATCCCAATTTTGAACAGCCAGCCTCAAAGTTTTTTTTTGTTCTCAACACCAACTCACATCCCCTTCACCGGCAGTTCCAGGAAGCCCACCAGGCGGCCCTGCCCATCGCGGCTGAGCTCAACCAGGAAAAACTGATCGTTACTATTGATGAACCGCTTATCAGTGGGGCTGGAATACTGGCTGAACTGAAAGGTATACCCCCCGGGCTGAGCGCCTTCCACCTGCAGGTGGATGTGGCCGCCCTCGCCCTGGTTGTTGTACTTGCCCGGCAGTATGGTCGAAAGGAGGAACCGCCCTCGTTCATCCGTTTTTACCGTACCGCTGATGCGGGAAGTTTCGGGCCTGTTCTTTTCGCTTTGCCGGTAGTCGCCCCTGGCGTCTGTGTGGTACAGAAAGATGGAAGCGTCTGGAACAGGCCTCCGGTTTTCCTTTCGGAGCAGGGTTCCGCAGATGATCAGGGGAGCGCCCGGCTCATTTTCCGGCGCGGGATACACCCGGCAGGCGGCGGGCAGGTTTTGGAATTGTTGCAGCGCAGTTTTGCCCCTTGCGTCCAGAGGGGGAATATCATCGGCAGGAACGGGTTGGCAATGGGCGCCTCCCACCAGGGTAAGCAGCAAAAAAACAACAGTCGGGAATTTCATAAGCGTTAAGGTTTTGTTTTTCAAAAATGAACGGCCGCTTTTCCGGTTTAAATTAATGCAACTGAAACGCTCCTTGCCAAAAAGTAGAAGAACGCCCTATGACAGCCAACAGACGCCAGCTTAAAACATATTTTCTGCCGTACTGCCTCCTGCTGATGAGCGGCATTCTACTCGCTCAGCCCGGCCGCTGGCAGTGGGGCATCGGCACGAGCGTCCATTTTTCCGATCCCGGATTACAGGTTGAACCGGCCGCCACTCCGGAAATGGCCCCGCGCACCGGGCTTTCTCTGTTGGCCCGTTATCGGCTCAACCGGAAGGCCAACCTACAATGGGGCGCTCTTCGCAACCGGATCAACCTGTTTTGGGAAACCGGGATGCGGGCGGATATGCACGCCTACGCTTACGATGAGGGCAGAGATAATATTTCCCGGGACTACCTCAACCTGGAAGTTCCACTCAACCTGGTATTGATCTCTGACGTTCGCGGCTTTCCCTGGTGGCGGAAGCGGGCCATGCATGGCTACGCCCGGCTGGGCGGCAGTATCGGAGCTGTGCTCCCACAAAGCATCGACGGAATGGTGGGTGAAGTGAACGAGACAACAGATATCAGAGGCCTGCGGGCCGCCCTCCACCTGAGCAGCGGCCTGTTGCGCAAAATGGAAAATGGCGGATCCTCTTCTATTGGAATATTTGCCCGGTTCGGCCTCACGCCGGTGGTAAAAGGCCGGCTGTCATCCGCCAGTATAGACCCGCCTCTTTCTTTTCGCAGCGCCGGCAGCCTCTTCGGTATGGAGTGGAGTTATTTTTTCGGAGGGCGGGAAATGAAGGGCAGCCTGCCGGAGGAACCGGTGGATATGATCCTGTGCCCGCGACTATAGACAGGATGACAGGATTTTAGGGTTTACAGGATGCTCTGGCTGGGCCCGGGGCGCCTCCATCCTGTCACCCTGTCCTAGAACTGCCCCAGAAACTCGATATCTTCTATCCGTTCCTGAGCGACATCCTCGTAGAGGGCATACAGCAGGCCGTCTTTCAGCCCTACGCCCGGCACCATGATGTAGTCGGAGCCGAAAATGCGCATCACTTCGGTGTAGATCTCGGAGGCGGGGATGATCACATCGGCGCGGTCGGGGTTCATTTTGAGGATATTCATGCGCTGTTCGTAGGTAAATTCGCCCACGTAGGCGCGCAGGGCCTGCAGCTCGGCCAGGCTGATGCTGTTGCGGTATTTCTGGTTGGAAAGTTTGAACAACTTATTGATGTTGCCGCCGGTGCCTACAGCGATGACCGGTGGTTTTAAAGCCGGGGCAACTTTATCCCTCCACTGGGAGATGCTCCTGAAGGCTGCCTTGCGGTTGCGCCCTTCCAACTGTCGTACCGAGCCCATTTTGAAAGATTTGGCGTTCACCCGGTTCTTTCCTTCATAGATGTTGATCTCGGTACTGCCGCCGCCGACGTCGATGTGGATGTAGGTTTTATCATCGAGGTAAGGCACGATGGCCTTGCTGAGGTACTCGGCCTCCTCTTTGCCGCTGATGATGCCGATCTTGAGGTCAAAATAGGTAGCGATACGCTGGATGATATCTTTGCCGTTTTTGGCCTCCCGCATGGCGGAGGTGGCCCGGGCGATGTAACCGTCTACGTCGTACAGTTCAAGCAGCAGTTTGAAGGTGCGCATGAGCTTTTCAAAATTGACGACAGTGTCTTCGCTGATGCGCCCGGTGGAGAACACATCCCGCCCGAGGCGCAACGGGAAGCGGATGTATTCCTGGTTTTTGAAGCTGATGCGTTCCCCCTCCTTGATGATGCGGATGACCTGGAGGCGGATGGCGTTCGACCCGATGTCTATGGCGGCGAGTTTCATGTTGAAATGGTTTAGCGCTAAAGATAATGCAGCTTCTCAGGATCGCAAATTTTATTAACTTAGGGGCAATAACTTCACTCAACTAAAACCATACTGATTATGGGACTGATCTATTGGCTTCTTATCGGTTTTGCTGCCGGCGCCATTGCCAAGATGCTGACGCCACAGGAGGAAAAAGGCGGCTGGATCTCTTCGATCATCATCGGAATTGTCGGCTCGGTTGTGGGCGGCTTCGTCGCCGGCCTGGTCGGCATTGCCAGCAAAGGGCTTCTCGGCAGCCTGCTCATCGCTACGGCCGGGGCTTTTCTGGTGCTTTTCATCTACCACCGTTACCTGGCTGATAAGCTGAACCTGCCGATATAGGAACCTAGTGCCTCGGGCACTAAATAGCGGGGTAATATCGCGGGCTCTTTTCCCACCATACGGCGTTGCTCGTCAGTCACGTAGCTCCGGCTATGCTTCTTCCTCGCGCCTTGTCTGGCGGGAAAATAACC